>CAZQRW010000012.1:0-37732 GCA_964596115.1 uncultured bacterium
TCAAGCACCGAGACAATGAGAGACATATCCTCAACCAACTCTATATGCTTTCATTTTTTTATAAAAAATCCTTGACAATTATTGTAAACTAGTGTAGTACATAAAATTACAAAAAGGAGGTATTATTATGAAGTCGAAAAACTTACTAATCTTAATCTACATTTTGCTTTTTTCATTTTTTGTTGGTTGTAATATCGAATATCCTAAAAGTCTTCCCGTTATAGGTGGAAATCTAAACTTTCCTATAGGGGATTCGTCTATGACAGTTCAAAAGGCTATTGATTCAATCAATGGCAACCTGGGTCATTGGCATTTTTATATTGAAAATGATTCGATATTTATAAGATCCGATACAGCGTATTATAGCAGTTCAAAAGGTGCAAAGGATTCTCTGGTGTTCTATCTTGGGATAGAACAAAGTTTACCTGATAAAATTGATACATTAAAAACTGTCTTTCACACAGCACTTAAAACTATAGATGGTATTGCCCACCTCAAGGGATTTTGTCCTGGCCCCGATACGTTCACAGGAAAAGTCAACTACTCTTTAACTGCCTTAACCGAGGATACAACACTATTCGATTCTTTATTGATTTCCTTACCCCCTGGTAATTTTGATACGACTCTTACGAAAAGCTTCCATAACTTTAATTTCGGTGGATATAAAATGGTCATTGAAGGATACAGTATAAATGGTTTTGCAACATTTGATTCTGCCTGGGGTTATATAAAATCTGTATTTGATGCATACCTGAACGGCGATACTGTCTACACGTTTGAAGTTCCTTTTACTATTTCAGACGATATCAGAAAGGCATTTAACCCTGATTCCCTTGATACCACAAATTTCAAGATAAATTATATAAATATAGCTTCTGTTTTGTGGAATCATTTACCAATTGGGCTTGAATATAAAGTTTATCTTATGAATTCAACCAAGGCAGATACATTCTTTCTTGCGGATTCATTATTCCCACCCCAAACAGATACAAATGGATATGCGATTTCGGATACAATTTCAGACCTTGATTTAACTGTTGACTCCACTGCTGCTAAAGTTTTTGATGATACCTCAGGAATATATTTGATAGAAGCAAACACCCCTGCAATCGGAAAGATATTTGTAAGACCCTCTGATTATATAGGATTCAAAGGCTATGTTACAATTAACTACTGGTTAAACATAAACGGTAATAAATAGCGAGGCAATAATGAAAAAGTTCATATTTATTTTAGCAGTATTAGTACTGACATTCTCTTTTCCCCTGAATGCATCATATCAAAACCTCTTTGAACAATATGGCTCTCAAGCGTCTAATGGTGCCGGGGCATTATTTTATAATCCTGCAATGCTTGGTTATAAATACGCCCCAAACCTTGATATAAACGTAATAAAATTGGGCTTAGAAGCCACAAACAATGCTTTATCTATTAACTTATGGAACAGTTATATTGTAAAAGATACACTCCAAGAATCCGATAAGGCAACACTTTTATCCAATATCCCTTCATCAGGATTCTTAGTTCATCCAAGGGCAAACGCAAATCTACTCGGTCTGAAAATAGGTAGATTTGCATTTGCCCCAAGGGTAGTTAGTGGAGTAAATTTAAATATTTCTAAAGACCTTATTGATTTAGGTCTTAATGGAAATCAGCTTGGGAAAATCTATAATTTTTCTACAAATGACCTTGATGCTATTCTATATGGAGAAGTATCAGCTGGATATGGACAAGCCATTAAACTGAATAACAAACACAATCTATATATCGGTGCTTCGTTTAGTTATCTCTACGGGGTTGCATATTTTGATGTGACGAAAGACAGGTCTTATTTCAATTCGGATAGTAATTTTTTACAGTCAACCGATACTGTCTCTTTTAGACTTTGCCTGGATCCAAAAGGGAATTCTGGATTTGGATCGAATATCGGTATTGCGTACGATTTTTCAAATTCATTTACAGCAGGGATATCCTTAAAAAATGCCTATTCCTTTATTAAGTGGAATGCAGATTCACTCGATTTCTCCGATAATGGTGGCCTGATTATAGGTGAAGGAATTGTTAATCTTGATAGTATAAATCTTTATAAATTGCTTGATATGTTCCTTTCAGGGGATTCAATAAATGGAGATTCTATTTTTAATAAATTCATTGATACGACATTCTCGACAAGTTATAATCCCTTCACAACCCACCTCCCACCCATACTCAATATTGGTGCTGTCTGGCGTGGAATCTACGACCCCTGGAAACTCAGCGTTAACTATGAGCAAGGTTTCTCAAACACGGCACTTTCGACTGTTATCCCAAAACTTACGGTTGAAGGCGAATATGCCCTTGGCAGCTTCTTACCTGTCAGGGCAGGAATAGGGATAGGGGGAAAGGAACTCTTAGAATACAGTCTCGGGTTGGGTTTTGAATTCCCATACGCATATCTTGATATTGGGGTCTCGAACCACAGAGGGTTATTTTACGGAACAAAAGGGATTAGTGCAGAATTAAATTTTGGATTCCGTTCACCTACATGGTCTAAAGTCAGTGGAATCGTAAAGGATTCAATAACAGGAAAACCCCTCGTTGCCCGTTTTACTGTAACATATGGGAATGGTAAAACATTCACCAAAACGACCGACAACAATGGGAAATTTGCATTTCGGACTTATGCACCTGATATAAAAATACAGATCAAGAAAAAAGATTTTGAAACAAAAACAGTTTCATTTAAAGCCGAACCAAAAGAAGTAGTATACAAAACAATACTGATGCAACCATCTACTGGACTTCTTATCTGCCACGTGATTGATACATTATCCAGTAAACCCATTGCAGATGCACCTATTAATATTATTCCTTCTAAATTGTATAAGATAAAATCCGATAGCACAGGTACTGCGAAAATTAATCTATTGGAAGGAAAATACAAAATAAAAATCCATCTAAAAGACTATCTCCCATTTGAGCAAAATGTATATATAGTAAAAGGAAAATCAATTACAAAAACTTGCGCATTAAAAATAAACAAAGGTTATCTTGTTGGAAAAGCACAAAATGCAAAGACAAAAGAGGGTGTAATTTGCGAGATTACATTGCTTGATTCAACAATGAATAAATTTGAGGTTATAAAAACGGATAGTAATGGTATTTATAAAGTTCTTTTGCCTTCCGGAAAATACGTTATGAATGTAAAACCGCTTGTTAAAAATTACATAAGGCAGAAAATTGTGGTGGAGGTTAAACCCGCAGAAACCATACAAAAGGATATCTTACTGCTTAAAAAGAGAATGAAATTTACATTCAGAAATATCAATTTTGATTTCAATAGAGCTAATATAAAACCTGAGTCTTATCCTGTACTTGATTCTCTTGGAATGATTATGGTACAAAACCCCTCGATAATTGTTAAAATTAGTGGTCATACAGATACGCGTGGTTCATCTGCTTACAATTTGAAACTTTCAAGATTAAGGGCATATGCAGTAAAAATGTACATCGTAAGACACTTTAATATTCCTTCTTCCCGTATTAAAGCGGTTGGATATGGTGAATCAAGACCCCTTGTGTCTCCCGAAAGGACTAAAGCAGATTATGCTAAGAATAGACGCGTAGAATTTGAAGTCCTAAGAGAAAAGAAATAATATCTTATTGATTGTAAAAAAAGGGGGGTATCAGAGATACCCCCCCTTTTTATTAATAGAAATTAATTATAATACTAAAGATAATCTGGCACATAGTGGTATAGGTTGGGTATAACATAAAAGGATTTTATAAAATTTGCAACTCTTGATTTTCCATTTCTAAACGCTTTAATATTTTATTCATAGTTAGAGGAGACAATACATATATATCTCCCTTATGTTATAATCTTATAATATATCCTTTTGATGCCATTTCTTTCTGTATATTATTTTTTCCTTGACAGAGAAATATTTTACAAATATATATAGACCAACGAGGAGAAGAATTGATTGAACTATTCAAGTTAGTAGGCATCATTGTTATTATCTTAATTTTACTGATCAGAAAATGGGAACTCTGGCTTGTCCTATTGATTGCGAGTGCCGCCACTGGCATTTTATTCCTTATGAAGCCGTTCCCTTTCCTTATGGTATTTTGGGGAACAATATACGACAAATTAACTATAAAACTCTTAATTATCGTTTTCTCTGTTCTTCTTCTTGGTTCTTTGATGAAAGAAGGGGGGATACTCGGAATTCTTGACAGGGGAATATCTTCTATCGTAAAAAATAAATTTTTTCAATTATCTATACCTCCTGCATTAATTGGTCTTTTACCAATGCCTGGCGGGGCTCTTGTTTCAGCACCTGTTGTTGAAAGTTCATCAAGGGATATTGACTTAACGCCTGAACAGCTAACATATATAAATTTTTGGTATAGACATATCTGGGAATACTTCTGGCCAATCTATCCAGGTTTGATCGTTGCATCCTTTATTATAAAAATCCCCGTTAGAACTCTATCACTGCATCAATGGATATTTTCACCCCTGGCTATGTTTTCAGGTCTACTTCCAATCCTTTCTCTCGGTATTCATAAGAAATCCAATAGGAAATCTAAGGAAAATAAAATCAAAGGTCTATCTCTCATTTTTCTCGGTTTTCTTCCCATTATAATCATTATCCTTCTCTATATGGTATTAAAGGTTGATATAACAATTTCAATCTTTTCGACTACAATTGCTACTCTGATCTTTCTTTCTCTTTTAAAAAAAGTTAAACTGAAGAAAATATTCAAAGGATTAAATTATAAAAGCCTTCTTGTGATCTTTACTGTTTTACTTTTTAAAAATGTCTTAAATAAATCAGGTGGACTTGAGGCAGTAGGTAGATTGGGAATCACTTCCATCGGAATAATAATAATTCTATATGTTTTTCCATTTATAACTGGCTTTTTGACTGGCGTAAATCAGGCATACGTTGCTGTATCATTTCCGTTGCTACTTCCATTTATACATAGCGGTCCCCAATATTACATCCTTAATATCATCGAAATTGCCTATATTTCGGGTTTTGCAGGTGTGTTACTCTCACCAGTTCACCTATGTCTTGTTCTATCAAAAGAGTATTATGGAGCTGAATTTCCTGGTGTTTATAGGTATCTTCTTCCACCGGTTCTTATCATTATATTTGGAACAATAATTCTTGGTATATCTACCTTTCTGTAATATTCCTTCCCAATATTGCAGGAGGGGAAAGAGGATACTGCAATATAAGTGAATCAATGTATTCTTTCTTTTTTCCACTTATATATATATCGTAATAAAGATAAGGAAGTATAAGTGAATCCTTCTTTATTTTTTTTGTGCTGATTTCTTTCCCCATCTCGTAAAGGAAAAACATTGAGAGGGCCGAGTCGGGGTTCGGAACATTTTTTTCGCCATAATAAAATTTTATCAAGGGTATCATCTCATTAATATTATAATTGGATCTTAAAATAATATAAACGGAGGTGGCCTCAACTTTGCCCATCTCCAACGCCTTTTTTAATTCCAACACTGCCTCTTCAGGTCTATTCTCCAGAATGAAGATATACCCCCTCTCCAATGGATTACGTAATAATTCAAGGGCTTGCTTATAATTTCCCTTTGTAAGATACTCTTTTATTTTTTCCTCGTTTTCTTTTTTCTTTATGTAATACTGAATTCTTCTACTCGTTTCATGGGGTAGGTATTGTAAAAATTCCTCTATATGTCTTTCAACTGAATCAACAGGAAATGCAATATAAACAATATCCGAAGATATTTGTTTCAGTATATTAAGGTATATTGTATTTTTTTTCTCTCTATAATATTTCCTGGTGATGTGGAAAAAATCATATAATGGTGCAAACTCCAGTAAAATGTGACTCTTCTTAAATACGCTAAACCCATCTGCAATACCTTTAATTACTTTTATTCCGATTGGATATTTCTTCTTGACAATCCTCACTGCCTCTTCAAGTTTATCTACTGCACCAGTTGTTTCCCCTTTCATAATCATAATTCTCACCACATTATTTACTCCCTCAGGTTTTATTTTCTCATACATCTCACTTATTTTTTTGTAAATTTTTTCAGATCTATCCTTTTGATAAAGAATCGAATAAACCCTCAGGGCATTGGCATACTCACCCTTTTCTTCAAAAGATTTTGCAAAGTCAATGGGATTCTTAACACTAACAAGAAATAGTAGTACTATCATTCTACAAGTTTCCTGAAGTATTCTTCAATCTCTCTTTTAAACTCCTCTGGATACCTCTCCGTTTTTATCCTTTTATTCAACAATTCTCTGAGATATATGTTCTTCTCTCCCAAGTTTTGGGGTACTTTAACCTCCACGGGAGGATAGTATTTTCCTGGTTCAGATTTTCTTTTCTTTGAAATTTCCCTTCTCCTAATAGATCTTTCTGCCTCCAAAAACTGTCTTATTACTCTCTCTTGTTTTTTTAAAACGGATTGATTAATGTATCCCTTTTCAAATTCTTCTGCAAGCCTTCTCATCTCCTCTGCAAGTGGTCTGAAGGCATCTCCCAATTTTCCGGTTTCTTTGGCAAGCTTTCTTTCCTCTCCGGCAAGTTTTTGCAATCCCTTTCCCCTTTGTTCAGAAGGAAGGGGTATGAGCGATTGAAGCTGTTTGCCGATAGAAACTTGCTGATTCATTATTTTCTGAAGTGCTGAAAGCATTGAGGATGCACCTGCAGGGTTTGTTTCAAATAGTGCAATCAACGAATTCAACATTTTCTGAATTGATTTTTTAAACGTTACCTGTGGGAAGATACTATGTTCCATCTGCCCCATACCTGATTGAATTGCATCCTCTGCCTCCTGCAACAGGATAAAAACCGCCGGTGAGAAAGCCATTGTTTCTATGAAAAGCTTCTTTGATTCTTCTAAATTTCTTTTATTTGCCTCTTTTATTCCCTCAATAAAAACAAGATCCTTGTCCTTTATTTTTCTCACAGTTATTTTCTCTTTATGCTCAATATGGTCCATCAAAGTTTCATTTCTACCCAGTCTCACTGTATCTCCACCAAATGTATTCATGAATCTATTCATCTCTAATGCAGTAAATCTTATTCCTAATGCAAGGGAAAGAATCTTTTTCTTGGCTATTTTCCCACCTGTCATTTTATTTTTTATCATTCTCAATTGATCAAGAAAATCGGATAATTTTTGCTCTATAGAAATCTCCTGATTTTCTGGGTTTCTTCCCTGTTTATAAAAAGTACCAAGTTTGCTCATCTCATCAGGTATATCACTAATCGTAGAGACGGCAGCCCTAATTTCCTTTATTTCGCTCTCCTTCATCCCATCCATTGTTTTCCGAAGGGAATCTGAGAGTTGTTTTTCTTCGGTACTTAGTGAATCAGAAGGTTTTCTTTCTGAGATACCCATCTGTTTATGTAGTATTTCCTCGCTCTTTTTTATATATTTATTTAACTCCATTATATCCCTTACTTTTTCGAGAAGTTCTCTTCCCATTTTCAACATTGAAATGAGCTTACTTTGATCTATTCTCAACATATCAAGATCTGATCTGCTATGACTACTCTGTGAAATGTTCTTCTTTAACTCTTCTACATCAATGCTGTTAAGAAGCTCTTTTATTCTTTTCATTTCTTTTGCTACTTCTGGAGATTGAAGAACCTCGGCTATTTTTTTCATCTTCTCTATCTTTTTTATCAAGGAGTTTTGTGCCTCGAGTGTCTTTCTTATCTCAAGGTAATCCTCTTCACTAAATTTCTCCTTCTGCAAAAAATTCTCTATTTGCTCCTTCAATTGCTCCTCTTTCTCAATGATTTCTCCTGTATTCCTGTGTAATGTATCTGTTGCCTCTTCAAGTCCAGAAAAAATTTCTTCCATAGAGGGCATAAATATTTCTATTGGCGTTGAAAAAGTGACCTGCTTGGCAATATCCATGCAGGCTGCATAGACCTTCAATGTCTCTCCAGGCAAAAGATTCTTTACAACAAGGGGAAAAGAATCCATATAAGTCTCTTCTCCCTCAAGGTCCCTTTCCCCTATCCTTTTGTTCCCAATCTTTAACCAGACTCTCTTTAATCCATAATCATCTTCTGCCTTAATTGTTATTGGTACCACCTGTAATTTCTTTAGTTTGTATACTCCTATGGGATAGAGGAATCTTATCTTTGGGGGGTTATCTGGAATTGCATCTATATAAAAAGAGATCTCGTTTGAGGAAATACCTGACTCGTCGTAAAGCCTAAATTTCACCACTGTATCCTTTTTGACTGGAAACAATAGATTAAATCTATTATCACTAATTTTCACCTTTACATTTCCAACACTCTTAGTCAATTTTCTACTGGCAATACCAGAAACATTTACAAAAGCACCACTTATTACCCTTATGCTTCTCTTACCTGTTGAATCCACAATGTCAGGGATGTTAAGATAAACCGGAAAATGAATCCTTACTAATATTCGTTCTATCTGGAGAGGTTCTTTTACAGCAATATATATGGGAATGTACCACTTTCTAAATCCCACAAAATATCTCCTGGAGGAATCTGGTTTAAAAATAATACCGAATCTATCTTTACCAATCCTTCTCATCTGTTGTTTATTATGTCCATATCTAATATAAATTCTTGGCAAATTAGCCCTCACCAGAATAAATGTATCTTTGCCCATTTCGACAGCAGATTTTCTGAACAGTATATGAATTTGAGGATTTTTTATCTTAAGAGAAAATGGAGCAAAAAGAAAAATTAAAAGAGAAGAAAAGAAAAATATCAGACTCAATCCGTAGATGCCTTTATATGAAAACTCCTTTGGGTTTTTATGTTTCAAAATTTCGGCGCACTCCTTCTCTGACTTTTCGTACATAATGCGGGAGTCATTATCTGTAACAAAGGGGTTAAAGAAAAGAAACAACCTTGCCTGAAGCTCAGGGACCTTATCCTCTATTCTCTTTATTATTTTGTCCCTTGAAGGAACAGCAAACAGAAAAAAAGGTATCGCTAAAACAGATAGCGCAATAAGTATATATAATTCAACCCTTGTCAATAAAATTTCTGCATTGAGAAAACCTATTAAGGTCAGATAAAAAAGGACAAAACAAAGAAAATAAAACAGTCTTCTCAAAAAGAAGAAAAAGAGTTCCCTTTTATAAACAGTACGAATAAATCTTCTAATTAGTGAGGAGGAATTTTGAAAGTACAAGATCCACACATCCCCCTGTTAAGAAATATATTCTCAACTCTAAAATGTCTCTTGTGCCCATTAATTGTAATATCCCACTCAGTCGGAAAATTTCTAAATCCTTTTAAATCAACATAATTTGTATACATTATCAAGACATCCTTTTTAGGGGAATGTAACACAACTTTTAATATTTTGCCATCCTTTGTAAGATATAATTTACACTCAGCACCGTAATAATTGAAGGAAATCTCTGCAGGATTTCCCTTCTTCGTCCAAACATATTGAGGCAAGAACATTAACCAGTCATGGGCAAAAAGATTTGCATCCTCAAGTGGACTAATAATATCAACCCTGGCAGATTTTCCAGTTTTGATTATTCTGAACAATGTATCACTTTTAAAAACATAAATAGTCTTTTTGTACCTATTTCCTTCCAGTTTGTGGACACCGAGTCTGTAATTTCTTAATCCTCTCATCCATTGGTAAGAAATACGGAAAGAATCCGAATTCACACTATAGGCAATATCCCTTATCATTTTACTGAATTGATTTTGTCTGGTCTTTATGACCAAATCAGGGTTTACAACACTAAATCCTAACAATAGTAATAACATATTTAGATAATATATACAAAACTTTATTTGTCAACAAAATTGCAAGCTGAATTTTCCAGTTGACATAGCCTATGATTGGTGATACATTTCAAAAAGATAAATGTGCGGATTTTTTGGAGTGATATACAAGGATAAAAACATAGGAATGGGTGAAGTCCTCTTAAAGGCAGGAAAGAGACTTTCCTACAGAGGTTATGATACCTCAGGGGTTGCAGTAATATCCGACACTGGTAATTTTGAAATCAGAAAGGATGCAGGCAAAATTGAGGAGGTTTCAGATAAACTGAATTTTACTGAGCTTAGCGGAAAGCGTGGTATAATCCAATTGAGGTGGGCAACCTTTGGTGTTCCTGAAAAGCGAAATGCACAGCCCCATACTGATTGTACTGGAAATTTAATTGGTGCGCATAACGGCAATATCATCAATACACCTGCACTTAGATTGAGGCTTATCTCCACAGGCCACAGGCTTAAGGGTGAAAATGATGGTGAGATTATTCTTCATATCATTGAAGATTATCTAAAGGTCGATAACGATATGATTAATGCCATTGTCCTGAGCGCAAAAGATTTAGAAGGAGACTTTGCCTTTATAGTAACAAAGGTAGATGAGGATAAGATGTTCGTGGTTAAGAAAGGCTCTTCTTTATTTTTAGGGGTAGGTGAAGATTTCATTTGTGCTTCGAGTGACCTCGCATCTATACTCGATCTAACAAAAAAGATCGTCGTAATGAAAGATAATGAATTTGCAGAATTTGGTAATGACTACTTTATCGTTAGAGACCTTCTCTCAGGTAAGGTCTTGGATAGAGAGCCAACGGAGACAGAGCTTGATATTAGCACTGTTGAAAAAGGTTCCTATCCACATTTTATGTTGAAAGAGATCCATGAATCCCCTTCAAAGGCAAAGGCACTTATAGGTTTGCTATCTGGAAATACCGTTTATGAAGAGGGTGTAGACCTCATTAATGCATCTCCAAGGATTTTCATTACTGGTGCAGGAACTTCATACCATTCTGCGTTACTTGGAACATACTACTTCTCAAACATTGCAAAGAAGACCATAAACATTTCTTTCGCCTCCGAATTCAGAGAGCTCTATGCCTCTGTTCTTGAGGACGACGATCTTCTCATTGTTGTATCCCAGAGTGGTGAAACAAAGGATGTAAAGAATGTATGCGATTTATTTAGGGAGCAAAGTGGCGGAAGAATCATATCTGTTGTTAACAACCTTGGATCCACCATTGCACTGATGGGAGATCTCGTACTCCCCATTGCTTCTGACATTGAAATAAGCGTACCTGCAACAAAAACCTTCATTAACCAGTCTTTACTATTTCTTTACCTTTCTATGCTAAGTGGGAAGAAAAGGTTTATTGACATTCCATATATTCCATTTGAATCCATACCTGAAATCCTAAATGATTCTATAGAAAAATTTGAGGAAATGGCAGAAGAGGTTCTATCATACATATATTCATACAAAGATTTTTATGTGCTTGGTTACGGTATAACCTACCCCACCGCCCTTGAGGGTGCTCTGAAGATCAAAGAAGTGGTATATGTGCATGCAGAGGGAATGTATTCAGGTGAATTTAAACATGGCCCATTGTCCATAGTCGAAGACAAGTATCCTGTATTTTTTGTAAGCACTGTTGAGGATAAACATTTTGTTCTTTCCCATATAAACGAAGTAAAGACGAGGCTTGGGAGGATCATCACAGTTGCCCCAGATGATAACGAGTTAAGAAAAATAAGCGATATCTTTATACCAATTCCTACAAAAAATAGGTATATAGTTCCTATCTCAGCAACGATTTTCTTCCAGATACTCGCATATAAATTTGGTGTTAAAAAGGGAATCGATCCCGATTTCCCAAAAAACATTTCAAAAACAATAACGGTGGATTAAAATGATCATATTTTTAATGCTTTTATCATTTTCAAAAATTACGGTGGATAACACATCCTACTGTGGCACATATTCCTCAATAACTTATCTTGGTGATATTGCTATTTCATACTATGATCTCTCTAACAATAATCTTAAATTTGCCTGGAGAACAGGCTCGACCTGGAATAAATACACCGTTGATAGCGATGGAAATGTGGGTCTCTATACATCCATTGCCCCTGCAGGTGATGGTGATGTGTACATTTCATACTACGATGCAACAAATACTGCCCTGAAGGTAGCAAAAGGCTTTGGAACCAACTTTACAACTGAAACCGTGGATAACATCGGTGATGTAGGAATGTACACATCCCTGGTGGTTTGGAGCGATACCGTTTATGTTTTCTATTATAATAGAACAAACGGTAACCTGAAGATGGCAAAAAAGAATGGATCCTGGAGTACAAGTACCGTTGATGCAACGGGTGATGTAGGAATGTATACATCTGCTGCAGTGGATGGAGGCGGAAATATTCACATCAGTTATTACGATAACACAAATGATGACCTGAAGTACGGATTTTTTGATGGGACCTGGCATCTGGAAAGGGTGGATGATGGGGGTCAATATTCCTCCATCTCTGTCGCCAATGATGGGACTGTCCATTTTTTTTATAACTCTGAGTATGGAAGGTTGAAGCATGCCTACAGGAGTGGCGGAAACTGGAATTTTGAGCAAGTCTCCGGCCTTGGCAGGTCTGGGAATTCCATATCATCCACCTGTGATAGAATGGGATTGCCCATCGTTTCATTTGTCCACCTTCTCAGCGCTGCTACACCTTACCTTGATCTTGCAAGATATAATGGAACAGATTGGGATATTTATGAATCTATTGATTCAGTTGCAGGAGTAAAGTTCACCTCCATTGTAATCGGTGATGGAGATGTATATGTGAGTTATTTTAAGGGAAATCCCGAGAATGAATTGAGGGTACTTTACTATCCTGAAGGTGGCATAAAGGATAATGATGATAATAATGTGCATCCCAGAAGGTATCCAGAGGGGAAATTCGATTTTCTTGGTAGAAGAATAAAGGAAAATGAGAGAATCTACTTTGAAAATGGCAGAAAGAAAATAATAATAAAATAGGAGGCGATTATGAAAGTAAAGGCAAAGATATGGACAATTGTAATACTTGGAATTCTTTTTCTAATCTTCATCATCCAGAATGCCCTTGTATTCTCTACATTGAAATTCCTCTGGTGGAAAGGCACACCCAGGACAATAGTGGTTATACTAATCTCTTTCATTATAGGAATTATTATAGGTGTTCTCATTCCAAAAGGAAAAAGAGTCAAAGTTAAACCAGGGAAGAAGACAGAGGAAAAAGAAGCAAAGTAACTAAATATTCAATTATTATCAACCTGACAGATGGGCACTATCCCCTGTGATTTTACACAGATAGTGCCTATTTGATCATTTATTTTCACATACGCAAGACGGGGCAGAAGAAGAGAACTGCAGGATACAGGATATAGAGAATAGGATATAGAAAATGCGGAAGTGAGAAGTGTGAATGCGGAAGTTTAAAGACCGTGGGGCTTTTCTTTATAGAATACCGAGATTTTAAAAAACAAAAATCTATTTTTTTCTTGACATTTTCAGCAATTCTATATACTAATTCAAGAAATAAAAAATTGGGAGGATAAATGGTCTGGTTATCTATAATGACTCTTGGAGGGTTGGGGTTAGTTTTTGGTTTATTCCTCACATACGCAGGGAAAAAATTCCATGTAGAGGTGGATCCAAGGGTCACCGAAATCAGAAATGTCTTACCCGGGGCAAATTGTGGAGGGTGTGGAGCCCCTGGATGTGACCAATTTGCCGAGGGGGTTGTAGCCGGCAAATATCCTGTAAATGGATGCGTTGTAGGCGGACAGGAAACAGCTGACAAAATTGCAAAAATAATGGGTGTTGAGGCTACAATGGTAGAACCAAAGGTAGCAGTTGTAAGATGTCTTGGAGATTTTGAAACTGCAAAGAGATTCGCTGAATATAATGGTATAAGTACCTGTAAGGCAATGGATTTGATAGGAGGAAATAAGGGATGTGTGTATGGCTGCCTTGGTCTGGGTGACTGTGTTGAATCCTGCCCATTTAATGCAATGTATATGGGGGAGAATGGTCTTCCTGTTGTAATCGAAGAAAATTGCACGGGTTGTGGAGAATGTGTAAGAGCCTGTCCAAGGGGCATTATGGAACTAATACCCAAAAATCAGAAGGTTTATCTTGCCTGTGTTTCCCCGGAAAGGGGAACTGATGTTTCTGCAGTATGTTCAAAAGGCTGCATTGGGTGCACTCTCTGTTCAAGGGTTGTTCCAGAGGGCCAGATAACAATGAATGGCTATATCCCGATTTTACATTATGATAAGGTGGAAAATCCAGATGACCTAATGCCCGCAGTAGAAAAATGCCCTACCAAAACCTTTGTTGTAAGAAAGATATAAAATGTGGAGATACTTGATTCATACGCATAGTTTTTCTATTCCTTCCTATGGAACAATGATGATTGTTGCTTATTTTGTCGCATTATTTTTTGTTGTAAAAGAGGCAAAAAGGCTCAAAATAGGCCCCTCAAAAGTAGAAAATCTTACCATCTGGATACTTGTAGGAATTGTAGTTGGTGCAAGAATATGGTATGTCCTTGAACATTGGTCCTACTACAGTAGTAATTTATCTGAGATACTGAAGGTTTGGGAAGGTGGACTTGTTTTCTACGGAGGATTTATAGGTGGAGTTATAGGGGCTTTCATCTATCTCAGAATTTCCCATCTCTCATTTTCCAGGACCGCTGATGCCTTTGCTCCGGGTTTAGCAATTGCTGTTGGTATAGGTAGAATAGGATGTTTTCTAAATGGCTGCTGTTTTGGAAAAATAACGAATTCCTGGATAGGAATAAGATTCCCGAGAAGATGGTTCCCCCCCGCTTATGTCTCTCAACTCCAAAGGGGCCTTATTCATAATAATTCTTTATCGTCATTAAAGGTTATACCTACACAAAATATTTCTACAATAGATCTTCTTGTGATATTCGGCATTCTGTGGTACCTCAGGGATAAAAAACCCTTCGAAGGATTTATTTTCTATTTGTTTTTAGGACTTTACGGTCTACATCGTTTCGTTATTGATTTTTTCAGATATTATGAAGGCAATGCACTCATTTTTAAATTGCTTACTCTTTCACAGGTTGTAAGTCTTGGAATGATCATCTTCTCAATTATTGCAATTATTACTGGATTATCACATAAACCTCGGAATTTTGACATTTAAATTCGTCTCTATTCTTGACACAGAAAAATTTAAGGTTATTATTGTATATGGGTGGGCCGTTAGCTCAGCAGGTAGAGCACCGGCCTTTTAAGCCGGGAGTCGCAGGTTCGATTCCTGCACGGCTCACTTTTTAAACTCTTCAGAATAGGAGGTTTTTATGATAATACTATTATCGCTGTTTGCATACCCATCCATTGCTGGTCCCTCTGGATCTTTTGAATTATTATCTGCAAAAAATCTTCCAATGGCAAATATGTCTTTTTTCCTTAATATGCAATATACAAGAGAAAGATACCCCGATAGGTATTATAATGGGATCTCTTACGGTGTATACCATCATTATGCTACAAGTAACATAGGCATTTCTTACGGAATTATAGATTATATAGAGATGTACCTCGGAGGCTCTTTCTATGGAAAATATGATGAACAAATGGACAATACCGCAGCAGGTTACAGGGCTGATTCCTGGGTCCTGGGGAACAGATATGCTTACGGCGGGCTGAAATTTATGATACCTATTATAAACGATACTACAAAATTACCACTCGTCTGGCTGGTGGGGCTTAATGGAGGTGGTAATTTAACATTCAGTCGTCCTCAGAACGATGCTATGCTCTCTGATTCTGCACATAATTTTATGCCTTATGTAACACATAGTCCTGATTTCTGGACAGATTTTATGACAGACATTGTCATTTTTCCACTTTCATTTCACCTGAACGTTGGATACAACAAGCCTGGAAAAGTCCAAATAACCTTTCCGAGTGATACACTTGGAAACTTTTTCAACTCAGCACTTGCAATGGATGGCAACTATCTTACCTACGGGGGTGGATTTGAACTTCAGGCAGGTCCATATACAAGTTTTACCCTTGGTTTAAGGGGTTGTTATTTTCCTTCAAATACAAATGCACCCGATAGCCTATTTACTTTATTTGGAATAAGGTTTATTACGCCAGTCGGTGTAACATTCGATTTTGGTGGAGACTATATGTTCAAAAATACCGACTTTGTCCCAGACTGGAATGTTGTGTCAGGCAGCCCGGAAAACTATTATAGCTCTTCTGGAAAATGGAGATTTAATTTCGGTTTCACAACTACGAGTGCCTTAGTTAAGAGGCTTAAACCAAAACGCATAAAGAAGGGTGTTATTGCTATAACAGTCACGGATCTTAAAACTGATCTCCCCATCCAGGCGAATGTTGTATTTACAGATACATCAATTGCCCCTATACAGACCGATACAGAAGGAAAAGCAACTGTGCAACTTAAACCTGGGGTATATACATTGAAACTGATCAAAGATGGTTATGTAACAAAAAAGATAACCCTTACTGTTCAACCAGGCCAGGAGATCACAATAGAACAGGCTTTAAGGAGGATATATAAACCGAAAGGTATATTTACAGGAACTGTCACCGATGCAAGGAGCAAAAAACCCATCGGAGCAAAAATTACTTTTCTCGGTACAAAAATTACCCCTATCACATCTGACCTTGAAACAGGAATCTTTAAGGCAGATTTAGCCCCTGGGACATATAACATAAAAATAGAAGCAGATGGTTATGTTCCCATTACCGAGGTCGTTATAGTAAAAGACAAGGAAACCACAATAAAGAATTTCTCTCTCTATGAGAAACTCGTTGAGAAGAAAAAGATCGTACTCCATAATATCCATTTCCGTTCAGGTAAAGCAATCTTAACCCCCGATTCCTATCCTATACTTGATCAGATAGTTGAACTGTTAAAGGCAAATCCAAATGTAAAAATAGAGATTGGTGGGCATACTGACAGTGTCGGTTCAAGCTCCTATAATCTCAGACTTAGTGAGGCAAGGGCAAACTCAGTAAGGGGCTATCTTATACAGCATGGCATACCAGCAGAAAGGCTCATCGCGAGAGGATACGGTGAAACAAGGCCAATAGCCCCAAATACTACAAGAGAAGGAAGAGCCCAGAATAGACGAGTTGAATTTACTGTACTCTCGCAATAATATTAGGGCGGGTATAACCCGCCCTTTTTCTTCAAATGGATAACTTTTTATCGCTCCTGAATGAGGAACAACTCAAGGCAGTAACCCATGGTGATGGCCCTGCTCTTGTTCTGGCAGGAGCTGGAAGTGGAAAAACAAGGGTAGTAACCTTCAGAATTGCATACCTTCACAAGGTAAAAAAAGTTCCTATGTGGAATATACTCTCAGTAACATTTACAAATAAGGCTGCGGATGAAATGAAAGAAAGGGTCGAATCACTTCTCAACCTTCCTGTTAAAGGTCTCTGGATAGGAACCTTCCATTCTATATGTGCAAGGATATTGAGAGAATTCTCCGATAAAACCGGATTTAATAAAAACTTTAGTATTTATGACGTTCCAGAGCAACTTTCTGTAGTAAAGTCCACTATGAAGGAACTTGAAATACCTGAAAAGACCTTCACACCCAAGGAAGCACTAAAAAAAATATCTTTTTATAAAAACAATCTTATCTACCCTGAATCCATTCCTGTATATGATGAAAAAAGTAATATGCTTTCAAGGGTATACCTGCTATATCAGGAAAAGCTGTTCGGATATAATGCAATGGACTTTGATGATCTTCTGGTTCATATGGTTGAACTTTTAGAGAACAATAAAGATGTAAAACAGGACCTGCAGAAAAGATTCCTCCATATTCTTGTTGATGAGTATCAAGATACCAATCACGCCCAATATAAAATACTAAAACTCCTTACCAATAAAAATAGAAACCTATTTGTTGTAGGAGATGATGATCAATCCATCTATGGATTTAGAGGTGCAGATCTGAATAATATATTAAACTTTGATAAGGACTTCCCTAAAACAACTGTATACAGACTTCAAAGAAATTATCGCTCTACGCCCATTATACTCAGAGCGGCTTCAGAGGTTGTCTCCTTCAATAATTCAAGAAGGGGTAAGGATCTATGGACAAAAATTACGGGTGGCGAAAAAATAACCCTTTTCGATGGTTATAGTGAGGAGGAAGAGGCAGAGAAATTAATGCGTTATATCAAAAAGGAGCTAAAAAAGAGGACAATGGGTGATATCCTCATCTGTTATAGAACAAACGCCCAATCAAGACCAATTGAGGAATCTCTAAGAAGGAGAGGAATCCCATATAGAATAGTAAAGGGTATCAGATTCTATGAGAGAAAAGAAATAAAGGATCTAATCGGATATATAAAATTTATTGTTAACAGGAATGACCTAACAACACTGGAAAGAATTATAAATACTCCACCAAGGGGCATTGGCAAGGTTACCTTAAAAAAAATACTGAGCCTTTCTATAAATGATGGATATACTTTGTGGGAGGCAATTAAAACGGAGGGAGAAGAAAACAGAAGGGTAAAAGAATTTGTTAAATTGATCGAATATCTCGAAACAATTGAATCGCTTGATGCCCTGGTGAACGAAATAGCAATAAAATCAGGCTATCTTGAAAAACTTGAAGAGGAAGGCACACCAGAATCACAATCAAGGATAGAAAATATACGAGAGCTACTCGAATCCATTACCTACTTTCTAAAAAGAAATCCCTATGCAGAAAAGGAGGATTTCCTTAACGAAGTTGCCTTACTGACGGATAGGGATACATATGAGAGAGGTAATGAGGTTAACCTTATGACCATTCACAATACAAAGGGATTAGAATTTCCCGTTGTTTTCATCACTGGAATGGTAGACGGAGTATTCCCTCATATCAGGTCTCTATCTGAAGGAAATATAGAAGAGGAAAGAAGACTTTTCTATGTTGGACTCACAAGAGCAAAGGAGAAGATCTATCTTTCTTATTTCAAGTCGCGAAATTTTGGTTCATGGGGTATGAATAGAATGGTGCCGTCCCAATTTCTCAGGGAATTGCCCTCCGACACTATAAAGTATGAGGGAGAAAAGCCTCCCAACCTGATGTTCAAGGAAGAGAACTATAACAGGAAAAATGAGTATGTGGACCATCCATTTTTTGGAAGGGGCAAGATAATCAAGATTGAAGATGGAGACAAACTCGTAATTTCATTTCGTGGAACTATAAAAAGGATAAAAAAATCTTTCTTTAAGGGTAAGGAGGTATAATGGTTGAGAAACTGGCAAAATTGGCAATGTTAAGTCTCACAGAGGATGAAAAAAAGATACTTGAAAAAGACATAGAAAAAATACTTGCACATATTAATAAATTAAAAAACTTGGATGTGAATAATGTTGAACCCACATTTCATCCAAATCAGACTTACCTGCCTTTAAGAAAAGACATACCTTCCAGAGGGATAGACATTAATGATACTTTTATGAATGCACCCAGAAGAAGGAATAATTTTTTTATTGTAAAAAAGGTCGTGTCATATGAACCTTGAAGAAATAAGACGTGGTTATGAAAAAAAGGAGTTTACCCCATCTGAACTTATTGAGAGGATAATAGCTAACATAGACAAAAGCCTGAATGCATATATCACAATCAATAAGGATGGTGCTTTAAAAAGGGCAAAAGAAATTGAAAATAGAAAAAAAGGCAGATTGTGGGGAATCCCTATTGCCATAAAAGACAACATCGTAACAAAGAGACTGAGAACGACCTGCGCTTCCCATATACTTAAAAACTTTATCCCTCCTTATGATGCTACAGTTGTAAAAAGACTAAAGAGAGAAGGAGCAATTATTGTAGGAAAAACAAATATGGACGAATTTGCGATGGGCTCGTCCACAGAGACCTCATACTTTGGACCATCTGTAAATCCCTACAATAGGAAACGTGTCCCAGGGGGATCCAGCGGGGGCTCTGCTGTTACAGTAGCTGTAGGGGATGTTCCACTTGCACTGGGAAGTGATACAGGGGGGTCTGTAAGACAGCCGGCTGCATATTGTGGAATTATTGGATTTAAACCTACATATGGAATGATCTCACGCTATGGACTCGTTGCATTTGCATCCTCACTTGACCAGATAGGAATAATGGGAAATTCTATAGAGGATATTACTCTTGCTTTTAAGATAATTGGAGGGGTTGATGAAATGGATTCAACAAGTGTTGATAGACCCCTACCTGATATATCAGATTTAAAAAATGCAGACAGTAACATTACTATAGGGATACCAGAAGAATATTTGAAGGATCTCGACCCGGAGGTTGAGAAAATCTTCTCGGATAATATAGAAATGTTAAAAAAAATAGGCTTCAAGATCAAAGATATATCCCTTCCACATACAGAATACATTATTCCAACATATCAAGTAATAGCAATGGCAGAGGCGTCATCGAATCTTGCAAGATATGATGGAGTAAGATATGGTCTGAGTGTGGAGGATGAATACCCAATGGATATGATTAGAAAGACAAGGGACGAAGGTTTTCTCCAGGAAGTAAAGAGGAGGATACTAATAGGGACATATGTACTTTCCAGTGAGGCATTTGGAGAGTATTATGAAAGAGCAGCAAAGGTAAGAACACTCATAAGAAGGGATTTCTCTGAGGCATTTAAAAAAGTGGATTTTATAGTTGGCCCTACTACACCAAATCCTGCATTCAAATTTGGGGAAAGATTGAAAGACCCCATAAAAATGCATCTATCCGACAGGTTCACTGCTGGCGTGAATATTGCTGGACTGCCTGCCATTAGTTATCCTGGAGGGGCGACCAAAGAAAACCTTCCTGTCGGTGTTCAGATTATAGGAAAACAGTTTGATGAAAAGGGGCTTTTCTCATTAACATATATTATAGAGAAGGCGATGAAATGGAACTGAAGCCATACATTGGTCTTGAAGTGCACACACAACTGAAAACAGAGAGTAAATTATTCTGCAAGTGCAAAGCCGAATTTGGTGAAGAACCAAACACAAATGTCTGTCCTATCTGCCTTGGAATGCCGGGCGTGCTCCCTGTACTAAATGAAAAAGCAGTAGAATTAGGGGTTAGAGTTTCCCTTGCCCTTAATTGTGATATTTCCTATGTGTCATCCTTTGCAAGAAAAAATTATTTTTATCCCGATCTTCCAAAGGGATACCAGATAACACAATATACCTTCCCTATTGGGAAAAATGGCTTTGTTGACATAGGAGAGAAAAGAATCAGGATAAGGAGGGTGCATATTGAAGAGGAATCTGCTAAATTGATTCATACAGGTGACAGCAGTCTCGTAGACTTCAACAGGGCTGGAATCCCTTTACTTGAGATCGTTACAGAACCTGACATAGAATCTGGAGAGGAAGCAGTAAAATATTTAAGGATACTGCAGGCAATTCTCAGATTTACAGGGGCATCTGATGCAGATATGGAAAAGGGAATGATGAGATGTGAACCAAACATCTCCGTAGGTACAATAAAAAGAATGGGAACAAGAACAGAGATAAAAAACCTGAACTCATTTAAGGCCGTTCAAAGAGGGATCAATTATGAAATAATGCGGCAGAGTGAATTGTTAAAAAACGGAGAGAAAGTGGAGCAGGTCACTCTTTTATACGATGAGTCTAAGAAAAAAACAGGGATTATGAGAAAAAAGGAAACTGCTGCTGATTATAGATACTTCCCTGAACCTGACCTCCCCCCCCTTTCTCTGGATAAAAAATATATTGAAAAGATAAAAAATACTCAACCAGAACTTCCTTTTGAAAAAAAGAAGAAGTATGTAGAGGAATTTGGTGTAAGGGAGTATGAGGCAGAGATAATCGGTTTTGACCTGAAGCTATCCCGATATTTTGAATCCGCTATAAAAATTTTTTCAGATGGCGAAATGCTTTCAAAATGGCTTGTTTCTGAACTACTATCATATGAGGACTATGAAAAAATACCTGTAGAAGATTTCATACACCTCTTAAGAATGGTAAGGGATGGAAAAATTACAAGACGAGCTGCAAAGGATGTGCTTGAAGAAATGTATTCCACCAGGAAAAACCCTGAAGAACTTGTAAAAAGGGGGAAAATAGCAGTTGTAGATGATGAGAGCAAAATAGCCAATTTCATCAAAGAAATAATGGAAGAACATCCCAACGAAAGGGACCGATTCCTTAAGGGTGATGAAAGGTTACTTGGATATTTTGTTGGACAGGTTATGAAAAAAACAAGGGGGAATGCAGATCCAAAAATAGTAAACAGGTTGATCAGAGAGTATGCTGAAAGAAATAAGGGTTAAAGGAGCAAGAGTTCACAATCTTAAGAATATCGATGTTTCCATACCAAGGAATAAATTTGTAGTTATCACAGGGCTTTCAGGGTCTGGGAAATCATCCCTTGCATTTGATGCAATATATGCAGAAGGACAGAGAAGGTATGTAGAATCTTTATCTGCATATGCACGTCAATTTCTTGGTATAATGGATAAACCTGATGTAGAGTATATAGAAGGACTGAGCCCAGCCATTTCTATTGAACAGAGGAAGATTGCAAAAAACCCACGTTCAACTGTAGCAACTGTAACCGAGATATATGACTATTTAAGGGTACTCTTTGCAAGGGTTGGAAAACCATTCTGTTATAAATGTGGCAAACCAATTACCTCTCAGACAGTAGACGAGATTGTCGACAATATATTAAAAAGATGGAAGGACAAAAGAATAATGGTGCTTTCTCCCATTGTCCGCGGTAAGAAAGGGACTTACAAGGATCTATTCGAAAAATTGATAAAGGCAGGTTTTGTCAGGGCTATTATTGATGGAAGAATGATAGAATTGGAGGAAGAATCTCCAGAATTAGAAAAGAACAAAAAACACTCTATTGAAATAGTTGTGGATAGGTTAAAAGTCAGGGACGAAATCCGTTCAAGACTCAGCCAATCCATAGAAGTCTCCCTTGAGAAGGCAGATGGAATGATAAAGATAATGGATACGGAAGGAAACGAAAAGATTTATAGTGAAAGACTTGCCTGCACCAAATGCGGTATAAGTTATCCTGAAATTACGCCAAGATTTTTTTCCTTTAATTCCCCCTACGGTGCTTGCCCTTTATGTGGGGGGCTCGGTATAAAAATGGAGATAGATCCAGAACTTCTTATAACCGACCCTTCTTTATCTATATCTGAAGGTGCACTGGAGCCTGTCAGTGACCCAAGGGGTCATCTCTACTTTATTGTTAAACACCTTGCCAGGAGACATGGTTTTACCCTTCAAACTCCCTGGGAGAAAATACCCGAGGATGGAAAACAGGCTCTTCTCTATGGCGATGAGGGGTATGAAGGGATTGCCACTACTTTGCTCAGGAGGTATCACGAAACAGAATCCGATTGGATGAAATATGAAATAGAAAAGTATATGTCTATTCAACCCTGCCCTGCCTGCAAGGGTAAAAGACTTAGAAAGGAAGCACTATCCGTCTTGATAAATGGGAGAAACATAGCAGATGTAGTTGCTATGAATATAGAAAAAGCAATAGAATTCTTTGAGAATATAAAATTCAACAAAACCGAATGGCTCATTGCGAAGGAATTGGTAAAAGAGATAAAAAAGAGGCTTCGTTTTCTGCTTGATGTAGGTCTGCGATACTTGACCCTCGATAGGCCAACTGAGTCACTTGCTGGAGGAGAGGCTCAGAGGGTCCATCTCGCAACACAAATTGGATCTGGCCTTATGGGAATACTATATGTTCTTGATGAACCATCCATAGGACTTCACCCCAGAGATATAAAGAGACTCGTTAAGACATTAAAGGGATTGAGAGATATTGGTAATACAATCCTGGTAGTTGAACACGACGAGGAGACCATAAGGAGCGCGGACTATGTCATTGACCTTGGTCCGGGCGCAGGAAATGATGGAGGATACGTAGTTGTTACCGGTCCCCCTGAAAAAATAGTAAATTACGAGGGGTCTATTACTGGTGCCTATCTTTCGGGAAGAAAAAAGATAAAAATCCCTGAAAAGAGAAGGAAGCCAAAAGGAAGATTTCTTACCATCAGGGGTGCCGAAGGGAATAACCTTAAAAATATAGATGTAAAAATTCCGCTTGGTCTTTTCGTCTGCATCACAGGGGTCTCTGGTTCTGGCAAATCCACTCTTTTGTTGGATATCCTTTATAGGGCTCTGGCAAGAATGTATTATGGATCAAGATTAGTCCCCCTGAAACATAAAGGGATCGAGGGTACGGAATATATTGATAAAGTAATAAATATCGACCAGAGCCCTATTGGCAGAACACCGAGGTCAAATCCAGGAACATACACAGGTGTATATACACCAATAAGGGAATTTTACTCTTCACTTCCTGAGGCAAGGATAAGGGGTTACAAGCCTGGAAGGTTTTCCTTCAATGTAAGAGGGGGTAGGTGTGAAAAATGCGAAGGCCAGGGGGTTATAAAAGTTGAGATGCATTTCCTGCCTGATGTATATATTACCTGTGATGTATGCAAGGGGAAGAGATTCAACAGGGAAACACTTGAGGTAAAATATAAAGGAAAAAATATTTCAGATGTCCTTGAGATGACAGTAAATGAGGCACTTCAATTTTTTGATAAAATCCCACTAATTAAGAGAAAGCTGAAAATACTCTCCGATGTTGGACTTGGATACATAAAATTGGGCCAACCTGCTCCAACCCTGTCAGGGGGAGAAGCACAGAGGATAAAATTATCAAAGGAATTATCGAAGGTTGCAACTGGGAATACACTCTACATACTGGATGAACCAACAACAGGTCTGCACTTCGAAGATGTAAGACTTCTTCTAAATGTCCTTCAGAAACTTGTGGATAGAGGAAATACAGTAGTTATAATTGAACACAACCTGGAGGTCGTAAAATCAGCAGACTGGATCATTGACCTGGGGCCAGATGGTGGAGATGAAGGTGGCGAGATAGTTGCAGAAGGACCACCCGAGGATATCGCAAGGGTTAAAAAATCGTACACTGGAAATTACCTCAGAAGAATTCTGAATCATTAACCTTGTCGGCGAGAATCTTATTTTTAAAGAATGAATTTGTCCTATAGATAGACTTGATTATACGATGGGTTTTTGCCAGTAACAAAGGAAAAGTAAAACCCGGAGGCAAAAAGATTTACTTGATTTTTTTTATAAATAATGTATACATTATACATATGAGAATCCTCATTGCATCTGATGTTCATGGAAACCTTGAGGCATTAGAGGCTCTTTTTGAAGAGCAGTTTGATTATTTTGTTTTTCTTGGAGATGTTTGTGACTATGGACCAGATCCAGAGCCTTCACTTGAGATTTTAAAAAACACGGCACATATTTTTATACTTGGGAATCATGACAATGCAAATGCCTATGGTGTTGATTGTAGATGTAGTGAAAAAATTCATGATCTATCTGTTGCTACACGAAAGTTGACCAGGAAACAGCTTAAGAAAGGGGATATAGCCTATCTAAAAACACTTTATCCCGCGCTGCAGTTTACTTATGGTGGAATAAAATTTGCGGCATTCCATGCAACCCCGAGGGATCCACTCTATGGGTATATTTATCCCTGCGATGACGAAAAAGAATATGAGGAACAATTTAAAACAAAGGATCTGTATTTTGGTTCTGCGAGTATTGAGGATGTAGATTTCATTCTTGTGGGGCATTCACATATTCAATACCTAAAATCCTTTAAGAAGAAGTATATCCTGAACCCCGGGAGTGTGGGGCAACCCAGAGATGGCATCCCTTATGCAGCCTATGCAATTATTGAGGATGGGGAGGTAATGTTAAAAAGGAAAAAATACAATATTAAAAAAACCCTCAAAAAAATCTCGAGTATGCCTCTTGAGCAGAAACAGATTCTTCGGCTTAAGAGAATTCTCAAGAATGGCAAGATATGAAGATCGCACCTTCTATTTTAGCCGCTGATTTTTCTAAACTAAGGGAAGAGATTAAAGATGTTGAGAATGCTGGTGCAGACATTATTCACCTTGATGTAATGGATGGTCATTTTGTACCCAACATTACATTTGGGCCAGTCGTTGTGAAGGGAATCAGAAAATTAACAGATCTTCCACTTGATGCCCATCTTATGATTACAGATCCAGAAAAATATGCTGAGCGGTTTATTGAGGCTGGTTCTAACATGATTTCTTTCCATATCGAAACGGTTAGCAGCCCTGAGATATTAATAGATAAACTTAAAAAAAAGAATGTAAAGGTGGGTATTGCTGTAAACCCTGAAACTCCCATTAAGTCAGCCCTCCCTTTTCTTGATTCCATTGATTATATCCTTATTATGAGTGTCCACCCCGGGTTTTATGGGCAGGAATTTATACCCTCTGTTTTGGATAAGGTAAGGGATTTAAAAAGGTCTAAGGAAGTGGAGATAGAGGTTGATGGTGGGATAAATGACAAAACGAAAGAGCAGGTAATTGAAGCGGGGGTAGATATTATTGTCTCCGGGGCATATATATTTAAGAGTGAAAATAGAATAAATGCAATTAAAAAATTGAGGGAATAATATGGAAAAAGAACAATTTTATAATCTCGCTAAGCAGTTAGCATTAACATTAAACGTATTTAAGTCATATCCTGAAAATCACCCACAAATAGTAAAGATACTGGAGGATACAGAAACTCAATTAAAAAAAGATATGAAGGGAGAACCTCTTCATATCTTTTTATTCAAGGATTATCTGTTGATAGGTGATGAAAAGATTGAACCTGAGTCCTACCCAGAGGTACAGTCTTTTTTGCGTCAATTATTAAATAGAGGCATCAATAGTATTAGTATATATCCTGATTTTTCTCTGGAAGACTTACACACAGTATTTAATACACTCGTTTTAGAAAGAAAAAAAATAGAAGAATTTGGAGATATTAAAACATATCTTGAATCAAAAAATGTTAAAAAAATAACAGTGAACACCGCTAATTTTAGGAATGCCAATGTATCCACTGGAGATCTTTCTGCTGTAACCCAGGAAGAATTTATAAGGAAAATATCAATGGACATACATTCTATAAATGACCTCTTTAAAAAGATAGACGAAACTATGAATCAAATTATACAATTACCTGAGGAAGAAGGGGAGAGAATTTCCAGGTATCTTGTTAATTTTATAAAGAAAACAGAGGAATATATCAGAAACAAGAAGGGCAATATCGAAGTAGTTTCTAAAAATATCAATGAGATAATAGAAAAAAGAATTAAAAACTTAGAAAACAGTAAAATTAAGAATGTATTTGTGGAAGCTGAAATAATAAAGGAAAAGGAGCAATCTATTGGGGAACTGGAAGTGGTGATGAAGGGTTTTGCTAAAGATCTCGGAAGTGGTCCTTCCGAGACTGAGGTTAAAATTGAAGTAAAAGAGAAGGGTGTTCTTGAACTTGTTCAACCCATAATTACTTCCCTAAACAGTGATAGAAAAGAAATCAGGATGGATGCAATAAAGAAGATAGGTGAATTTTTGGAGGGTATGGTAAAAAAGGGTAACGAAAATGTTATAAGATATATTCTCAGTGAGATAAAGCACAGGATAAAGGAAGAGAGTGAAATTGATGTATACTTTTCTTATGTAGAATTACTGGAGAGAATTTCGAAACAACTCAGCGAAAACAATCTTTTAGGGCTCAATGGAGAACTCAATCAGATGTTTTCTTTAGAATTGAGTGAATCATACAAAAAAGAAAAATTGACTATTGCATTGGGAAGTCCTGAAACTGAAGAAGGTTTTTACACACTTTTTTCATTAATCTGGAATCCAAATATGGAAAAGATAGTAAAGGATGTATTGAAAGGGACCAATAAAGAAAAAACTATTCCGGCCGTTGTAAATATATTCCTTGACTCTGCTGACCCCGCCTTTTCAAGCAAATTATTTGATATACTTCTTTCATTTGGAAGGGATGCACTTCCTTACATCCACCCCATACTTGAAAGTAAGGATATGGTTATACGCAGCTGGGGGATAAAGCTTCTGCAAAATGCGGGAGAATATGAAAAAATTGCTGAATTTATAAAGGATCCAAATCCCGTTGTGCATAGACAGGCTCTGAATGCACTTATGGAATTAGAGACCAACGAAGAAATCATCAAAGTTTTGAGAGAACATTTCTACAGCATTACAGGTCCAGATCAACTGAAGGTGCTTGAATTTCTTGTGAAGAAGGGACAGGTGGATATTCTCCTGGAATTGCTCGAAAATGAAGATATCTACATAAATATCCCACTGTTGAAGAAAGTAATCACATTAGCAGGTATATATGGTGTGGATGAGGCAAAGGAAAAATTAAAGAGGGTTGTCCTCGAAAGGAGCTTCAGGAAGTTTAGATTCTCTGAAGATACAAGAATGGCTGCAGTATATGCCTTTGCACGCATAGGGGGTGAAGGCGTGAGGGAATTTCTTCAAAGTCTGGAAAATGACCCTGAGAAAGGTGTCAGGGTCGCTGCAACGAACTCACTTAAAAGATTGCTAAATGCCTGAATACATAGCTATACTTGACTTTGGTTCTCAATACACAAAATTAATTGCGAGAAGAATCAGAGAGTTGGGCGTGAAATCTCTTATTCTTCCATTTGATACCCCTGCTAAAAGGATAAAGACTGCAAAAGGTCTTATTCTTTCGGGTGGCCCATTCAGTGTGTACGACCCCAAAGCCCCCTTGCCCGATAAGGAAATATTTGATCTTGGCTTGCCTATACTGGGGATATGCTATGGTCTCCAGGCAATAGGGCATCTTCTTGGAGGTAAGGTCGTTCAATCACAAAAAAGAGAGTATGGTATGGCCTATTTTGTTAAAAAGAAAGACGAAATATTTTACGGGATACCAAGACATTCTTCTGTTTGGATGAGTCATGGCGATAGATTAGAAGTGCTCCCTCAGGGATTTACCCCTATTGGATTTACTGAAAATAGCCCATATGCAGCAATAAAAAGGGAGAATATTTATGGATTACAGTTCCATCCAGAGGTTGTTCATACTACCTTTGGAACACAGATATTGAAAAATTTTCTCTATAGGGTTTGTAAAGCAAGGGGGGAATGGGGTATTGAGGGTATATTAATGGGGGCAGAGAAGGAGTTAAAAAAGGCAAAAGATGGCAGAGCTATTCTTGCCCTTTCCGGTGGAGTTGATTCTACTGTATGTGCTGTGCTCTCAAAGAAAATACTTGGAGAAAGGGTTTTTCCAGTGCTTGTTGATACAGGTCTTTTAAGACATAGGGAAGCTGAATTTGTGGAAAAGAGCCTTGATAAGATTGGGGTGGAAATAAAAGTTGTCGATGCCTCTCAAATATTTATTGATGCGTTGAAGGGGGTAAAGGATCCTGAAAAGAAGAGAAAGATTATTGGTCATAAATTCATAGAGGTATTCGAGAGAGAGGCAAAAAAGGTGGGGGCAAAATATTTGATTCAGGGAACTTTATACCCGGATAGGATCGAAAGTGCAGGGGTTCCTGGCCCTTCAAAAACCATAAAGAGCCACCATAATGTTGGTGGATTGCCCAAGTTAATGAATCTGCAGATAGTAGAGCCTTTGAAAGAATTATTCAAGGACGAAGTGAGAATGATAGCAAAGGCGTTAAAACTACCAAAGAGCTTGTATATGCGCCATCCTTTTCCTGGCCCAGGGCTTGCAATAAGAATTATAGGAAATGTTACACAAAGAAAGTTGAAGATACTGAAAATGGTGGATGAAATTTATATAAATGAATTGAAGAGACATAAATTATACGATAAAATATGGCAGGCATTTGCGGTACTTTTACCTACTAAAACAGTTGGAGTGATGGGTGATTACAGGACCTATGAATATGTGGTAGCACTCAGGGCAGTTTGCAGTAGCGATGGGATGACTGCCGATTTTTATCCCTTTAAACCTGGTTTTCTCACACTGGTTAGCAACAAAATTTTGAACAGGGTTAAGGGGGTGAACAGGGTTGTATTTGATATAAGCTCTAAACCCCCCGCTACTATTGAATGGGAATAATATTATTCTTTTCCATTTTTAACATAGTACTTCACAATGGAATTGAAATTTTAGGTGATAGCCTGAATAGTGCTCCTTCTTATGTACTCTCCATAACCTACCCTATTGATGAATATCCCAATCCAGTTTATAAAGAATTTGAGAGGGGAATGATCATCTCCCAGTTTAAGAATCTGGATTCACTCCTAGGATATATCAAAAAATTTACCAGGGATATGCCTCTTTTGATGGATAAGAAGCGGTATAGTTCAGATTTTTTGGATGTGTTCTTTCAGAAGTATAGTGGCGGAGAACATAAAATTTCTGGGATAAAGGTTTGTATTTCTGGCAGGGTTACGGATAGTATAATCTCTATTTTTGATTCCTTCCCGGATTCAATATTAAGGGCTCATCTCTTTATTTCTGGAATAGAACCAGTGATGGGGATGCATGCATTTTATGGTACTGAGAATAAATTATATAATTATTTCGCAATAAAAGATCCAATGGATTATATTGGGATTATGTTTTTTGTAAATGTGTTGAAAATGAGAGGATTGAATATTCAATTCTCCCAATTTGGAAGGGCGATTCCTTTCTACATTACAGGAAGGACGCCTCAAGACATTTTAAGTCAACTTAAAGACTCACTAAAGACGGATGAATTCCTTTCTGCAAAAAAGAAGGTAACGAGGAGCTACAAGAATTCCCTCAAGGAAGAGAAACTGCCCATTACCTATCTTTTGTTTGCATTTTCCTGTGTTAATCCCGCGGATTATTTCTTGAGATTCAATGATTGGATAAACACTGTAACTAAGGGAAGCATTGATAGTTTAAGAAATTATTATGCCCAGAACTGGGTTTTTGAGATAACTGAAAAAGGGTTATTGAGCGACTCAATATTTCCAAACATAGATCTCCTTGAATGATATGTAAATAATTTATTGATTTTTTTTCTGGATGTATTAAATTCCTGTATGTTTCAATATAAGGTTGATGAAGATATCAAGCTCAAAATGCTCGCAGAAAAACATGGCAAAGAACTATTTTCTCTTGTTGAGAAAAACAGGGATTATCTGAGGGAATGGCTGCCCTGGCTTGACAGAAATCAAACTGAAGAGGACAGCAGGACTTTTATTAGAAATTCATTTGTCCAGTTCATTGAAGGCGTTGGTATAACTGCAGGTATTTTTTTTCGGGATAAACTTGTGGGTGTTATTGGAATTAAAATTGACAAAGCAAACAATTCAGGAGAGATTGGTTACTGGCTTGACGCAGATTATCAGGGGAATGGAATTGTTACAAAGGCGTGCAGCGAGATTATAAATTATGCCTTTGGAAATCTAAAGTTGAATAGAATAATTATAAGATGTGCAATTGGAAATAGAAGGAGCCAGGCCATCCCTGAACGCCTTGGTTTTATAAAAGAGAGTATTTTACGAGAGGCAGAGTTTTTATACGATCACTATGAGGATCTTATAGTGTACAGTATGTTAAAAAAAGAATGGGATAAAAAGTAGTATTTACTCTTCAACTATACCCATACTATTAAGACTTACAAAATCCTCATAGTTTCTTCCTATGATAATATGGTCTAATACCTTTATGCCAACCAACTTACAAGCCCTGACAACAATATTTGTTATTTTTATATCGTCATCGGAGGGGTCTGGTTCACCTGATGGATGGTTGTGAATAAGGATTATTCCTGCAGCAGATCTTGACGTGGCAATTCTTATTATCTCTCCGGGATCAACAAAACTTGACGATAAATTACCTGTGCTCATCTCAACATTTTCAATAACCTTATTTCTTATGTCAAGGAGAATAATATTAAAGAATTCCTTTTTTGCATCCCTCAGGTATGGTGCATAGAATTCTCTCACATAATCTACCACATCCTGAGGTGAATTCAGTTTTTCTCTTTCTGCTGCCTTTTCCCTGTTTAGCCTTTTCCCCATCTCAAATGCCGCCTTTATCTGGGTTGCCTTTGCTATTCCTATACCCTCTATACTGCAGATTTCATCAATGGATGCAGAGTCTATTTCACGGAGTGTTCCAAATGCATTCAGAAGAATCCGTCCTAATTCTTCAGCACTCTTTCCCTCTTTTCCCGTTCTCAATAAAATTGCCATCAACTTTGATAGGGGTAGATTTTCAGGACCATTCTTTATGAGCATCTCCCTTGGTCTTTCTTCCCGTATCCAGTACTTTATTGGTCTGTCCCTCTTCTTTCTGCATTTCTCCTTTACAATCGCCCTTATATTTTCGCATTCTTTCTTGTCTTCGAGGTTCAAAGAAGATATAATCTCTTCCTTTATTCCTGTAAGAATTGTGCTCGATGCCTTACCTTTGAAGAATACCTTCCCCTTTTTGCTTACATATGGGTAGATACAATTTGATGTAAGAAAATCAACCCAGTTTTTTTCTTTTTCCATTACAACAATATAAACAAAAAAAGAAGGGTGTCAAAGTTTTTTTATTGGTAACGGTAATGCACAACTAAACCCAATTCTTGACTTTTCATTCAGGGGTAGTATATTTTAACAATTATCAAGTCTTAACAAGGAGGAATTTTCAGAGTGAACCGCAGTAGTATAAAAACAAAATTTTCTATACTGATGATCGTTTATTTTATCGTAATATTTATCAGTAATTTTCTTTTGACAAAGGTCATTGCAAAAAAAATCCAATACACTCAATTAGAGAAATTAACCAAAAAAACAACGGAAACAATATCACTAAATATTGCCCCCCATCTCTATAACGGTGATATTAGAGGTGTATATGAAAACATCAAAAGCTTTCTGGAAGAAGAAGACGTTGTCTTTTGCACTGTGAAGGATACATTGGGAAAGATTATTTCGAAGGTATCCAGTATTCCCTTGATTCCAAACAATGTAACCATAAAGGAAGAACCTATTGTATTCAATGGTGTAAGGATTGGAACTCTCTCTGCTGGTTTTCTTCCTCTTAGAAAAAGGGTGCACATCGGTGCTGCACTCCTCTATATTTCTATTTTGACAGCTGTGGTTTTTTTAGTGATAGTGCTTATTTTAATTGCTTCTATAAACAAGGTTTTTTTAAACCCCATCACAGAGCTAAGTAAAAAAATGAATCAAATGAGTATAGAGAAACTTCCAGAAGAGATAGAGATAGAGAGAAGGGATGAGATTGGTACTATTTACAGCGCTTTTAATAGAATGGTAAAAAATCTTAAGAAATCACGGTATAAAGTTACAGAGGTAGAGAGCCTCTATAAACTTCTTTTTGAAAATGCAAAGGATGCCATATTCTTTATGGATAAAGAAAAATTTATCGATGTTAACCCTGCGGGTATTGAGTTATTTGGTTGTAAGAGAGAAGATATTATTGGAAAGTCTCCCGCGGATTTTTCTCCATCTATACAACCAGATGGAAGAGATTCAAAGAAAAAGGCTAAGGAAAAAATAAGCCTTGCATTGAGTGGCATACCTCAAATATTTGAATGGTTGCATAGAAGAAAAAATGGGGAAGATATTTATACAGAGGTGAGCTTAAACAGGATTCTTTTCAAAGGGAAAATCATCCTTCTTGCTATTGTCAGGGATATAACGAAGTGGAAAAAATCGAAGGATAAATTAATGGAGAGTGAGAGGAAATTCAGGTCTGTAGTGGAAAACGCAGAGGAAGGTCTTATAATGATTGGTGATAATTACAGAATAACATATGTTAACAAAAAACTCTGTGAGATAACTGGTTACTCAGAAGAAGAAATTATTGGTAGGGATTTCAGGGGACTACTGGCAGGTAAGAGCAAAAAGTTAGTTGCTGAAAGGTACAGGTTGAGGAGAAAAGGAAAGAAGATACCGGTAAGGTATGAAATACAGGTCCTCAGGAAAGACAGAGAGGTAAGGGATTGCTCAATGAGTGTATCAGTAATAGAAACAGAAAGAGGGGAGAAACTATCCGTTGGTGTCCTTCTTGATATAACAGAAAAGAGAAAACTTGAGAGGGAACTTTTTCTTTCACAGAGGTTGGAGTCCATTGGAAGGCTCACAGGAGGTATTGCGCACGATTTCAATAATATACTGACTGCGATATCAGGGTATGCGGAACTCTCCCTGGATGCAATGGAGAAGGATAATCCTGCAAGGGCGGACATTGAAGAGATACAGAAAGCAACAAGCAATGCTGCCTCCCTAACCCAGAAACTGCTTGCATTTTCAAGAAAACAGATAATGAAGCCTTTAACGATAAATCTTAACAACGTTATAGAAGAATTGGATAAGATGCTGCAAAGAGTAATTGGAGATGATATTGAATTTCTTACTTTCCTTAATGAAAATCTCTGGAATATATATGTGGATCCATCCAGCCTGGAGCAGGTTATAATGAACCTTGTTGTTAATGCGAGGGATGCAATGCCCGAAGGGGGTAAGTTGATTATAGAGACGGCAAATATTGAACTTACAGAGAAATATGTAAAAAAACGTCATCCCGTTGCTATGCCCGGAGATTACGTGATGCTTTCAATTAGTGACACAGGTGTTGGAATACCAGAAGATATAAAGGAACATATATTTGAACCATTTTTTACAACAAAAGAGGAGGGTAAGGGAACTGGGCTTGGGCTTTCCACTGTTTATGGGATTGTAAAACAAAGCGGTGGGTTCATATGGTGTTATAGCGAAGTGGGCCAGGGGACAACCTTCAAGGTATATATTCCTCGAGCAAAGGGAAAGAAAGAGAAAATCAAACGTGAAGACAAGGGTAAATTTTATATTGGTGGTACTGAAACCATCCTTATTGCAGAGGATAACGATGAAGTAAGAGGTTCTATTTCAAGGATCTTGATGAATTATGGGTACAAGGTCTACGAAGCCAAAGATGGAGAAGAGGCGTTGGGGATTGCTGAAGAATTTAAAGGAAAGATCGATCTTATAATATCCGATATAATTATGCCAAAGATGAATGGAATGAAGGTTGCAGAAGGTGTGAAGGAACATTATCCTGAAGTAAAGGTTTTATATATATCAGGTTACACCGATAATATAATTACACAGAAAGGTATACTGAAACCAGGGATAAACTTCCTCCAGAAACCTTTTACCACCTCTCTGCTTTTGAGAAAGGTGAGGGAAGTTTTAGAATCCTGAAAGGGTAGCCATCAAGACAGTTTTCTTTAGTTATATTTCACTTGTTGAATCATAGAACAATAGATAGAGCAACAAAAGGTGTTCAGGCATTGACATACTCCTTGAGACAGGTAAGTTAATTTTATGAGAATTATACCAAAGGTTGCCAAAACCATTCATACGAAGACAAAAATTCCTGGACTTGATTACACCATTAATCAATATGTGGGATGTGAGCATCAATGCATCTATTGCTATGCAAAATTCATTATGAAATGGAAAAATTATGGAGATTGGGGAACCTGGGTGGAGGTGAAGGTTAACGCACCTGAACTTGTAAAGAAATATGTAAAAGGGTATGTATCTATGTCCACTGTTTCAGATCCATACCAGCCCATCGAGAAGGAGTTAAAATTAACAAGAAGGATTCTTCAGAATATGAACAAGGAAACAAAATTATCGATACTTACAAAATCAGATCTTGTCTTGAGGGATATAGACGTCATAAAAAATTTTGAAAATATTAAGATTGGATTAACTATCAATGGATTCCCAGAAAATATTAGAAATGTTTTAGAGCCAGGTGCACCATCCCACGAGCAAAGAGTTAAAGCATTAAGAAAAATTAAACAGGAGGGAATAAATACATACTGTTTTATGAGTCCTGTTATTCCTCTTTTAACAGATATTGAAAGGGTATTGAAAGATACGAATGGGATACCACAGTACTATGTTATAGAATTCATAAATATGGGACTTGCAGGACAAAGATTTAGAGATGTTCTGAAAAGGATTTCACCAGACTCATTGAACATAATAGAGGACAATAGGAGGATGGCAAATTTTATTTTAGAGATAAAAAAAATGATCCAGGAAAGAAATATTCCTGTAAGTGATATAATTACACACCAGAAAAAGAAATATTGTGATTAACTCTATAGAAAGTTCCTGGGGTCACTTATCTCACCAGCTATTGCACTTGCAGCAACAGTATATGGAGAAGCAAGATATATAAAAGAATCTCTGGAACCCATCCGTCCCTTAAAATTTCTATTAGCGGTTGAAATAGCAGTCTCCTCGGGCGCAAGTACCCCCTCATGTGCACCGAGGCAGGGACCGCAACCAGGATTGAGTATGATGCCACCCGCTGAAATTAAAATTTGAAGAATTCCCTCCTTTAATGCCCTTTTGTAAATTTCCCACGAGGCTGGGAGCACAAGCAAGCGTACATTGCGTGCCACCCGCCTTTTATTGAGTATTTTAGCAGCTGCCCTTAGATCTTCAAGCCTACCATTTGTGCAGGTCCCTATCAACGCCTCATTTATTTTTATGTGACGTGCCTCCTCTATGGGATGAACATTATCTACCGTATGCGGAAATGCCACCTGAGGAGAGATATTACTTATGTCAAATTCCCTGGTATCAACATAAGTGGCATCTTCATCTGGATATATGGGTTTATATTTCTCTCTCACTCTTCCCTTTAAAAAATTAAATGTTTTTTTGTCAGGGGCTATATATCCATTTTTTGCTCCCATCTCAGCTGACATATTTGTAAGGACCATTCTTCCAGCAATTGTCATATCTTTTATGATGGGCCCAGTGAATTCAACAGATTTATATAATGCTCCATCTGCTCCCATTGAACCGATTATATAAAGAATGATGTCCTTTGGTGTAATATATCCCTTTGGTTTTCCCCGAACTACAACCTTAATACTCTCAGGAACCTTGAGCCATATCTCACCTGTTGCCCAGATAGATGCTACCTCACTTCTCCCAATACCTGCAGAAAATGCACCAAATGCTCCATATGTCGTTGTATGGGAGTCTGCTCCAAGTATTACCTTGCCCGGGAGTGCAAATCCCTTCTCGGGAAGAATCTGGTGGCATATCCCACCATCTGTATTTATATCATAGAAGTGCTCTATCCCCTGTTCAGATGCAAACTCCCGCACAGTTTTTTGGTTGGTGGCATATTCTGCAGTAGATGGTGGCACTACATGGTCAAAAACAATAATGACTCTGCTTTTATCGAAAACATATTTTCCGCACATTTTTTTAAAGCTGTTGATAATCGCATATGTGTTGTCATGAGACATAACGTAATCCACACCTGTTACGACGATATCTCCTGGCTTTACATCCCTACCTGTTTTTTGGGAGAGGATTTTTTCAACGAATGTTTTGCCCATAAATTACTCCCTAAATGGCTGGAAATTTATAAAGTCTGCATAATTTACAATCCATGCCTCGGGTGTTCTCTTTACAAATTCACCTTCTTTTGAATGTGCAGCAATAATATGTATTACCTCCATGGGAAGCTTGTGTTCATAAGCAAGGGCTGCCCCTGAAACGGGGTGTCTTACCCTCTTCCCGAACTCACTTACTATGATCTCCCCTCCTCTCATGGTATATTCAAGAAATTTCCCAACGTCATGTAGTAAAGCACCAGATATGAGTATATCTTTTTCCATCTTAAGCATATCACCATAAGATTTTTCCATTGATTCAAAAATGGCGATTGCAGTCCTTGCAACGGCTCTTGTATGTTTAATCAGGCTTATTTTGGTATCCTTTATTAGCATTGTAAAAGGAATCCTTTTGAGATCCTCCTCCTCCCACCCGCCTCGCGTGATGGCATCGAGTATGGTCTCCTCAGTTTTCTTTCTTAGATCAACATCTTTTATTAACCCTACTTCGGGGAGGAATTTTTTAACTTCCATATTTACCTCCATTTTTCAAATAATACCAAAATTTTGTATATAGTCAATAAAA
>CAZQRW010000013.1:0-13785 GCA_964596115.1 uncultured bacterium
ATAAAAGACATACTAATGAGGTTGTTGAGGAATTAGCCAACCACTTTTACTTGAGCGGGGACAGGAAAAAGGCAGTGAAGTATAGTATTATTGCTGGTGACAGGGCAAGAGATGCCTATGCAAATAAGGATGCAATAAGGTTTTACACCCGGGCAATTGAAAGCCTGGATAAGACAATAAAAAATAGAGCAGTAAAGGAAATAGAATGCCTGAAAAAGAGAGCAGAGGTATTAAATCTGATAGGAGAAAATAAAAAGGCAATTTTAGACTTAAAGGATGCAATTAAAAAGTCAAAACTAATGGGTGATAAAAAAGAAGAAGCAGATTGCCTAATAGCATTGAGTAAGAGCTATTGTCATACAGCTCAGTATTATGAGGCAATAAAAAAGGCTGAAATTGCACTTGGGATTTATAAGGATTTGAATGATAAAAAGGGTAAAACAAATGGTCTAAATGACATTGGCGTTGCCCATTGGTATCTTAATGAATATCAAAAAGCACTGCAGTTTTCCAAAAAAGCATTAAAAATAGCAAAAGAGATAGAAGATCCTGAACTCATAGCAATGATTACAGGAAATATCAGTATCGTTTACTGGAGTATTGGAAAATATAGAAAGGCACTGGAAATCTATCAACATTCATTGAAAATTATAAAAGAAATAGGAAATCTTCAAATAGAAGGAAGGGCACTTAACAATATTGGTCTAATTTATGGCACACTTGGTAAATATGATAAGGCATTAGAATATTACAGAAGTTCGCTAAAGATAACAAAAAGGATTGGTGACTACGGATTGGAAGCGAGTAACCTCAACAATACAGCCATCATCTATGGGACTCTTGGTAAATATGATAAGGCATTAGAATATTACAGAAGTTCATTAATGATAACAAAAAATACTGGAGACTATAAAGTGCAAGCAATGAGCCTTAACAACATCTGCGGTATATACTGTAACCGTGGTGATTATGATAAGGCATTGGAATTTTGCAAAAGATCTTTAAAGATAGCAAAAGATATCGGCGACCGTAAAACCGAGGGAGAAAGCATTATAAATACTGCTATTATATTTGCTGAAAAAAGAGATTTCTCAATCGCTGAAAAGTATTATAATAAAGCATACTCTATTGCCCAAAAAATCGACTCAAAGCCACTGCTTGCAGAAACCCTGCTTAGCCTTTCCTCACTTTTCTTAGAGAAGAATAACGATACTGAATCAAAGAATAAATTAAAACAAGCATTATCCATTATTCGTGAACTTGGTTCAAAAAAATTAAAGGCTTACGAACACTGTCTTTCCGCTCGACTTTACACAAAAGAGAAAAAGTGGCAAAAGGCAAAGTCTTCTTTTAAGAAATCAATATTAATCTTTAAGGAAATAAAAAATAAATTTGAACTTGCCAGGGTCTACTATTATCAAGGTCTAATGTTTAAGGAATTGGGTGATAAGACTAATGCCAGTAAGAATTTTATAAAAGCAAGGAAGATTTTTGAAAAGCTTGGTGCCAGGGGATGGATAGCAAAGATAAAAATATGTAGTCCTCTGGGGTTGATGCCTGACTTTTGACACTTTATTATTCTTTTCTTTTTCTTTGTTCTTTTGTATAATTGGCTAAGGAATGAATATTTAATTATACCCCCACTTTATACCGGGTAATTTCACGCATGGTTACCCTGTATTTTTCCATGGTACCCTCCTTTTTTATAAGGGGATACCCTATTTTTTTATTTTCGCAAGACCTTGATTTTCTACGAAAATCAACACTTAATTCCTTCATTCCTACCTCCCATAATGTGACATTTTTTTTGATAATATCTAGTGACATTTTTTTGTAATAATCACAGGCAAATCGTAGTATTGACAGAACGGATGAAAGGGTGTATAATATTTTTTAATCTATCTATAAGGAATTGAAACTTTACAATCTTGCAGGGCATTTGATAAAGACATTGGTGAACAGACATCAGAAAGCAGGTGGTTATAAAGCCAGGTGGGATGCTAAGGACAGAAAGGGTAAACTTCTGTCATCGGGGATATATTTTGTGAGATTAAAAGTTAGTGATTTTTCGCAGACCAGGAAATTGCTACTTTTAAGGTAGCGGAAGGGGAGTAATATTATGAGAAAGTTTATAGAAGGAAGGCGAAAAACAAGTGTTTTTTTAATAATTTTATTCGGTATAATCCCTTATAATCATGCGAATGCTGCTATCTGGTATGTTTACCCTGAAAGTTATACGGGTGGCAACAACAGTGGAACCAGCCCTGAAAACGCTTTTCAGGGCTTTGTATCAATCAATGGGGATGCTATCCAACCCGGAGATACTTTAATTCTATTAGCAGATAAAGGTAACTTTACTAATGAAGTAATGATTATTGGTTATAAATCAGGGACTGCAGGTAATCCAATTTTAATAACTAATAATAACACAGGAATTCCTGTTATTGATAGTGGCTATATATTCTTAAAAAATGTAAGTTATTTTATATTTGATAGTATCACGATTCAACATTCACCTTATTCTGCTATTAACATGGAGGATAGTGTATCTAACATTGTGATAAGAAATTGCGTCTTAACCACCTCTGGACAGGGAATTGGTATGGCGAGTTTAACGGGTAATAATAATTTAATCGAAAATTGCATAATTACTAATAATGAATATAACGGTATCGGTATAGATTCAAATGCTTGCAGTTCGGGCAATGAAACAATAATTCGGAACTGTATAATATCAGACAATGGCTATCACGGTATTGAACTCAATGGTAACTATTATATAATTGAAGGAAATATCGTTGAGAGAAATGGGAATTCTGTTATTGGTACAAGTGGAATTCATGTTTTTGCCTGGCCATATAGTAATAGAGGACTACATAATATAATAAGGTACAATTTTTGCAATGATAATATAGAAATTGTGGATACTACTGGTTTTGGGCCTGATGGAAATGGTATTCAATTAGACCAATACACAGGATTTAATCAAGTTTATTATAATATCTGTTTAGATAATGACGGTGCGGGTATCAGTGTGTTGGATAGCAGAAGCAACGAGATTTATAACAATTCATTAGCTTCTAACTATGAAGATTCTGCTGGCGGACATGTCGGATTAAAATTTTTAGCAGAACTGGCAGTTGTATCTCTCTTAACGGATAGTAATTATCATTCAAAAAATAACATTATAAAAAATAATTTTATTTACGCACAAGATAGTATATTGGCTGTTGGAATAGATAATGAATCCATAACAGTAGGTGGTAATGTGTTTTCCCACAACCTATATTGGAACAAAGATAATAATGATGTCTGGCAATGGGATACCACAACTGGAAATGACGACTCTACCTGGAACGATATTGCTTCTGCTTTAGACATCATTGAAGATCCCAACTGGACAGTTCCGGATCCCGAGCAAGCTGAAGATTTCAAATTAAGTGATTATTCTGCTCTTTTCCAAAGAGGAGTAAATGTAGGACTAATCAGAGATTACGAAGGAAATCCAGTTTTGAATCCACCCTCAATTGGAGCTTACGAATACGAATCTAATGGTGTGGAAGTCTACGATCGAGATGCGCTACCCAAAAGATACAATCTTTATCAAAACTATCCCAACCCATTTACTTCATTGACTAATATTAAATACTCAATTAGAAAGCCAGGTTCGGTTGAACTTAATGTATACAATATTGTCGGTCAACTTGTAAAGACATTGGTAAATGAATCTCAGAAAGCAGGAAACTATTCGGTTACCTGGAATAGTAGAGATGATAAAAGTAGAGTTCTGTCATCGGGGATATATTTTGTGAGATTAAAAGTTAGTGATTTTTCGCAGACCAGGAAATTGCTACTTTTAAGGTAGCGGAAGGAAAGTAATAATATTATTGTGAGATTTATTTCTGTTTCTGTGGACCTATTTACCTTAATGCTCTTTTTTTCAGGCTGCTCTTCGCCTTTTTCACCTGAGGAAGAATTAAAGAACCTTCCCGGCAAAATATACTTTACTTCCAGCAGAACTGGTGATTGTGAAATATATGTTATGAATCCCGATGGGACAGAAATAAAAAATCTCACAAATAGTCCTGATACCGATGACTGGCTCTGCACCGTTTCACCCGATGGAGAAAAAATTGCGTTTACGCGTGGGACATGGCGTGATTTTAATTCATTTGAGATATGGATAATGGACTCGGATGGCTCAAACTTGAAACAGTTAACCCACAATGATAAAGCTGATGGCCATCCAGATTTTTCTCCGGATGGTAAGAAGATAGTCTTTGTTTCATGGAGGGACGGAAACGAGGAAATATATACGATGAATGCAGATGGAAGCAATCAGAAAAGATTAACTAATAATCAAGTTAATGATAACGATCCGGATTGGTCTCCAGACGGTGCATGGATTGCCTTTAAATCTATAAGGGCATATTCAAATAAAAGTTCAGATAAGATGCTCGACCCCGATTACGAAATTTTTTTAATGGATACAACAGGGAAGAATGTTATAAGACTAACCAATGATAGGTATTCAGACCACGATCCGGACTGGTCCCCTGATGGGCAGAAAATTACTTTCTTGAGATGCATCGAGGGCGAAGGCTCAGATGTATGGATAATGAATTCTGATGGAAGCAACCAGGCCAAGCTAACAAATACTGGGGATAACTGGTACACATCCTGGCTGGAAGATGGTTCAAAGATAGCATTCTGCTCAATAAGGTCTGGTAATACAGATATCTGGATAATGAACTCCGATGGCTCAAATCCTTTGCAAGTTACATATAGTTATTTTACTGATGAATATCCAGTGTGGAGGTAAAAATATGTGGGTATTATTCAATGCACTTATGATATGGTTTACGATACTAAATCCCGAACCGCATCACAGTTATTTAAGTCATCTGGGCAGTTTATCTCTGACTTCTAATTCTTTAGGATTATATGGAATTGACAAACGAAGTGTAGAACTTGGTACAGGGTTAAAAGTGTCTTTTGGCAGGTTCGGTGAACTGGGTTCTGGAGTAGCCGCTAACTTCTCTTTAAAATGCAGGTTATCTCAAAGAGATTTTGGAGAAATTTACATTACTGACCAATCCGATGAAAAACAACCCTATGGTCTTACTTTTTTTGGTCTTGGTATAGGAAGATATTTTAAATGGAAGAATAAAGATTTCAGGACAAGATTTTCTTTTTCTTATATGTATTATTACGAATTATCTGATAAATATACATTTGCAAATGTAAATGTAGAAATCCTTAAACCCTTCCACTGGGAAAAACATTTTCAACCCTATATTGGTTTACAGGGCGAAATAGGACGATGTGGTTTCCCGAAAAATATTTCTTCTGATGCCCTTATGGGATTCTCGCTAAAATTAATTTCGGGCATTAACTTTCAATACAAATGGTTCAATAGTTGCTTTTCTCTTGTTGTAAATCGTGGAAATTTTTCTCCAGCATTTTCTATCAGTTTCGTAAAAAGATAGTATAACAAGAGACATAAAAGAAAAGAAACAACACAGAGAACACAGAGAAAACATCAGACGACGATAGGGACGTGTGACATTTTTTTATAATAATCACAACCCTGAATTTCTAATTGACAAGATAACTTTTTCAATTAGAATGATACAGAAACACTAAAAGGAGGAGGAATGAGAAAATTCCTTTTAATATTGGGCTTTTTATCTTTGTTTTATACTGGATGTTCAAAGGCAAAATCATCTGGTGCATTGACAATATGGGAGTCCTATAATGATGAAGAACATACATTATTTCTGAAGATTGTTCAAAATTTTGAAAAGGACACAGGGATAAAGGTTGAGGTTCAAAGAATCCCATTTTTTGGGATGGAAAGTAAGATTTTGACCGCCCTTGCCACAAGGTCTACTCCCGATATTGCAAGGATTGATCTTGGAATGGTGGCAAAACTTGCCACAAGGGACGGGGTAATGGAGATTAAAAATTTTGACACATCACACATCCTGCCTCAGGCATTGAAATCTGTGGAGGTGAATGGAAAATTATATGGTATACCTGATCAGGTAAACTGCCTTGCTTTATTCTATAATAAAAAAATCTTCAGGGAAAAAGAAGTGGAAAAACCACCTGACGATTGGAAAGAATTTCTTTCTACAGCTCAAAAACTTACTGATACAAAAGAAAAGATATATGGATTCGGTATGAGAAGTTCTCTATGGTGGTCATTGCCATTTTTCTATGGTTTTGGTGCGAAACTTATGTCAAGTGGTAGATTCTCACTCGATTCCCCTGAGGCGATAAGAGCATTAACATTTGAGAGAGATCTATATCTCAGATATAAAGTCGAAGCTGGGGCATGGAAACCAGGGGCAGTCGATCCAGATGTGGGCTTCCAAAATGGAAAATATGCTATGATTTTTAACGGGCCCTGGAAAATTAAATCACTCCTTGAAACAAATATACCTTTTGGCGTGGCACTTCTCCCAAAGGGTAAATACGGAAGACCTTCACCTATAGGTGGAACAGATATGGTCATATTTAAGAATACAAAAATGTACGACAAAGCGATGAAGTTCCTGGAATATTTAACATCTGAGAATACTCAAACCCTATGGGCAAATGAGTTGGGTGAAATCCCAGTTAATGTGAAGAGTATGAATAAAATGGATTTAAATAAACATCCCTACCTTCGGATATTTAAAGAAGCCATTAAAGAAGTGGTATCGAGGCCTATAATACCTGATTATCAAGGGGTAGAAAATATAGTAAATCCAGAAATAGAAACTGCTCTTTCAGGCAAAAAAACACCGGAGGAGGCCTTAAAAGATGCTACAAGGAGAGTAAATGAGGAAATATTCAATACTCATTAGTTTACTGTTTATTGCCTCTACATATCATTCAATTGATGTAGATGGCGTAAATGATTTTTCAGCGGATGAAAGAATCATAAATGATAGCTATCATGACTCCTACTGGGGTTCGCAGAATGAATTAAAAAATCTTTTTCTTACCTGGACAGCTGAAACATTGTTCATTGGTTGTGAATATACCCTTAACAACAATGCCCTCCTCATCTTTCTTGATACAGAGGATGGCGGAATCAGCAATGCCAATGGTCTTAATTGGTATCCAAGGGATGTACAATTTTCTGGTGCGTTGCCAGATTATCTAATTGCATTGTGGAATTGCGACCTCAGTCTTGGGGGGGTAAGAAAACTGAATTCCGATGGCATCACAACCACACCTGTTTCATTTCTGGGTTATAATAGCGGTGTGCCTGGCAATGAGAATTTTCTTGAAATAGGTATCCCCTTCTCCAGTATAGGCAACCCTGAAAAATTAATGATCACTGCTTTAATATGTGATGGGGATCACTCCCCTGCTGCTGATGGAATGCCAGATGACAACTCCATAAGGGGAACGGGTAGCGCAATAATAAATATATTTAGAGAAATAACTATTGATAGTAATGGCGATGGGTTACCCGATGATTCTGTAAAACCGGCAGATATTGCTAAAAATGTTGAATTCTCTGTAAGTTTCCCTTCATTTATTAAAACGGAACTTTCACCAGATATAGCGAAGGAGGGACCGGTGCATATCTCGGTAGAAATCTCTGATTCTACCTCATTAAGTATTCTTCTCTTTGATAAACAGGGTAAATTTATAAAAACAATAGCTGAGGTTGAAAAAACGAAAAGATTTGAGTATAATTGGAATATTTCAGACCTATCCGAAGGAATATATATTTTAAAATTTATTGCAGGAACCAAGAAAGATATAAGAAAAATGGCATTTGTGAGGTCAAAATGATATTGTTCTTTCTATCGGAAACTGCATATCTATTATCGATGGGTACCGCAATAAGTTCCTTACCTGATATACCAGAAAATATATTTATGAATCCCGCTGGTATTGGGGGAAAAGGAATTACAATAACATACTATAATCCATTTGGAGTACCTGAATACTTCAGTGGAGAGGCGAATTTCCAAGCCTTTATAAAATCTCTTCCTATTGGGATGGGAATAAGAATTGAAAATGTAAATAGGAATTATACAGAAGCAAATGTTCTTCTCGGTTCAAAATTTCATTTTATTGGTTTTTCAGCTGGTTTTCAATATAAGAAGAGCCCATTTTCGACAAGAATTCAACCCATCTATTTATATGGATTCCAGATAAGGATATCTCACATTTCGTTGGGGTACTCATCAGAAAGAAAAGGAATAGGCTTTCTATTTGACTGGGGAAAGATATCAATAGAGACGGATGATTTTCATCAGTTGTACACCGGTGTTGAATATTCAGTAAATAAAGATATATCTGGTATGATGGGATTGAATGAAGGGAAGCCTTCTTTTGGCATTGCCCTGAACACAAAATGGTATAGCGTTCTGATTGGATTTACTTTCAATACCGATCTTGGAACTACAAACATTTATTCAGTCAGGTGGAAAATATGATAATTCTCATTTTTGCAACATTTAACGGATGGTATGAGGGATGGCTGACCTGGGATAAATATTCTAACTATAATATGTACCCAGAAAAAAACTACGGAGAAATAGGACTAATCGAAAAATTGCCAGGCGGAATAGAATCTTATATTTCTATCCACAGTGATCCCTATATTAATTTTAAAAGGGCACATCTCTCTTTTATTGGAAAGCATTATAATGTATCCTTCTTCCAATCAGAAGATAGGCACTGGTTCGAATCTCCGCTTCTTCACCTTATTTCTCCAGAAAAAGTAAGGGACGAATCCTGGGGACCAAATGCTTATGGAATGCGGACAGATTTCTGGTCCAAAAATATAGCCTCCGGTTTCCTGATTTCAAGATATAGGGTAACAGAAACAGGGCAGGCAACGATATGGGATTTCAGGCGGTTTTACTCCTCTTTGAATTTTGGTCTCTTATATCTCAAAAAAGATTGGATCTCTGGTTTTAATGAGGTTGCATCAGGGAGGGTTGGGTTGTCAAAAAGACCTCTTAATCTGTTGATAGAATATGCAAAAACACTTGTCCATCCAGACACACCAGATTCTAACAGGGTATCCTATGCCATTGAAGCAAGAATATATCCACTTGGTCCATTTATAATTACTGCAAGGTATTACGATTATGGCGAAAATTTCAGGGATGAACTGTCCAATGATTTTAATTCCTTCAACATTAACAATTTTGGGAAAAGAGGAATATATGGAGATGTCTCCTACCTCCTTCCAAAAAAGGCAATAACTCTTACAAGTAAATTCTATAGAGAAAACATTGGCAGATACTGGCTATACGAAGAAATCTATGTAGAATTCATTAACAACATATTTGCAAAAACCTATCTTGATATAACAAGGGATAGATTTGGTGATGTCTGGAAACATTTGTTTTTTGAAGTAACTGCTGAAGGAAAACCGGGCAGAGTAAGACTCCAGTATAAAATAAAGGATATAGGAGTAAAGAATAAAGAATATTCCATCGGGCAAAGAAATCTGATTGGGTTTGAGGGAAGGCTTAACCTGACCGATGAAATCTCTATCTATTCAAGGGGTGTACTCGGTCAAGATGCAAGGGCGTCCTGGGAAAGTACATTCTGGCAGGTATCGATAAGACCCGTTGCCAATTCCGAAATCTATCTTGAACATGGAGAAGCCTCCAATACAGATGCAGATATAGTGAATGATTCGGATGTAGCTGATAGAGAAGACATAACCACCTTTCCAAGGTGGAGATTAATACTTAAATACTACTTTTAGGGAGGGAAAATGCTTTTTATCTTTTTATCACTTTTTCCACAAATGACAAACAATGGCGTTAAATTTTCCTATTTTGCACCAGAGGCGAAGATCGTATTCATTGCAGGTGATTTTAATGGATGGGGAAGAACCCCTATGAATAAAGACAAAGAAGGATTTTGGTCTATAGAATTCGCTTTGAAACCAGGACGTTATGAGTACAAATACATTGTGGATGGCGAATGGGTTAGTGACCCCGATAATCCCATTACTGCAGGTCCTTATGGCAACTCTGTCCTCATTATAGACGAAACAGGTAACATTGTCCTTCCATATTCGTCAAACATTTCCTTTAAAGGTATCAATAGATTTATGATGTATTACTCTTATGATTCCCTCTCGTCAATGAATATGGATATTAAATTTGATATAAATCTAATGCTTTCCTCGGTAAATGCGTGGTCAAGGCTTCACTACACGGGAAACTCTATTGAGATTCAAAGGGCAAAGGCTAAGTATAGCACAAAACCTTTAATAATAACAGGATTTTATAATACCTATCTTTTAAGAAGTAGTGATCCGCTGAGACTTATTGGTAACGAAGGTGTGTATAGAGATCCCTTTGGTAGAAACTATACGGGTGCTGCAATCAGCGATAGAGACAATTTTATATTTTTTTCAAACAACTTAAATGACGGAAGTGATATCGCTGGTGTAAGGGCAAAAGCAGGATACAAAGATTACCATTTTGGAATTACTGGGAGGTTCCAGGACTGGGCAAATAAGGTTCAGGATACTTTATTTCAGTCCAGGGAAAAATACGAGATGTTCGGATTCGATTTTAATATCAAGGGAATTGTATTTGAATATGCAAAAATTTTCGATTATAACCTTTCCTATAAATACAATAATAGCGGTGAATGGAGAGATACAACAGTTCTTTCACCCATTGTTAAAGGAATAAGACTATTTGCTGGATATTCAAGAAAACTATACAATTTTGGTATTGAATACGAGTATAACAAAACTGATTATTCTCTCGCTTCATTAAGACCTCTGTTCAAAATTAAAAGAAAAGACTTTGAGATCAGTCTATCAGAAGTCCACTTTCTCTATGGTAGGGATGCACCCTGGGAGAATCTTTTCAATCACTCCTATATTTCGAGATTAAGGCTCTTTGAATACCCCACATTGGGATACAGGGTAATGAGTTTAATGCAGATAAAAGGAGAGAAAAAATTTGGTTTTATCTCTCTGAATGGGATTTTGAACATAAGTAAGCCTGGTTTTTTTGCAACATACTATACAAGCGAATTCACACCAGGTATCAAAATAGGTAATAAATTTTCAATAGGAGCAGATACAAGAATCATCAGATATAAATGGAAGGACTTTAACAGAACTTACAATGATCCATTCGTATATCTACAATTTTCTCCAAGGAGAGGTTCTTTTCTCAGAATTTCTTACGGACTACCTCCTTTTGATAATGAAGACCAATATAGAAACAGGAATAGTTATCTTGAATCGAGAGGTTTCAACCTGAGTTCACTGAAGAGGTATTCAGGTGTTTATTCTATTATTATGAATAGCGAAGAAAAACTTGCAAAATATAACAAAATAGAAATAAGAGCAGAGGTGAGGTTTCCGTGAGAAGATTTATTTTCCTTTTCTTAATCCTTACTAACTGTTCTATGATCAATCTTATTAAGCCACGATTACCTGCACCCCACAAGGTAAGGGGGGGTGTAAAATTCCAGTTTTATGCTCCATATGCAAAGTTTGTGACCCTTGCAGGTGATTTCAACGGCTGGGGTGGGACAGCACAGGGTAGATACAACCCAAAGATTGACAGGATGCATGATGATGGGAAAAATGGAGACGAAACAGCAAACGATGGTGTCTGGACAATTGTAATATCCTTATCCCCGGGTATCTATCAATACAAGTTTGTAGTTGACGGAATAAACTGGTATACTGACCCAAATAACCCTGAAACCATCCAGAGCGGTGGTTTCACTAATTCTGTTGTGAGGGTAAAATGATTATATTATTAATATTATCTTTTTTACCAAAAGCAGCAGAGGATCACATTCTTGTGAAATTTATGGATGTAAAAGCAGAATCATCAATCGTTAACGCAGTAAATACAAAAATCTTAAAGAGACACTCTTTCGGGTATATACGACTCTCGTTGCCGAAGGGTATGGAGGTGAAAAAATTTCTAAAAGTAATTAAGAAAAGAAGTAATGTAGTGGATGCCATCCCAGATTACATTTATCATGCAACATGGGTACCCAGCGATTCTTTTTACGTTTATCAATGGAATTTTAGAAAATTTATTCATCTCGAAGATGCCTGGGAAATTTCACGTGGGGGGGAGAAATCAATAATCGTTGCGATAATTGATACAGGTTGTTCCTATGAAGAGTATGATATTCCATATTACGAAAGAGGAAAGGTTTCTGGAAGCAAATACCACATATACTCTGATTATAATCCCACTTCATTTGTTCAGGGTTATGATTTTGTAAATGATGATTCTCATCCCAATGACAATATGGGCCACGGTACTCATATTTCTGGAACAATAGCTGAGGCTACGGATAATCTTATAGGTCTCGCCGGTATAGCTTTCAATGTAAAAATTATGCCAGTAAAGGTCCTCGACAATACAGGTTCGGGATATCTTTCTGATATTGTTGATGGCATAAAATATGCCACCGATCACGGAGCAAAAGTGATAAATTTAAGCCTGGGTGCAAATCAACCTGCGCAAATGTTAGAAGATGCAATCAACTATGCATACAACAACAATGTAGTGATTGTTGCTGCTGCAGGTAATGATGGGAACCTGAATGTAAATTATCCAGCAAAATATGATGGAGCTATTGCAGTCGCTGCTTATGATTCAACTGGAAGTAAGGCAAGTTATTCCAATGCAGGTACAGAAATAGAGATTGCAGGACCAGGTGGTAATTATGACGAAGCTACGCAGACGCCAGTTGGGGGAGTTATCTGGCAACAAGTATTCCTACCATATAATGAAAATTCAGGTGCATATGCCAATCTTGACAGTGTAGGGTATTTTGGTTATGTTGGAACTTCACAGGCTACTGCACACGTTTCTGCCCTTGCAGCCTTAATTCTTTCCGTTAATCCAGGACTTACAAATAAAGAAGTAAGAACCATCATAGATAATACTGCGCAGGATATAGGTTCACCTGGAAGAGATATCTTCTATGGATACGGGAGACCGAATTTCTATAGAGCACTCCTTGCTGCACAAACAATAAAAAATTACAGGGGTCTCTCAGATATAGTTACACTGGATAATACCATCTCTGGCACAGGCAATTTCAAGGTTACACTGGACTCAAATTATGTATCTGATATTAGGATTACTGCATATGATATAGCTGGAAGATATATAAACCATTGGCAACTACCGTTCAAAGTAAGCATAAATATATCCCTGCCTCATACTGGCGTTTTCTTCATAAAATCTGATAGGGGCAAGGCTATAAAACTACTCGTTGTAAAATAAGGAGGAAATATGAAGAAAATCGTATTGATGTTCTCAGTCCTTTTGGGATTTGTATTAAGTGGACAAAACTTGCTTTCAAATCCTGGATTTGAGGCCTGGACCGCAGGCATGCCCGATGAATGGACAAAGGGAACAAACTCATTTGATATATATCGAGAAAACGGTATAGTATATTCAGGTAACTATTCTGTAAAAATCATTCTGAAATCAAAAAAGACACAGAATTTTGGTCAAAAAATACAGGTCCAACCAAATGTCACTTATTATTGTTCCCTCTATGTTTATACTCCAGATAAGCACACCAGGACCCGTATCTGGTTACAATGGTATGATGCAAATGATTCACTCATAAGAGCTGAAGAAGGCGCTCCTTACTCTGATACCTCTATTGTAAATACCTGGCAGCTTATTTCAGCAGATAACCTTTCACCTTCTACTGCAAAGTCACTTCAATACCAGATTAGAATATACGATGTTTCCTGGGGTGACTCTATTGATTCCTCCATCAGCTATGTAGATGATG
>CAZQRW010000013.1:13885-37185 GCA_964596115.1 uncultured bacterium
TACGATGTTTCCTGGGGTGACTCTATTGATTCCTCCATCAGCTATGTAGATGATGCTTCCCTGAGATCAGTTTCAGGTATCATTGTTCCTGATATAAATACAGACTTAGTTAGTACCCATATCTTGCCGTATATGGTCTCAAAAAAAATAACTCTCTCAATAGTACTTAAAAATGAAGGTGCACACTCCATTGACCTTCGGGATATTTCTGGTAGAACAATCATGTCGACAAGGAAAGCATTTAAATCTGGAATAAATTTATTAAATATAGATACGCAAGACCTTGCAAATGGTATTTATTTTCTTATCTTTGATAAAAACCTTTTACTTGGAAAAGTCGTAAAGTTTGAATAATCTGGTACAGTGAAGGAGGAATGATGAGTACAATAATTGATATTCTTGGTAGAGAAATATTGGATTCAAGAGGAAATCCCACCGTTGAGGTAGAATGCATTACAGAATCAGGTGCATCTGGAAGGGCGCAGATACCTTCTGGTGCATCAACAGGAACACATGAAGCAATTGAACTGAGGGACGGCGACGAAAAGAGATATGGGGGGAAGGGTGTCTTAAAAGCAGTAGAGATAGTAAACGACATAATTGCGCCCGAAATAGTAGGAGAGGACGCCCTCTTCCAATCCCAGATTGACAGTATTCTCATAGAACTTGATGGGACAGAAAATAAATCAAAACTTGGGGCCAATGCTATCCTTGGGGTCTCTCTGGCAGTAGCAAAAGCCGCCGCTAATTTTCTCGATATTCCCCTTTATAAATACATTGGGGGATCAGAGACAACTGTCCTTCCATACCCTCAATGCAACGTAATAAATGGGGGTAAACATGCAGATAATAATCTGGATATACAGGAGTTTCTTATTATTCCTATTGGTGCACCCTCCTTTAAAGAAGGAATAAGGTATGCAGCGGAAACATTCCATACGCTTAAAAACATTCTAAAATCAAAAAATTTATTCACTGGCGTTGGCGATGAGGGTGGATTTGCACCTACGCTCAATTCCAATGAAGAGGCTTTTAAGTTCATAGTAGAGGCCATTAAAAAAGCAGGTTATAAACCGGGGCAGGATATTATTATTGGCATAGATCCAGCTGCAAGTAACTTCTACAAAGACGGAAAATATATTTTTGAAGGTGAGCAAATGACAGCTAAGGATATTATAAATATCTATAAGGAATGGACAAAAAAATATCCTTTGCTCTCTATCGAGGATGGGCTCGCAGAGGACGATTGGAAAAACTGGGTGCTTATGGAGAAAGAGCTCGGAGATAAAATACAGATTGTTGGTGATGATATTTATGTTACGAACATAAAAAGAATAAAAAGAGGCATAGCAGAAAATGTATCCAATGCAGTATTAATCAAACTAAATCAAATTGGCACTCTTTCCGAAACAATCGATGCAATTGAGTTTACTCATAGGGCAGGATGGAGAACAGTCGTTTCTCACCGCTCAGGAGAGACTGTGGATACAACTATTGCACACCTTGCTGTAGGTAAGTCAACAGGCCAAATAAAAACGGGGTCACTCTCAAGGTCAGAAAGAATTGAGAAGTATAACGAATTAATAAGAATAGAAGAAGAACTGGGAGATACAGCCCAATATGGGATTGAAGAGATCTTCAAAAAAAGGTAGGAAGTTTTTATTCCTCATATTAACTATTGCTATACTATTTTACATCTTTGGTGGGAGGTTCGGTCTTATCTCCTTAATAAAATTAAAAAGAGAAGAAAACAGGCTTTCTGCCAGACTTACAAGATTAAAGGCTGAAAAAATAATAATGGAAAGTTCCATCTACAGAATAAAGAATGACCCTGATTATGTAGAGAAGCTCGCAAGGGAAAAGTTGGGTATGATAAAAAAAGGCGAAAAAATAATATTTATAAAGGAAAGATGATGTTATAAGGAGGTCTAAATGGGAATAAAGGGCAATAGAATCGTTGAATGTGTACCAAATTTTTCTGAAGGCAGAAATATGGATATTATAAATGCTATTACGAAAGAGATAGAAGAGACGGAGGATGTCGTCCTTCTGGATGTCGATCCTGGAGCAGATACAAATAGAACCGTTGTTACCTTTGTAGGTTCACCTGAAGGTGTCAAAGAAGCCGCCTTTAAGGCAATTAAGAAGGCTTCAGAATTAATAGATATGAGGAATCATAAAGGTGCCCACCCTCGAATGGGTGCAACAGATGTATGTCCCTTTGTTCCTGTTTCAGGTGTCAATATGAATGATTGTATAGAAATTGCAAAAGATGTTGGTAAAAAGGTTGCAGAACAATTGAATATACCTGTTTATCTGTATGAAGAAGCAGCAACACGTCCCGAAAGAAAAGACCTTTCTAATGTAAGAAAGGGCGAATATGAAGGTTTACCAGAAAAATTAAAAGACCCTGAATGGGCTCCGGACTTTGGAAAACCTATCTTCAATCCTAGGTCAGGTGCATCAATAATAGGTGCCAGAGAATTCCTTATTGCCTATAATTTAAATCTTAATACAAGGGATAAAAAACGTGCAAATAAAGTTGCTTTTACCATACGAGAGAGGGGAAAATTAAATAAAAATGCAGAGGGAAATAAGGTTAGAATCCCAGGGTTGTTGAAAGCAGTCAAGGCAATAGGATGGTATATTCCCGAGTATGGTTTTGCTCAAATTTCTGTAAATCTAATTAACTACAAAATCACCCCCCTCTGGAAACTATTTGAAGTTGCCTCCGAAGAGGCTGATAAGATTGGTTTAAGGGTTACTGGGAGTGAATTAGTAGGCCTCATTCCAAAAGAAGCTATGATACAAGCTGGAAGACATTTTCTTGATAAACAGGGAAAATGCAGTGGTGTTCCAGAAGAGGAACTTATCCATATAGCAGTATTATCAATGGGTATGGATCAAATTGCTCCCTTCAGACCTGAGGAAAAAATAATTGAATATAGAATAGCAAAACCAAGAATACTCTCAGGTATGGGGATAAATAAATTTATTGATGACCTCTCATCAGATTCACCAGCCCCGGGAGGTGGAAGTGTTGCTGCCCTTCTTGGAAGTCTTTCATCTGCTCTTTCCTCAATGGTTGCAAACCTTACTTATGGAAAAAAGGGTTATGAGGATGCGTATTCTGTAATGAATGATATTGCAATAAAACTACAGGAGATAAAAGATGAATTTCTGAATCTTATGGATGAAGATACAGAGGCATTCAATAAAGTGATGGATGCATTCAGACTACCACGGAAAACCGAGGAAGAAAAAATTGAAAGGGAAAAGATAATTGAAGAGGCAACGAAGGGCGCCACCCTTATTCCTCTTGAAACCCTTAGGTTAACAAAAGAGATTATCCCACTTATTGAAGTTGCAGCTAAAAAGGGAAACAAAAATTCGATAAGTGATGCAGGTGTATCTGCAATCAGCGCAATAGGAGCGGCTGAATCCGCCTATTTGAATATAATAATAAATCTCAAGTCTATAAAGGATCAAAGCTTTGTTGCCAAAATAAAGAAAGAGGCAAATGAGCATTTAGAATATGTAAGGAAAGAGGCAGAAAAAATAAAAAATGGAGTTATGGAGAAGTTGAAGAAAGATTTATAAGAAATAAGAAATTCAATTGACATCAAAATAAAATTTTTTATAATTAAAAAACGATACAAAAAGGAGGAATTATGATTAAAAAAATATTTTTTCTTACTTCAATAATAATTATGGTTAATTCTGGGTGCGAAAAGGGAACTACCATTGTTTACTTTGATGAAGGAATGGTTGAAATTTCTTTTGCCAATCCGGGCAGAGTAGATTTTTTCATACCAGACCTAGGTGCCTCCGGTTGGAATTACGGAGATACAGGCAATGCAACAGAAACTTTGAGTATATGGGTTAAAGAAAATTCCGGGAAAGAAATCTCTCTTTCCGGGATTTCATGGAGACTTTACTCCATTAATGAATGGCTCAGCTATGATGGAACGGAATTTGTTCCTCCGATTATTTTGCCTGCTAATGACTCAACACTCGTTCAAGTACCCATTACAATTGATGAAGGACTTGCCCACCAGATAGACATTGCTGATGGCATTGAGGATTACACCAATACAGGAACATTTAAATTCTGGGCTGTTGGTTATGACAATGAATATTATAAACCCATTGGTTCAAACTATATATACTCAGAAATGTCTGTGCAGAAGCCTTAAAACTTTATTTGTAACTTATTCTACTCACTAATGCATTTTTTAAAACATATGTGAAGAAAAAACTGGATAGATTTTTATCTATCCAGTTTACTATGAAGGTGGATATTACTTATTAAATGTTTTTACCGAGTTATTTGTATTATTTTGGTTCTCAGATCAATAGCAGGATTGTAATCCCTCCTGTAATCTCCAAATCTTTTGTTAAGTTTTATCATTTATTCCTCCTTTTAAAGTATGATACAGAAATAAAAGAATTGTTTCATCAATAAAGATGTTTTAATATGGGATTAATCTACAAATACAATTATTATTTGAAGCTTTTCATTTAGTAATGTGAAATACGGATAGTTTAATTGATTGAAAACCATTAGATTTAATACTTTTATATATGCTCCAGGATTCTCTCTATTTTTCCCAGTTTTTCTTTGAAAAGTTTTTCTTTCTCCCTTGTTTTTTTAACTATTTGAGGGGGTGCCTTTTCAAGGAATTTTTTATTACTCATCTTCTTTGTGATCTTTTCAATCTCACTTTTCAAAGATTCTACTTCCCTGTTCAATCGCCTTCTTTCCTTCTCATAGTCAATAATCCCCTCTAATGGAACAAATGCTTCAAGGCCTTTCATCGTAATAAAAGCTGAATGGGCAATATGTTCACCTACTTTTATATCTTCTATACCACCAATCTGCTTTATCCATATCTCTTCCTCTTCTATCAAGTTTACATATCTTTGTTTTCCCTTTAATATAACGTTGACTTTTTTCCCGGGAGGTATGTTAAATTCACCCCTGATATTTCTTACTTTTTCAACAAATTCCTTTAAGTAGTTAATCTCTCCCTCAATATTTTTATCGATAAGTGTCTTTTCAGAATAAGGCCATTCTGTTTGAGAAATTGAGCTGCTACCCTCATAAAAATAGTGGTATATCTCTTCTGTGATAAATGGAATGAATGGATGAAGTAATTTAAGAAAATTATCAAGGGACCATAATGCAACTGCTAACGATGATTCTTTACTCTCTTGATTCTGAGAATAGAGAAAAGGCTTGATCATCTCAATGTACCAATCACAATACTCAAACCAGAATCTCTCATATATTATTTTTACTGCTTCGTTTATTCTAAAGTTATTTAGGGCATTATCCACTTCAATAATTGTATTCGTTATCCTTGAAATTATCCACCTATCTATTCTTTTTAAAGCTATATCCTCTATTCCTGGTTTCTGTTCTTCCCTGTTAGAAAGTATAAACCTTGATGCGTTCCACAATTTATTGAGGAAATTTCTTCCTGTCTCTATACTTTTTTCTGAGTAAATTACATCTTTACCTTCTGGTGTAATTAGAAGTAAACCTATTCTTAAACCATCAGCACCATATTTCTCAATCAAATTCATTGGATCGGGTGAATTGCCAAGTGATTTCGAAAATCTCCTTCTCTTCTCATCTCTAACCAGACCGGTAATATAAACATCTGTGAAAGGAACATCATCCATAAATTCCAACGAAGACATTATCATACGTGCGACCCAGAGAAAAATTATATCCCATGCTGTAACGAGAGTGTCCGTGGGGAAAAACTTTTTTAAATCTTCTGTTTGATCAGGCCATCCCATTGTAGCAAAAGGCCACAGCCATGATGAAAACCATGTATCAAGAACATCTTCCTCTTGAACAATATTGGTAGAACCACATTTGGGACATTTTTTTACATCTTCTTCACTTACAATAATTTCTCCACAGTCCTTGCAATAAAAAACAGGTATTCTGTGCCCCCACCATAATTGTCTTGAAATGACCCAATCCACAATATTATCAAGCCAATGATAGTAAACCTTTTCCCAACGAGGTAAAAAGAACTTTATCTTCCCCTCCTTCACAACCTTCTTTGCTTTTGCAGCAAGATCTGCCATCTTAACAAACCATTGAGTGGAAATATATGGCTCAATAGTCGTATGGCATCTACTACAATGACCCACAGAATGAATATGTGGTTCTATCTTCTCTAAAAGATTTAACGATGTGAGGTCTCTTACTATCTCTTTCCTTGCCTCAAATCTATCAAGCCCCTCATATTTACCACCATTTTTATTTATTTTACCATTTTTATCTATTACAATAATCCTATCGAGTTTATGCTTTATACCTATCTGAAAATCATTGTAGTCATGGGCTGGAGTAATCTTTACGGCGCCTGTGCCAAAATCTTTATCAACTTGTTTATCTGCAATAATTGGTATTTCTCTGTTCATAATTGGGAGTATTGCAACTTTACCTATATAGTTTTTGTATCTCTTATCGTGAGGGTTAACAGCTATAGCGGTATCACCAAGCATAGTCTCAGGTCTAGTTGTGGCAACTGTAATATATCCACCATCTTTCAATGGATAATTTATGTACCATAGACTACTGTTTTCCTCTTCATATTCTACCTCTTCGTTTGAGATTACTGTTTTACACCGGGGGCAATAATTTATTATATATTCACCTTTGTAGATATACTTCTTTTCATATAACTTTACAAAGGTGTGTTTAACAGCCCTTGCATATGCTGGATCGAGGGTAAATCGTTCCCTTGTCCAATCACAAGCAAGCCCTAATTTTTTCATTTGAGTTACAATCCTATCATGATATTCCTTTTCCCACTTCCATACTTCCTTAACAAATGCCTCCCGTCCAAGATCGAAACGTGTCTTACCTTCTTCTCGTAATTTCCTTTCCACTACATTTTGCGTTGCAATCCCTGCGTGATCAGTACCAGGGAGCAAAAGAACTTCGTATCCTTGCATTTTCTTAAATCTTATTAAAACATCTTGAATGGCGTGATTCAATACATGGCCTATCGTTAAAATCCCAGTAACATTGGGTGGTGGAAGCACTATAGAATATTTAGGCTTATCAGAGTCTGCATTTGCCACAAATATTTTTTTCTCCTCCCAATATTTCCTCCACTTTTCTTCAACCTGTTTTGGCTCATATTTAGTTGGTAAATTCACTAACTATCCTCCTTCAGGTAATATCTGATAGAATATTTTTATTTTACCAGCTTTTGTGTCAAAAATTTCTTTTTCCGATTTAATGGTTACCCTTTTCTCTGGTATATGAGTTTCATCAATTTCAGCACCTTTTATTCCTTTTATTTTAGCTGCTATTCTTGAAATATCAACACCATATTTTTTAACTCTATACTGACCATCAAATCCATTATACCATTCCTTTATCTCCTTAACTAATTTTTTTTCTATATTATCGGGGTCACTTCCTTTAAAAGAGCCCGAATCTGTTATAGGCTCAAAATCAGCGAGGGAAAAAAGAAAGGAATAAATTGTTCTTGCGTCCGCTATAATAACCGATTGATTAGGATCCTTTGCTTTCGAATAAAGGTTGGCATTTCTTACCAGGTTACCTGTTACATCTGGCTCCCCAAAGGCGTTTATCCCAAAGGAAATATCAACACCTTGCTGCCCCGTCGCAATACCTATGCCTATTTGGAATATTTTTTTGAATTCAGGTGGAAGTTTATCATAGCTAATACCGTGAAATTCTATCTTTCTCTCTTTTACTTCTTTAAACCAATCCTCGTAGTTTTTAAGATTATCCTTCACGAATTTCTCTGCTTCTAATATCATATCTTTGGCACACAAAACTGCCCTGACTGGGGAATCCAATGAAGGTTTTAATGTAAAATCCTCTGGGACTTTATCCCCAAGTCTATATCTATTAAAGTCCATATACAATATATGACTATTTTTTGAGAAAAGAACTATTCCTCCATCACCTGTATCTTTTACGGGGAAACCCCCATATTTCAGTGCAATATCGATTAATTGTTTTTGAAAGTGTTTTCTGATACCTTCTTCTTTTTCAGCAGAATGTAGTTTCTCACCCATAAATGTGGAACCTCTTATATCATAAACTAATATTGTCACAGCCCTTGCAATCTGCCAAAAATCGAAATGAATTCTTTCTTTTTTATGTAGCTTTAAGTCAGGGAAAGACAATACTGCTCCTTCCCTTGCTTTCATCCCAATCCATCTCGCTTCGTCCTTGCATAAATTTTTAAAATCACCATCAGGCCAGATCCGTATCATACTTTCAAAGATTTTATGGTAAACAGTAGGCTCAAACGTATTATAGTAAAAATTCTCTATTCTCTCTCTAAATTTATCGAAATCCAATGTCTTTATAAACATCTTCCTCCTGAATAAATCAGCAGGAATTCCTCTGAACTTTTTCTCTTCTAATTTATTTAATATTATTTCTTTTCTACTCTTTAATTTCTCTTTAATATCCTCGCCAACATAATTAAGAATTCTTGGCAATTTCACCTTTTCACTTCTGTTTTTAGAAGGCTCAACTTTGAAGACACCTCTTAAAATTCCTTTCCCTATTTTTATTGAGGATTCAATCCTGTTTAGATTGTCAATAACGACCTCTGCGTCGTTAGAATCAATATTAGTTAGAACCTTCTCAAGCTGTTTCTTTACATTTTCAAAGATTTGCTTTGCATCAGGGGGTTCTTCTACATATTCATTGCTATGATTCTCTTGCAAGGAAATTTCGCTCCAATCAAAAAATAAATCTTCAAACTCCTCAAAAAAATCTACAATCCATATATCTTTTTTATTTTTTCTAAATGAGTCCCATCCTAAGTTATCTATTCTCTCTTTTGAATACAAGGACCTTTCAAGGTATCGTGAAATGTGTTCATCTGCTATACTCTTCTTTAATATTTTCCTTATCACTCCGAATATAAGATTTAATCTACTAAGGAATCTATTAATATCCTTATCTTTAACCTTTTGCAAATAATACTTTCTAATCGCAACTTCTATTAAATAGATGTCGCCACTGGCTTGTGCATAATATTCAATATATTTTGCTACATCAGTTTCAAACTTGTCCAGGAAATATTCGAATTCTTCTTTTTTCCCTACTAAGAAATTCATATATTCTTTATAAAGTTGATCAAGTAATCTTCTAAATTCTTTTTGAAAAATGAAGTAAATTATGTCTTTTTTGTCACTTAAGGAAGTTAGTCTAGAAATAAGAAATCTTTTCTTAAGAATTTCAAAAAAAATAGAAAATTTTTCTTTATCTTCATATTTATTTCTCAAATTAGAAATATATCTTGTCTGTTTTTCTAAACTTGCTTCAATTTGTTGTATAGAGTCATCCATATTATTTAATAATCACTAAGATATTTAAAATATCAACTGCACGATAAATCATCTAGCTGGCAAAATTTAAATGCCTGCTCTTCGATTTTCTTAATTCACTTTAATCCATCTATTGGACAAGCTCAACAATGGCTGTAGGACTTCCGTCTCCCTTTCTAAATCCCAGTTTGACCACCCTCACGTACCCACCGGTTCTGTCGGCATATCTTGTAACTATATCCTGTAGCAACTTATTATATGCGTTCCTGTTGTTAAGTATTTTTATAAGCTGTCTCTTCCTTGATATATCTGCATCTTTAGCCAGGTGTATTATATGTTCCGCATATGATTTTAATGCCTTTGCTTTTGTATCAGTAGTCTTCACTGATTCAGCAAGAATGAGTGATGCGACCATATTATTCATAAGGGCTTTTCTATGCGACGCCGTTCTCCCCAATTTCAATGTTTTCTTTCTATGTCTCACGCTTACCTCCAATGTATTTTTCCACATCCATTCCAAGACTTAAATCGTATTGTTTTAGAATATCGTTGAGTTCATTTAATGATTTCTTGCCAAAATTTTTCAGATTAAGCATATAATCAGGGCTTTTTGATACAAGATCTGCTATTGTAATAATCCTTTCTTTCCTTAAAACATTCATAATCCTATTATTTAATTCTAATTCTTCAACGCTCTTCTGAAGTATTTTTCTTAAATTATCAACTCCTTTCTTTTCTCCCTCAGAAACTTCCTCAACAAACTTCTCTTCGAAGCTCACTAACTCAAGATGCTCCTTAAGAATTTGTGCAGCAAGGCTTAATGCCTCATCGGGGATAACACTTCCATCTGTCCACAATTCAATAATCAACTTTTCGAAATCTGTTCTATAGCCAACTCTCTCATCCTCAACATGGTACTTTACTCGTAAAACAGGAGAAAAATTAGCATCAAGAAAAATAGTACCTTCGGGCATCTCCTCGTCTTTCAATAATTCCTGAGGAACATATCCTTTTCCTATGTCCACCTTCAACATCATTTTGAGCTTCCCGTTCTCTCCCATTGTAGCAATGTGAAGATCAGGGTTAACAATCTCTATACCCTCTGTTGTCTGGATATCTTTAGCAGTGACTTCGCATTTACCCTTCTTATCAAGATAAACAATTTTAGGAACTGCCCCACCGAGTATTCTAGGCCTTACTTTTTTAATATTCAATATAATTTCTGGAACATCTTCCACGACATCAGGAATTGTGGAAAACTCATGGTATATACCTTCAATTTTAACCGCTGTAATAGCTGCACCCTGAATTGAAGAAATTAACATCCTTCTAAGTGCGTGGCCTATTGTAATACCAAAGCCTCTTTCCAGAGGAGTCAAAATAAATCTTCCATACTTCTCATTCTTCTCTTCAGTAATAACTCCCGAAGGCATTTTTATCGGCCTTATCTTCATATAAATTCTCCTCCTTTACTTAGAATACAACTCAACAATAAGATGCTCCTCAATTGGATAGCTAATATGAGATCTCTTAGGTAAATCTATTATCTCAGCCTTAAGATTTTTCCTATCAAATTTTATCCAATCAGGAATTTCAATTTCTTTTTCAAGTGCTGCCTTTATCGCATTTATAGATTTACTACTCTCCTTTATCTCAATTATATCACCTTTTTTTACAAGAAAAGAGGGTATATCAGTTTTTCTACTATTTACAATAAAATGACCGTGAGTAACAAGCTGCCTTGCCTGAGTTCTGGACATTGCCAAACCTAACCTAAAAATTACATTATCAAGCCTTCTCTCAAGAAGAGAAAGTAAATTTTCACCTGTTACCCCATTCATTCTTTCTGCCTTCTTGAATAAATTCTTAAATTGATTCTCGAGCATCCCATAAATTCTTTTAACCTTTTGTTTCTCTCTTAACTGAACTCCATAGTTGGTAACCCTAGATCTATATTTCTTTGGTGGCTCACCTGGCGAAAAAGTTCTCCTTTTACGTTTTTTCTCATCGGGTATCTCAAAGGGGCATTTTGGGGTATAGCATTTTTCTCCCTTAAGAAAAAGTTTCATCCCCTCTCTTCTACATAGTCTGCACCTTGGACCAGTATACCTTGCCATAACTACACCCTCCTCTTTTTACGAGGCCTACAACCATTATGAGGAATAGGGGTAACGTCTTTAATGGCTGTAATCTTCATCCCAGCTGCTTGAACGGATCTAATAGCAGCCTCTCTACCACTTCCTGGGCCCTTTATCCATATCTCTACAGCTCTCATTCCAAGATTCATTGCTTCTTTTACTGCCTTTTCTGTAGCAATAGAAGCAGCAAATGGTGTACTTTTTTTACTTCCCTTGTAGCCTATTGTACCTGAACTTGCCCAGGAAATAGTATCTCCTTTATTATTTGTCACAGTTATTATAGTGTTATTAAAAGAGGAGTGTATATGTACAACACCCTCAGGGTCTACCTTTTTTATTTTTTTCTTAGAACGCCTCTTTGCCATCCTGCCTCCTTTTATTACTTTTTACCCGCTTTCTTTTTAAGGGCGATAGCACTTCTTCTAGGGCCTTTTCTTGTTCTCGCATTTGTTCTTGTTCTCTGGCCTCTAACAGGAAGACTACGAACATGCCTTATTCCCCTGTAACTTTTCAAGGAAATAAGCCTCTTTATGTTCTGCTTTATTTCAGCCTTTAGTGCACCCTCTACCTTGTATTCATTCTCAATTACCTTTCTTATTTTATCTATCTCCTCATCAGTAAGGTCTTTTATTTTTTTCATCCTGTCAACTCCGGCTTTTTCAATAATTTTTTCAGCCGTTGTTCTGCCAATACCATATATATACGTTAGACCTATAAAAATTCTTTTATTTGCGGGAAGATCTACCCCAGCTATTCTCGCCACTTATCCTCCTATCCTTGTCTTTGCTTATGTTTAGGGTTTTTACATATTACCCTTACAACACCTTTTCTTTTTATAATCTTACAATGTGGACACATTTTTTTCACACTTGCTCTTACCTTCATTTATCCTCCTATTTCTCCCTGAATATTATTCTTCCCTTTGTCAAATCGTAAGGAGAGAGTTCAACGATAACCTTATCTCCAATTTCTATCTTTATGTAGTGCATTCTCATCTTCCCTGAAATATAGGCAAGAACTATTGGTTCACCCTTCAGCTCAAGTTTCACCCTGTATCTTGAGTCGGGTAATTTGTCAACAACAGTTCCTTTGACCTGTATACCTTTTTCACCCAATTTTTAATAATTCCTTTATCTTTTTATACACATCTTCCTGTTTATCTATACCGTCCACTTTAAAAAGAATCCCCTTCCTATCATAGTAATCTACAAGAGGTGATATTTCCTTAACATAAACCTTATATCTATTCCTAATAACCTCATCAGAATCATCAACCCTTTTTTTAAGTTTTGTTCCACAAACATCACATATCATATCTTTGCGTGGAGGGGAAGTCTTCATATTATAAACAGCACCACATTTAGGGCAAACAATCCTATATTTCAATCTATTTACAACCTGATCTTCGTCTAAAAATATATATACAACGCCATCTAATGCAAGTCCCCTTTCATTTAAAAAATCATCAAATGCCTCTGCCTGATAAACATTTCGGGGAAACCCGTCCATTATAAAGTTATCTTTATTATCCACAAATTGTTTTACTATGTCAAAAACAATATCATCAGGAACCAATAATCCCTTCTTCACATACTCTTCAGCCTTCTTCCCCATCTCACTTCCTTCGTATATATGTTTTCTAAACGCCTCACCAGTAGAAAAAACTTCTACTCCATATTCTCTCGAAAGTTTCAAAACCTGTGTACCTTTACCTGCTCCCGGAGGACCAATGAAAACCAATCTCACCTTCTTCTCCCTCTTACCCTTCCTTTTCTTACAAATCCTTCATAATGTCTCATCAAGAGTTGGCTTTCAAGTTGCTGAATAGTATCAAGTGCAACACCAACTATAATTAGCAAAGAAGTACCTCCGAAATAGAAGGGTAAATGGAACTTATTAATTAAAAGTGTGGGTAACACAGCAATAAAAGCAAAAAATACTGCACCAGGAAGAGTAATCCTGCTCATAACCTTATCAATATAATCTGCTGTTTGTTTTCCAGGTCTTATTCCTGGTATAAAACCCCCATATTTTTTCATATTATCGGCTAACTCATTTGGGTTAATTACTATAGCAGTATAGATATATGCAAATGCAATTATCAAAATTACGTATAAAGAATTATATAATAATCCACCAGGGCTTAATATTGACACGATAGTCTGGGCCCAGGCTTGATTTCTAAAGAATCCTGCAAATGTTGGGATGAGCATAAGAGCTGATTGGGCAAATATTATAGGTATTATACCCGCAGCGTTAACATTGAGAGGAAGATGAGTTGACTGCCCTCCATAAATTTTTCTTCCAATAACTCTTTTGGCATATTGGACTGGAATTCTTCTTTGTGCCTGTGTAACAAGTACAACTGCCATAGTTATAAAAAAGGCAAATAGTACAAAAGCAAGACCAAACACCCAGCTCAAGGCACCAGAGCGAAGCATTCTTATAAAATTCAGTGTTTGGGCAGGGAACCTTGCAAGTATCCCTATCATAATAATAAGTGAAATACCATTGCCAATGCCCTTATCAGTAATTAATTCTCCTAACCACATAATAAATATTGTACCAGCTGTTAATGTGAGAATGGTGGAAAATCTAAAAAATACACCCGGGAATGGGACAACGGGTGCACCTCCAGCAGCCTTCATACTTTCCAGAAATATTGATATTCCAGTCGATTGGACAATACCAATAGCCACTGTTAGATACCTCGTATGCTGGTTTATTTTCCTTCTACCTTCTTCTCCTTCTTTAATAAGTTTTTGGTAATAAGGAATAGTCGCCCCAAGTATCTGAAGTATAATAGAAGCACTTATGTAAGGCATTATACCTAAGGCAAAGATAGTTGCCCTGCTAAGATTACCACCCACAAAAATATCGTAAAGACCCATCACAGATCCCCTCATACTCTGGAAGACTTGGGCAAGAACAGCAGTATCAATCCCTGGTAAAGGAATGTGGCTTCCAAATCTGTATACGGCAATTATACCCAGGGTAAAAAGCAATTTCTTTCTTAAATCACCTATTCTCCATATATCACCAAAAGCCTTTATCATATCTGAATTGCCTTTCCACCCTTTGAGGCAATTTTTTCAACAGCACTATTGGAAAATTTATGGGCTTTTACAGTGATTTTTCTCTCTAGATTTCCTTTACCAAGAATCTTTAAGGGTCTTTTCCCAGATATAAGGCCCTTATCTTCAAGGAGTTCAGGCGTAATCTCAGTGTTATCCTCAAAACGGTTCAACTGTTCAAGATTAATTATATCATATTTCTTCTTGAAAGGATTAGAAAAACCCTTTTTTGGTAACCTCCTTATAATGGGCATCTGTCCACCTTCAAAGGTAGATGGCTTTGCTCCTCCGCTCCTTGACTTTTGTCCTTTTTGTCCTCTGCCCGCAGTCTTTCCAACACCTGATCCAGGTCCTCTACCCTTTCTTTTCTTCTTTTTTATAGAACCCCTAGGGGGTCTCAACTCATTTAGTTCAATCCCCATCAATTTCCTCCACTTGTACAAGATGTTTTACTTTATCTATCATTCCTCTTACCTGAGGATTATTTGGAAGTACCACTATGCTATTAAGCTTTCTAAGCCCAAGTGCCTTCAACGTTCTTTTCTGCTTAAAAGGTCTATCAATTCCACTCTTTACTAATTTAACCCTCAACATTTTCTGCAACCTGGAACCTCCTTCTTCCTTTGAGAATTTCTTCCACTTTTTTACCTCTTTTTTTACTGTATACCTCAGGTGTTGAAATCTCTTGTAACCCTCTAAAAGTTGCCTTTATAAGGTTTATAGTACTATTAGAACCAATGGACTTTGTTAAAATGTCCTTTATTCCACTTAGTTCGATCACAGCCCTCACTGGATCAGAGGCAATTATACCTGTACCTGGGGTCGCTGGCTTTAAAAGAATTCTACTTGCTTTATATTTGTGTATCGTCTGGTGAGGAATGGTTGTGCCATACCTGGGTACGTTAATAAGATTTTTTCTGGCTGTTTCTTTTGCCTTTCTAATTGCTTCTGGAACTTCATGGGCCTTCCCATGACCAATTCCTACATGCCCGTTTCGGTCACCAACAACAACCCAGGCAGTGAAGCGAAATCTCTTTCCACCTTTAACTACTTTAGAAACTCTCCCGATATATACTGTTCTATCTTCTAACTCAAGGTCTCGTGGATCAATCCTATCCTTTTTTTTCTTTTCAACCATCCCACCTCCTAAAATTTTAAGCCTGCTTTTCTTGCAGCTTCAGCAAGTGCCTTAATTCTCCCATGGTATTTGAAGCCGCCTCTATCAAAAATAACCTTTTTTATTCCGCCTTCTAATGCCTTTTTTGCAAGTAGATCACCTACAGCCTTTGACTTCTCAGTCTTATTTTTTCCTTTTAATTTGTCTTTAATTTCTGGAGAAAGTGAAGACACTGATAACAAAGTAACACCCTTTAAGTCATCGATAATCTGGGCATAAATTTGATTAAGAGATTTATAAACCGAGAGACGTGGCCTTTCACGAGTACCAAAAACTTTCTTCCGTAGTCTAAGGTGCCTTCTTTTTCTCATATACGTTTTCTTCTTCGTCGTATTCACCTATGCCCCCTTCTTCCCTATTTTCCTTCTCACATATTCTCCTTCATACCTTATTCCATTCCCCTTGTAGGGTTCTGGCTTCCTTAAAGCCCGTATCTTGGCAGCTTGTTCACCCACTTTTTCCTTATCTATACCAAAAATTATAATCTTGTTTGTGCCTTCAACCTTAAAATTTATCCCTTCGAATGGTGTAACTTCTACAGGATTTGAATATCCTATTTGAAGAATAAGTTTCTTATCCTTATCAAGCTGGGCTCTATATCCCATACCATGTATTTCAAGTCTTTTTTCAAATCCATCCTTAACTCCAGTTATCATATTGCTTATCATCGCCCTAACCATCCCATGAAGGGCTCTATTAAACTTCATATCATTCTTTCTCTCAACTTTTACCTGATTATTTTCAATCTTTATTTTTATATTTGGATGGAACTCACGGCTAAGTGTCCCTTTTGGCCCTATCACAGTGACTTTATGCCCTTTTATTTCCACCTTTACACCGTCAGGTATATTTACTGGTTTCTTTCCTATCCTTGACATTAATACCTCCTACCAAACATAAAGGAGGACTTCCCCTCCTACATTATTTTTCCTGGCATTTGCATCACTCATTATACCTTTTGATGTTGATATGATAGCTACTCCATATCCACTCTTCACAAGAGGAATATTTTTTGTATTTACATAAACCCTTCTGGAAGGTTTTGAGATCCTTTTCAATCCACTAATAGAAGGTTCTCCATCTACATATTTAAAACTAATCTTGATAATACCTTGTTTATTATCTTCCTTAAACTCATAATTGGCTATATAGCCTTCTTCGAAAAGGATTTTAGCTATTTCCTTCTTTTCACCAGAAGCAGGAATTGAGGCATGCTTCTTTCCTGACTTTACAGCATTTTTAATCCTGATAATCATATCGCTAATCGGATCCGTTATCATTTTAGCTCCTTCACCAGCTTGCCTTTTTCAATCCAGGGATTTCACCCTTTAAAGCTAGCTCTCTTAAACAGATTCTACACAACCCAAAGTCACGATAATATCCCCTTGCTCTTCCGCACCTCTTGCATCTATTTTTCTTTCTAACCTTAAATTTTGGTTCCCTTTTTGATTTCTCAATCAATGCTTTCTTAGCCATTATTTCTCCTCAGTCCTTTTAAAAGGCATTCCCAGTCCCTTTAACATTTCCCTGGCCTCCTCATCGGTTTTTGCTGTAGTTACAAATGTAATATCCATTCCAAAGATATGCTGCACTTTATCATATTCTATCTCTGGAAAAATTAATTGTTCATTAACACCCAGGGTATAATTTCCCCTTCCGTCAAAAGAATAAGGGTTTAACCCTCTAAAATCTCTTATCCTTGGTATTGCAAAATTAACAAACCGATCAAAAAATTCAAACATTCGGCTTCCTCGAAGTGTAACTTTAAAACCAACAGGCATTCCTTTTCTTATCTTAAAATTTGATACTGCTCTTTTTGCTCTTCTTAGCTGTGGTTTTTGGCCTGTGATTATTGCAAGATCCCTTTCTATTGCCGACATTAATTTCGAATCCCTTGATATCTCACCTTCACCTGTGTTAATAACAATTTTTTCTAATTTCGGTGCTTCCATAGCATTTTTGTATTTAAATTTTTTAACTAATACGGGAACAACTTTTTCTACATACATTTGTTTTATTCTAGGTAAATAACTCATTTCTACTCCTAATCAATTATCTCTTTGCATTTTTTACAATACCTTACTCTATCTCCATTATCAAGTATGGTTATGCCTACCCTCGCTGCTTCTCCACATCTTGGGCAGACAAGCATCACTTTGGAAATATCTATCGCTGATTCCTGTTGTATTCTACCACCAACCTCACCCATTTTGGTTGCCTTTTTATGTCTTGTTGTAATTGCGACACCCTCGACAATCACTTTTTTTCTCTTAGGGTCAACCATTTTTACTTTTCCTGTTTTGCCACGATAATTGCCTGAAATTATTTTTACTGTGTCATTTTTTTTAATTTTTATCCTCATACGACCTCCGAAGCGAGGGAAACTATTTTCATAAAATGTTTCTCTCTCAGCTCTCTGCCAACTGGCCCAAAAATCCTTGTTGCCTTTGGCTCTTTATTTTGATCTATCAAAACACAAGCATTCTCATCAAACCTAACATAGGAGCCATCTTTTCTTCTTATCTCTTTTTTAGTTCTAACTACCACTGCTCTCTGCACTGTTCCTTTTTTAACCGGACTAGCAGGAATTGCATCTTTGACGGTTACCACAACAATATCACCTATAGAGGCATACTTCCTTCGCGAGCCGCCAAGAACTTTTATACATCTTGCTAATTTTGCACCTGAATTATCAGCAACCAGTAATCTTGAATTTTCCTGTATCATAACTCCCCTTCACTCTTTTCAATTATTTTTACCAGTCTCCATCTCTTATTCTTTGAAAAAGGCCTTACTTCTACTATCTCAACAATATCTCCTAATTTTGCCTGATTTTTATCATCATGTACCATAAACTTTTTTCTCGTCTTTATATATTTTTTATAAAAGGGGTGCTTCACAATTCTTTCGACTTCCACAAGTATAGTTTTATCCGGCTTATCACTGACTACCTTCCCTATTTTTCTCTTTTTCATATCTTCTTCCCCTTTTCTTTCATAACAGTAAGGATCCTTGCTATTTCTCGTTTCAACTTAGTAAATTGAGAAGGACTCTGAAGATTCCCCAACACTTTTTGAAATCTAAGTGTAAAAAGTTCTTCTCTAAAATCATGTAATTTTGATGACAATTCTTCGTCTGTTAATTCCCTCAATTCTTTTGCATTCACTATACTACTCCTTGCCTTTTTATGAATCTTGTTTTAATAGGGAGCTTCGAAGCACCAAGTTTTAAAGCCGCCCTTGCTGTATCCTCATTAACTCCTGTTAATTCAAAGAGAACTCTGCCACTTTTAACGACGGCAACCCAGTACTCAGGTGCACCTTTGCCCTTTCCCATTCTAGTCTCAGCTGGTTTTTTTGTGAATGGTTTATCAGGAAACATTCTTATCCATAGTTTTCCACTTCTCTTTAAATATCTTGTAATTGCTACCCTCGCCGCTTCTATCTGCTTCGCAGAAATCCAGCTTGATTCAAGGGCTTGAAGTCCAAATTCTCCAAAATCAAGTTTATTCGCACCTTTAGATTTTCCCTTTCTTCTTCCACGTTGCTGTTTTCTGTATTTAACCCTCGAAGGCATTAACATTATTGTACCTCCCCTCTAAATACCCAAACCTTTACTCCAATAGTACCTGCAGTAGTAACTGCTGTATCTGTTGCATAATCAATATCTGCTCTTAAGGTATGAAGAGGAACCCTGCCCTCTCGATACCATTCTCTTCTTGCAATTTCAGCTCCACCAAGCCTGCCTGCACATTGGACTTTTATTCCTTTTGCTCCCATCCTCATTGCATTCTGGACCGCCCTTTTCATCGCCCTTCTATATGCTGTTCTTCTTTCTATCTGACGGGCAATATTAAAAGCCACTAATTTTGCGTCAAGTTCAGGAAACTTTACCTCCTGAACATCTATCTGAACATCTCTTTCAATTATTTTTTTAATTTCTTGAATTAATGATTCTGCCTCCGCACCTCCTCTACCAATAACTATCCCTGGCCGAGCAGTATTAATAATTATTCTTAATTTTTTTGAACTTCTTTCTATTTCAATTCGCGAAACCCAACCGTCTTTTAATCTTTCAGAAAGATACCTTCTAATTGTGATATCTTCCCATAATTTTTTATCAAGGTTTTTATCATCAAACCATCTTGAATACCAATCTTTGGTTATACCAACTCTAAAGCCAATTGGATTAGTCTTTTGCCCCAATATCGCCTCCTGTCTTTTCTTTTACTACAACTGTTATGTGAGAGGTCCTTCTTCGAATTAATCCAGCCCTTCCCATAGACATAGGTCTAACCCTCTTTAAGAATGGGCCTTCTTCTATATATATTGCTTTAACAAATATATTTTCTTCTTTTACCTTTAACTCACCAGCTTTATTAACGAGGTTCATACTTGCTGAATGGATAGCCTTCCAAATATGATGTGCAGCTCTGTGAGGTAAATAATCAAGGATTGCCAGTGCCTCTAATACAGGTTTACCTTTGACAAGTGAAATTAACTTTCTTGCCTTTAAAGGCGAAACCTTTACATATTTCTGAACAGCCCGTGCTTCCATTACTTTCCTCCCTTTTCTTCCGCTTTCCTACCACCGTGACCTTTAAAATACCTGGTCGGTGCAAATTCTCCCAATCTATGACCCACCATATTCTCTGTTATATAAACAGGAATAAATTTTTTACCATTATGGATTTCTATGGTTAAACCTACAAATTCTGGGGAAATAATTGAGGATCTCTTGTATGTCTTAATTGGCTTTTTATCGCCTTTTTTACTGGCATTCTTTACCCTATTCAATAGTTTTTCATCAATGTATGGGGATTTTTTTGATGAACTGCTCATCTTCACTTTCTCCTTTTCACAATTAATCTGTTTGAATATTTTTTCTTTTTTCTCGTTCTATATCCCTTTGCAAGTAGACCTGATGGTGACCTTGGATGTTCTCCGCTTTTTGACCTGCCTTCTCCACCCCCCATTGGATGATCGACTGGATTCATTGCGATACCCCTTACCTGTGGTCTTTTACCCAACCACCTTGACCTACCTGCCTTACCTACAGAAGTTGAGCTATATTCAACATTACCAACTCTCCCAATTGTGGCATAGCAATCCTGAAGGATAAGTCTAATTTCGCCAGAAGGCATTCTTATATGGACATATTTGCCTTCTTTAGATAGAAGCTGAGCAGAAGTACCTGCAGATCTTACAAGCTTGCCACCACTTCCTGGTTTCACCTCAATATTGTGTATCTCTGCACCAGGTGGTATATTTCTTACGGGAAGTGAATTACCTATTTTAATAGGAGCGTCTGGTCCTGATTGTACAATATCACCAACTTTTAAATCCATGGGGGCTAATATGTATCTCTTTTCTCCATCCCTATAATGTAAAAGAGCCACCCTTGCTGATCTATTTGGGTCATATTCAATACCTGCTACTTTGGCTTCAATGCCATATTTATCCCTTTTATAATCGATAATCCTGTACTTCTTTCTGTGCCCGCCACCTCTATGCTTGGACGTAACCCTTCCAAGATTATTTCTACCTCCGCGTTTTTTTATATAAGATAAAAGACTCTTTTCTGGTTTCTTTTTTGTTATCTCATCAAACAGAGAGGCCTTTCTCCATCTTTGTCCAGGTGTAACAGGTTTTATCTCTTTTATTCCCATATTACATACCCTCAAATAACGGTATTGTATCACCGGGTTTCAATGTTACTATTGCTTTTTTCCAGTTTTTCTTCCTGCCTTGAATTCTCCCAATTCTTCTTGTTTTCCCTTTTACATTAATGATATTTACATCAAGAACGGTTACTTTAAACAATTCTTCTACTGCTTTCTTTATTCCCAACTTTGTAGCACTGCGATGTACTTCAAATGCATACTTGCTCTGTTCACGTGAAATAGTAATCTTCTCTGTAATATGGGGTCTGATAATTATTTTCCTGGGGTCATTCATTTAAAAACCTCCTTCAATTGCTCAAGGCCATCTGTAGTTATCAACATATATTTACTCTTCAATACCTCATATGGGTTCAATTTGTATGCTTCAATTACAGAGAGATTCCTTATATTTCTACAGGATTTATAGAAATTTTCGTCTTTTCCTTTATATATGACAAGGATCTTTTTGCCATACAAATCTAATTGCTTTAATATCAACTCAATCGATTTTGTCATTGGTTTTTTAAGGCCAGGTTTTTCAATAACAAAAACATTACCCTGACTCGCCCTATGAGATAAAGCGGAGAACAGAGCCTGCCTTTTTAATTTCTTGGGTATAGAATAGGAATAATTTCGTACCCTTGGCCCAAAAATAGTGCCACCTCCCTTCCACAAAGGAGAACGAATAGAACCACTCCTCGCCCTTCCTGTTCCTTTTTGCCTCCAGGGTTTCCTACCACCACCTCTTACTTCTCCCTTAGTCTTTGTATTTGCAGTTCCCTGTCTTTGATTTGCAAGATAATTTTTAATAGCTTCATATACGGCTGATTCTCTTGGTTTAAATCCAAATATTTCTGCAGGAAGACTTATATTTCCCTTTTTTTCACCTGTATCATTATAGAGTTGTGCTTTTATCACTTTTTCTTCCCCTTTATTAAAATCCAGCTATTCCTTGTACCTGGTGCAGCTCCTTTAATTCCTATTATATGATTCTCCTTGTCAATTAAAGCAATCTTAGCATTTCTGATTGTTTTCCTCTCATTCCCCATCTTGCCAGGCATCTTTTGTCCCTTTAGTACTCTGCCTGGATCAGAATGCATGCCAATCGAACCTGGAATTCTGTGGAATCTGGACCCATGGCCAGAAGGACCACCATGAAATCTCCATCTTTTTACAACACCTTGAAAACCTCTTCCCTTTGTCCAACCGATGACATCAACACTATCTCCGATCTTAAACGTATCCACGCTTATTTCAGAACCAATTTTGTAGTTACTTACGTCATCTGTTCTAAATTCAACAATCTTTTCAGCAGGAGGGATATTTGCCTTTTTAAATAGCCCCCCATAGGGTTTATTTACATTTTTCTTTTTTTCACCAAATCCTACAATAACAGAGTTATAACCATCCTTCTCAATAGTCCTTAGACCTACCACTCTGAGGGGCCCTGCTTTTATAACCGTCACTGGTACAATTTGTCCATTATCAGCAAAAATTTGTGTCATTCCTATTTTTTTCCCGATTAACATTACCCCTCCTATGATTCTATCTCCACCTCTACGCCTGCTGGTAAATCAAGTTTTGTAAGTGCCTCTATTGTCTCAGGTGAAGCGTGTCTAATATCTATTAACCTTTTATGAACCCTTATTTCAAATTGCTCTCTTGATTTCTTGTCCACATGCGGTGACCTCAGGACAGTATAAACCCTTCTCTTTGTAGGCAAGGGAATTGGGCCAGAAATCTCTGCCCCTGTCCTTTTTGCAACATCTACTATCTCCTTACAAGAATTGTCTAATATCTTATTATCGTATGATTTCAATTTAATCCTTATGGTTTTGGGCATCTCTACTCCAGTATTTCAGTAACCACGCCTGAAGCAACTGTCCTACCGCCCTCAC
>CAZQRW010000014.1:0-36947 GCA_964596115.1 uncultured bacterium
TTTAACAATGTTAAACAATCAAAAGTCAAATAATTTTTGGGTATCTGTCTTCTTCCTTTTAACCTCTCTTTTCCCCTCTACGGTAATTTTATCCTCAACGTATTTTTTTGCATGAATTGCGGCATCAAGAATATCCATACCACTGCAGAGGAAAGAGAGTAATGCGGCAGAATGAGTACACCCACTCCCATGCATTGAATATTTCCTTTTCACACCAGGTTTTAACTCAATAATATCCTTCCCTATATATAGTATATCCCTATCGCCAGACTCTCCTCCCGTAACAATAATATACTTTGGCCCCATCTCCCTTAATGTAACCAATATATTATTTATATTCTTTTCTCCTGTCAGTTCCCTGGCCTCCTCAAAATTTGGCGTGATAACTGTCGCAAGAGGAAAAAGGTAATTCTTTAATGCCTTAAGGCCTCTTCTACCAATAAAAGGATAACCAGAAGATGATTTTATTATAGGGTCTACAACAAGAAACTTTGGTTTTTTGCTCATAATTATATGTATAACACTATCAACCATATCTACCGAATAAAGCATACCTGTTTTTATACCATATACATCCTTCTCCAATCTACCGGCTGCTCTTCTGATGTACTGAATATCAATAGGATATGTATTGAATACAACATTGCTATTCTGAACTGTAAGAGATGTTGGAAGGCCACCACCTGGAAATCCCAAATCATAGAATACCTTTACATCTCTTAGAATGCCAGCCTCCCCAGTCGGATCAAATCCCGCCAGACTTAATAAAAATTTCTTCCTATTTTTACTGGATATCATTTATTTTGCCCTCCATATCAATGCCAATACCAAGATTACGATACCCAAACTTTTCTGAGTTTTCAGGGGGTTCCATCCATTTTTTATTATTTTTGTATCGCTTCGAGAGGCTTTGCTCCCATTTTTTATCCACCTCGTAATATTTATCCTTTCCCCCTGCATCAATAAAAATTCCAATATTTTTCCCAAGATTGGGATAGAAGGTATGACGCGGCATCTCTTTATAATATTTTCTAAAATCAGATGCACCCAATCTTAATCCAGCATTGCTAACAATATATTCATCGTCCCCATCTAATTCAAGAAATAATGCAATAGAATTGATTTCAGCGACACCCATCGAAATCATTTTTTCATTATATTTATCGTTTCCTGAATAATCAAGAAATAATGCAAAGGTCCAATCCCAACCAAAACCAAGGGCTGCCCCTGCTGTCTCAAACAATTTATGCACATCATTACCATTCTCGTCTATTAGGGCACCTATGCAGTAATGCGCACCAGAGCCCTGGGTAAAATAACAGGAATTATAATAATCGTCACCATTCCTATCATAAAGTATGCCTGTTCCGAGCCAGTAACCGACTCCCTGTGCCCAGTTGCCGGCAATATATCTATCATTACCTGAAATATCAATTAACATACCCAAACCCCCTGCCCAACTGTGCCCATCGGAGCCATCCCCCCTTCTACCACCCCCAAACCCTTGTGCATTATTCGCATTAATTTTCTGTTTAGAATGATAATCTCCCCTATTATAAACCCTCGAATATGGTTCAGCTTTATATGTATCATTCCCATATCTGTCACATAACACTCCAATACCATGCATTTCTCCATCTCCCTGACAATCCCCAAAGGCATAATAATTATCATCACCTACCCTATCTATAAGCATTCCAATCCCAAATAAACCATAACCTTGGGTCTGGGTATAGCCTTTATATTTATCATAACCATTGTTATCAAATAGAATGCCTACTCCAAATATTCCACTCCCCTGTGAAATTTTCCCACCATTATATTGATCATTACCCGTTTCATCAATAAGAACCCCTGTACCGAGAACACCTACCCCTTGAGCATTTTCAAGGGAATCGTTGGTTTCATATTTATCATCACCACCGATGTCAATAAACACAGACAGAGGGTTGCTGAGCCCAGACGCACCTATATTACCTGTATATGTATCATTACCACCAAGATCAACCACGAGAAGTGCATTCTTGATATGATAGCTCTTTGAGTTAGTACCCAAAATCATAATATCACCAATAGATGTAGGGATGGTTATATCAAAATTCACATTGTATTTATTAACCTTCATAATAGAATCAATCCGTCGCGCTGCTATTTCTGAGGCAGATGCCGCCTTAAGTGCACCATAAAACAATGACCTATAATCTATTTTCTTCATACAGTCATCAAAATGGGGATAATATTTCATACCATCCGACTGGGTCAAATCTGCATCCCTGGTATTAAAAATTTCAACCCTCGTTTTAAAATCTACATTTCTCAAGCCAAGCACAATCCATTGATACGAATCATGCAACCTATCTATCAACGTAGCTAATTCATATTGAAGAGACAATGGTATTTTGCTTAATTTCCCCTTTAACTGTGGAAGTGTGTCATATTCACCACCAAAAGATATCAAATTCTCCTGTTTAGCAGTTTGTATTTGTATCCTCTTTACTGCATTATATAGGGCACCCTTCTCGTTTTTAACATATGGGGAGAAGTTAGGGCTGTAATCTCTAAATCCCGAAATAAATCTATCAACACCCAAGGAATATAAAAGATGGTATATTTTATCACTTTTTTTATAACTTACTTTCAGATAATCCTCAACGATATTCGCTGAGGAACGAGCCATTAAAAGAACCTTTATAGGTTCCTTATAAAGACCCTTGAAAAATGCAAAGGTATATGGAATTTCTCCAGGGGATGGAAAACGTGACCAGTAAGCCTTATACTCAAAATTAATATTATCAATTCCATAGGGTTGAACAAGACTATCCAGGGATATCGAAAATAACAAAAATATCATTCCTTCTCCTTTTCAAACATTATGAACAAATTTAACAATGTGTCAATAGAATATTAGAGATTGCAATTTTCAAAATGAAACTGCCTAAAAGACAGCTGACGAAGGAAAAATTTTGTATTCAATGGACAGAAAGGTCTGGATAGTAAGACTCATAACGACTTCTTAAACTATAAGACTTTACACAGAATAGACTGCAAGGATTAAAGAATGAATTTTTGAAACCAGGGGATTGTTAAACATCTATTGACATAATATAAACCTAAATTAATATGGTTATATGAAAAAAAGAGAAATGCTCGTCGCACTCTTCGGTCATCCTAATTCTGGAAAAAGTACCCTATTTAATCAGTTAACAGGGTTAAAACAAGAAATTGGAAATTGGCCAGGTGTAACTGTTGAAAAAAAAGAAGGAATACTCGATTATAACGACAAAAGAGCGCGACTAATAGATCTCCCCGGCGCATTAAGTCTTAGCCCATTCACAATTGATGAAAAGATAGCAAGAAATTTTATACTCGAAAATGATTGCAAGGTAGTGGTTATCGTCGATGCTACCAACATAAGAAAAAATCTATATATTTTGTTGGAGGTTCTTGAACTTGGAGCCGATGCGATTCTTGTTCTAAACAAGATGGATCGTGTTAAGAAGGAAGGAAAAAAGATTAATATTGAACTACTGAAAAGGGTATTTGGCATACCTGTAATTCCTATTATTGCAAGGAAAGGAATAAATGTAGAAAAACTGAGGAAAGAAATATTCTCAGAGCACATAAATAAGACTAAATTTAGAATGGATTATGGAGAACATCTCGATGATCATATAGATTTTCTCGAAAAACTCATTCCTGAGATGAAGGGGTACAATAATAGAAAAAGATGGCTCGCAATAAAGGCACTCGAAGAAGATCCAAGTATTTCTCCTCTTTTCTCTAACCAGTTTCAGCAGGCTTTAGAGCATCAAAAAAGACATATCAGAAAATTCTTAAAAACTGACATTCCAACCTATATTATTGAAAGAAGATATTCTTTCCTTGAGGGTCTTACCCGGGAAGCAGTTAAAATAAAGGGAAAGGAAGCCAACGCAAGTAATAAAATAGATGCAATTCTTACCCATCATATTCTCGGTGTCCCTATCCTCTTTACAGCACTTGCTGTTATATTTTTCATTACATTTAAAGTTGGCACACCTGTCTCGTCTTTCTTTTCCCTTCTATTCGATAAGTTAGCTATCTTCTTGCATTATCTTCTCACTTCTTTAGGAATAAATTCGTATATCATTTCCTTTATAAATGATGGAATAATTGGAGGCGTGGGAACAGTAGTCTCTTTCTTTCCTGTCATATTCATTATGTTCTTTCTTATTGCATTTGTTGAAGATTCTGGCTATATGGCAAGAGGTGCATACGTAATGGACAGATTTATGCACCTTGCAGGCCTTCACGGGAAATCATTTATCCCTGTTGTAATGGGGTTTGGATGTAACGTTCCAGCGATTTTATCTACCAGAATCATTGAGGACAGAAAGGATAGGCTCATTACAATTTTAACAAATCCTTTTATTCCCTGTAGTGCGAGACTTGCTGTTTTTACTATTTTTATTACTGCCTTTTTCCCAAGAAACGGATGGATTCTCCTTATATCGCTATATATATTAGGCATTTTGGTTGCGTTCTTTTCTGCTATTTTTCTCAGGAGATCATTCTTTAAAGGAGAAAAAAGTGAATTAATTATGGAGCTCCCTGATTATAATATGCCCTCATTTAAGATTATCTTTCTACATTCCTGGGAACATAGCAAGGAATTTTTAAAAAGGGCGGGTACCATAATTTTTGCAGGCGCCCTTATTGTATGGCTTCTTGCTTCACTTCCTGTAGGAGTTGAATATGCCAGTAAGGCATCTGTATTAGGTCATATCGGTTCATTTTTTGCACCTTTATTTAAGCCAAATGGCTTTGGTTTTTATCAAGCTGTGGTTGCCCTCTTGCTTGGTATTGTAGCTAAGGAATTAGTTATTGCTACCCTTGGAACTTTGGTAGGAGCTCAAACTGGTAACATTGCAACGGCACTTCATACTTATTTTACAACCTTATCTGCCATTAGTTTCCTTGTAATGACCCTACTTTACCTTCCCTGCCTTGCTACGCTCAGTGCAATTAAGACTGAAACACAATCTTACAAATGGGCAATTTTTTCACTTTTGTATTCCATCTCAGTTGCGTATGTCCTTTCTTTCGTTGTTTACAGAATAGGGATGTTGATTATTTAATACCTGAAGCTACTTCCACCTATAAATTCTCTCAATATTGATGTAGGTGGGATTTCAGCTGAGGTTATAGGAAGAAAATGGTCAAGAAAGTTCAGAAGCCTTAATGATTCACAATAATAGGGTTCTGTACTATTAACAGATCTCAAGGGAGTTTCTACATAATTCTTCAAAACGGCAAGTTCGTAAACAAGCGAAGAGTTAAACATAATATCAGCATCTTCTTGAAATGGGAAGATGTTTTCTTCCTCTCCTCTCACGACGCTAGCCCATCTTTCAAGTGTCAATCCTGGTGGATTACCCCTGAATAATGTATCCCTGAAAATTCTTCTTATAAGTCTTACATCCCTTGTCGGAATTCTATTAACCCTATTTATGTTTAACTGTGTCAATGCGCTTACATATATCTTATACTTTTTTGCATCATCTATACTTTCGGTTAATTTTGGATTCAAACTATGTATTCCTTCAATAATCAATACTTCTCCGGGTTTCATGCTTACCCTTTTACCATTTTTCTCCCTTCTCCCTTTCTTAAAATTGAACTTTGGAACCTCTACTTCTTCTCCATTCAAAAGCCTGGTAAGATGTTCATTGAACAATGGCAAATCTAATGCACTCAGGGCATCAAAATATGGATGTCCTTCACTATCTAAAGGTGTCTTTTCCCGATCAACGAAATAATTATCCAGGCTAAACGTCTTTGGTTTTAAGCCATTTACCATAAGTTGGACGGCAAGTCTTTTTGAAAAGGTCGTCTTGCCAGAGGAACTGGGTCCTGAAATTAGAATCATCTTAATGTTTTCTTTTCTTTTTGCAATTTCATCTGCAATATGTGCAATTTTCTTCTCATGAAAGGATTCTGATACCTTTATTATTTCTCCCATTTTCCCCGATATAACCGCTTTATTTAAATATCCAACACTCCATATATTTAGTATTTCCGCCCAATCTTTCGATTCATTATAAGTTCTTAATAATTTTTCTCTTTCAACAATAGCGCCAAGTTTATTTGGGTCTGATCTTGAGGGCAATACGACTAAGAATCCGTTTTCAATTCCTACAAGGTCAAAGAATTTGACAAAACCAGCATGTGGAAGAAGTGGCCCAGCAAAGTAACAGATATAATCACCAATACTATAAATTGTAATAAATTCACGTGAAAGATATTCTACAATCTGAAGATCGTCATACATCTTCCTCTCTTTAAGAAGATAAACTGCTTCAAGCTTTCTCAACAACCTCTTCTCTATCACAACTTTTTTCTTTATTAAATCCTGCATTTCGCCTTTTATTTGTATCAAATTAATACTCCCGCTTTCTACTTCTCCATATAATGCATCTCCGTATGAATGTTCTATTTTGATGATAGCATTGTGTTTTTTTGCAATATAAGAGAGTAAAAAAGTTAAAGTCCTTTCATAAGTTCTTCTCCCTTCTGGATGGTGTAAATCCAGTAATTCAATATTTGCCCAATCAGGTACAAAGTCGTTAAGACCAGCATATTGGTTGTCGACCTTTGCAAGTGTATAGGGATAATCTATATTTTTAAATTTATTTAGTATGCTCTTATTACTGATTGACAAGTTCTATCCTCCCATCAATTTTTAAAAAAGCAGTGTTGTTTCTACCAAGTTCTTTCACCTTGTACATTGCTATATCAGCAGTTCTGATTAATTCCTCGATATTCTCTGCAGGCTCTGGGAAAGAAGAGACACCAAAACTTGCATTAATTCTATAGTAAATTTCTTTTGAAATCTTAAATTTCCTTCCGGATATCCTTTTTCTCAACAACTCTGCCAATTCTACACCTTCCTTCAATGTTTTGCCCGGAAGAACAATTATATACTCATCACCCCCATATCTAATTCCAATACCTTCTTTTTTAATTACCCGCATTATTCTTTGAGCAACTTTTTTTAGCAAAGTGCTGCCCACTATATGATCGAAACTATCATTAACCCACTTAAAATGGTCTAGATCAAGAAAAATTAAAGTCACCGGTAAATTAGAAATTCTGGCATTATCTATTAAATTCCTCATAGGCCCAACCGTATACCTTGAATTATAAAGACCAGTTAACTCATCTTTAAATGCACTCTCTCTCAAATTCTCGTATAATTTTGCGTTTTCTATTGCCACGCCTAACTGAAGGGCAACCTGCTCAATAATTTCTGCATTCTCATCTGAAAAATCAGCTTCTTTCTTCGAGCCTATATCGATAACGCCAAGTATTTGCCCCTTTCGTTTAATTGGAATAACCATTTCGCTCATCGTGTCTGCAATACCCTTTTTATACTTTTTATCATTCAAAATATTGTCTACGATCATTCTTTTTCTCGTCTTTACAACATGCCCAACGATACCCTCCCCAGCAGGAATAATACTGTTCCTTGGAGAACTGCCGTTGCTAATAGAGTAACCCTGAAGTATAACATTTTTTCCCTTGATCAAACCAATACAAACATAATGATAATTAAAAGCGTTTCTGATAAGGTAAGCACTCTTTTTCAAGAGTGTATCAAGTTGAAGAATCGATGTAATACTCCTATTTATACTTGCAATAAGCGTAAGATATCCCACCTTTTCTGTAAGTTTTTTCATAAGATTGGCATTCTCAAGGGCAAGGGCAGCCTGTTGAATATATGCATTTATCTTATCTAAATCATCTTTGGTAAAGTTATCTCCACCTTTCTTATTCAAAACTTCTACAACCCCAACCACTTTACCCTTTGTAATCATTGGCACCGCTAATATTGACCTGGTTGTGAATTTAGTCTTTCTATCAACCTTATCAAAAAATCTTTCATCATTATAGGCGTTACTTACCATCACTGGTTTTTTATTCATTACAACCCACCCGGCTACACCTTTATCCATTGGTATCCTTACACCTGTGAGTTCACTCTTTTTCTCCCCAAAGACCTCCTGGAATACAAGTTGATTTCTGTTCTCATCAACTACTAAAAGAGACCACGCTTCAGCATGAACCAGCTTAGAAATATTTGTCATAATAATATGTAGTATTTCATCAATACTCTTATTTGGATTATTGATAGCACTTATTATATCTGCAAAAATCTTGTATTCAGGTTTTGCCTTCATCCGGAATAACCTGGTACAAAAATTTTATTCTACCATTATCACTTACTAAATCACCCTCTTCGTTTATTTCAAATTCAATATCAACTGGTTCTAAAATCAACTGTTGTTCCTTTTTTTCTCTGTCTACAAAGTAAACCCCAACCCTTCTTACCCTATAGCCATCCAGAAAATATATCCGCTCTTCTCCACTCATTTTCAATATCTGCAATAATTTATTTACAACATCTTCCTCACTAAACTTTTCTTCAATCTTTCCACTAATAAAAAATCTTTCTACATTCAAAAGCATATTTATCATTGTTGGGTGGTCCATTAAAACAACGGACCTTTCAGGGGACCTGCCTGTAGAGAAAACAGTCGCTTCATTTATTAAAAGACCAGTTAAATCCGGATCACCAAATGCGTTAGGTGTAAAAACCATATCCCTTCCTGGATAACCGCTTGAAATTCCTATACCCAGTTTGAACAGTGTTTTAAATTGTGGGGGAAGAAGGGCATATGTCATCCCATCATGGAAAACTTCCTTCTGAACGACATCGCCAAACCATTCCCTATAGTTCAGATAATTATTTTTTACAAATTCCTCTGCAGATTTAATAATATTAATTGCACTGCCTACAGCCTCTTTACCTGATTCTGGGTGTTTAAACAACACAAACTCCTCTTCAAGGGCAGTTGATGATCTTATAAATTTACCTGTATCGGTAAAAACACCTTTATAAATATCATTGTATAGCTCCTTTGAATTAGCTCCAAACCATATAATTCCACCGTCACCAGTTTCTTTAAGAAGAAAACCACCTGATTTTTTTGCTGCCTTGAATACAACTGAGTGAAATTTTGTGAGTATCCTCCTCTGTTTTTCAGCATTATTCAGCTTATGGGACATAAATGTGGAACCTCTTACATCATAAACAAGGACAGATACTACAGAAGAAAAATTCTTTCTTATAATTTGACTTAACTCTTTCTCTTTTTTTATGATATCTACATTTATATGGGGAACAACCCTACCCCTTTTTGCAAATCTGTAAAATTGCCCTGAAGGTATAAGGTCTATACCAACAAGGTGAAGCATATCTTTTGCATTGACATATGATTTTGGATTTGATGGGTCTAATTCTGGAGGCCAAACAATTATAAGGTCACTAAGTCTCTTTATCACATATATGGGTTCAAGCAAATCCTTAAACACTCCTATATAATTTTTCACTATTTCCTCGGGCATAGGTTGAAAAACATTTCGTCCCTCTTCTTCATAAATCTTTAGAAGTTCAGGGTTTTTTCTATATTCTTTTTGAATATATCTTTGCAATTGTTTTAAGACTTTTGGTTCAACTACTGAAAGATACTTATTTGATTTCCAATATTCTGTCACCAATTTTTCAATCTCCCATTCTGGAGGATTAGGGAAATATTTGCTCAGCTCCTCAGGTGTAATTGATTGAAGTCTCCGATTTTCTTCAATCGTTCCTCCCAACTCTATCATTTTTTCTTTATATTGCTTAACAGATTTCATTAATAATTTTATTTTACCAAGTAGCTCCAATATTGTTTCTCGTGCACTCGTTACAATAGCACCCACATCCTGCATATTCCCTTTTGTTAAAATATTTTTTAATTCCTGGAGAGAGCTCTCAAGAATTTTGCTGGTTTCACCCCTTACCTTTTGAGTCATACGATCCAAATCTCTATCCTTTTCTTTGAGTACCTTTTCCTTCTGAGCAGCTTTGGAGGAAACCATCTTCGCTAATTTTGTAAGAGTTTTTACAGATGGTTTAAAGAATTCATTGAATGGAAAATTCTTTAAATCGCTATAATCTATTATCTCCATAGAGGCTAAAAGTTTCAGTATATGTTCTTCCTCTCTCTTAACAAAAGAATCAATAAGCATTTGATGCACTGTTCTGAAAATTTCCTCGTCAAAACCATAGTCAGACATATAGTTGTAGAGATCGGATAAATTTATCTTTTGTAAATCTATTCCCAAGAATAAAGGGGGTTTATGGAGTGCCATAAATATTTTCTTGAGGCTTTCATCAACGGAAGATAGATTATCATTAAATATTTTCTTTATTTTTTCGCCATAAGCCTTGGCACGTGAAATATCTGAAAATATCTTTGGAAATGTCTTGATGATTAATGCCTCCAGCAAAATTGCATATATACCAGAATTAGAAATCGCATTTCTATAGACCTCAGAAATAATAGGTGTAACCTTCTGAATATCCTCTACACTCGAATTCAACAATGATTTTTCTTCTTTATTTAACTCAACGACTATCTTACAATTATGCTCATAAAGAAAATTAATAAAATCCTCAGAAAACTCTCTATTTCTAAAAAATGTTACAATATCCTTAACAATTTCTTTGGAAAATTCACTTTCCCCTATAATTCTCCTGAGAAAATTTAAGTAGTTACTACTCAGCTCCGTTGCTGCTTCAAGAAAGGTTAATTTTATTCCCATTACTCACCCCACTAAAGTTGAAGTTTCTAATCTTAACGGATGGCACAAAATAACCTGAAGGGAATGAAATATCGTAGAATTCATTAGAACGCACAAAATCGATCTCTTCTGATATGTGCTCAATATCATTAAAGGCTTCTACCATACTCTGAGTAAACCTAAGATTCCTCAGTCCACATACTATTTCACCATCCTCAATTAAAAACGTGCCGTCACGAGTCATTCCTGTTAAAGTAACACTTATAGGATCAACAACATTCACATAGTGAAACCTTGTAATAAGAATGGCCCTTTTAGTCTTTTCTATCATTTGTTTTAACGTACTTCCCCCACCTTTCATCATTATATGCATAGGAATTGGGCCAGCACTGATAGAACCCGTACTGTGTCCTGTTGATTTCCTTCCTTCCTTAGCAGCTGTGATCCTATCATATACAACATTCTTTGCAATTCCGTTTTCAATAATAACAACCCTGTTACTGGGAGTTCCTTCAAAATCAAACAGTAAAGGAAATCCATCTTTATTATATGGATCATCAACAATTGTAACCTTTGGATCAAAGATTTTTTCCCCAATCTTTATAAAACTTCTCTTTTCTTGAACTGCCAGAGCGTTCATACCTAGGTATGACATAAATTGCAGAATTTGCGCAACTGCATTTGATCCTAAGATAACGCTATATTTTCCTGGCTTAAGTTCCCTCATAGGTTGAGAAAGTGTGACCTTCTCACAGGCACTTTCAGCTACTTTTGAGAAGGGAACATCGGTATAACTATGGGAACTAAAATCAGCATAGCCAGATATATTATCTTGTTTTGCTATAACTTTATAGAATGAATCAGGTAAGGTTTGTGTACATTTCACCCCATTGGAGTTTACGATAGAAACTGTTGTTGTGCCATAAGTAAATAACCCATGCAATTCAAAATTACTGCACCTTTTAAAATTATCACCTAATGTCTGAAAAACAACATCTAAATTCTCTGATTCCTCATACTCCAGATTAATTTTTCCACACTCTTCAGGAGTAGAAAAGCCGGGGAAATCGGGGATAGCCTTTGAACTTTTGGATAACAAATATGCATCCTCAATGCCTTTCTTTATCAATTCCTCTTTTAGATTTGATACTACACTTATCCCAAGATTTTTACCAGAAAGGACCTTTATGACTAATTCTGTATTATTTATTCCTGTATTTTGATGCACAACAGAATTTGCAAACCTTATAAAATTTCTTCGCTCAACAAGGGCAAGAATCTCAACGCTCAAGCTTGTTTCTTTAAGGATACTTTGAAGAAAATCTGTCATCTTCTCACCATCCATTGGGATGCCCCTGAAATTCACCATCTTGATAAATTAGGCCACCGTTAACAATGGTATACCTGGTTTTACCCTTTAACTTCCAGCCTAAGAATGGGGAGTTTATTGACAATGAATGGAAGGATTCTTCCGTAACTTCCCATTCCTTCTGCGGATCAAAAAGTACAAAATCTGCAAGTCCACCTTCAGATATTTGACCAAAAGGAAGGCCAAGTATACTCGCTGGTTTAAAAGTAAAATATCTTAATAATTTTTTTAAGCTAATTTCTCCATCTTCTACAAGTTTTGAGAAAAGCACAGAAAATGAAGTTTCAAGACCAATAACACCAAATGGAGCAAGTGAAAATTCTAATTCTTTTGTATATTTAGGATGGGGCGCATGATCAGTTGCAATGGCATCTATAAAACCCTTTCTCAATGCCTTAACAAGTGCAATTCTATCCTCCTTCTTCCTTAAAGGTGGATACATCTTAAAATTGGTATCAAGTTCAGACACATAGCCTTCATCGAGAACAAGATGATGAGGGGTAACCTCAATTGTAACATTAACATTTTTCTTTCTGCCAAAATCAATTAAGTTAAGGGAACCAGCAGTACTTATATGTGCAAGATGGATAGAAGAATTTAAGTAATCTGCTAATAAAATGTCCCTTATCACAATTACAGTTTCAGCAACTGATGGAATACCTAACATCCCTAGATTTATTGAAAGATACCCTTCATTTATATCGCCTGATGCAGTAAGATTTTTGTCCTCTGGATGTTCTATAAAGGTTGTGTGATAGCCTTTTGTGTATTCAAGTATTCTCCTTAAAATCAGTGAATTTTCAATAGGGTTGCCATCATCACTAAATGCAACACAACCTGCCTCCAGCAAATGCCCTATCTCGGTTAACTCTCTCCCCTCTCTTCCTCTCGTAGCTGCTCCAATGGGAAATAACCTTGACAAACCTATGGATTTTGCTTTTTTTACGACTGAAAGAACCACGCCATCATTATCAAGAGCAGGTTTTGTATTTGGCATCATACAAATTGATGTATAACCACCTGCTGCGGCGGCCCTCAATCCGCTCTGAATCGTTTCAACATCCTCCCAACCAGGTTCTCTAATATGAGTATGTATATCAATAAAACCAGGGAATAGAAAAAGTCCCTTCGCGTTTAAAATACGATCAATCTTCTTGCTCTTTTCTTTTCTTACCTTCCCATTATCAATGTAAACATCGCTTACTTCATCTATTTTATTGAATGGGTCGACAATTCTTGCATCCTTTATTAAAATTTTCATTCTTCCTTCCTTCCACTTAAGAGGTAAAGAATTGCCATTCTGATGGCTATTCCATTGGTAACCTGGTTAAGTATCAAAGACCAGGGTCCATCTGCAACATCAGGTGTGAGCTCAACCCCCCTATTCACAGGTCCTGGATGCATAATAATAATACCTTCCTTCGCATATTTTTTCAAATTTCCATAATTAATGGTATAAAACTTCCTGTACTCCCTTATAGAAGGAATAAAACTCTCAGCCTCTCTTTCCGTTTGAATTCTAAGTGTATAAATAATATCACTATCTTTTATCGCCTCTGGAAGTCTATACGTTAACTCTACACCGTATTGCAAAAACCACTCTGGAAGCATTGGCGGAGGAGCACACAATACAACATTTGCTCCCATTTTTTTTAAACCCAGCGTGAGAGATCTTGCTACCCTTGAATGGATGATATCACCAATAATAGAGACATTAAGCCCCTTTATCCTGCCAAATTTTTCTCTTATTGTAAGGAGGTCGAGAAGTGCTTGAGTTGGATGCTCATGGGCACCATCGCCGGCATTTATTATTGATGAATTGATCCGTTTTGCAAGATAGTGTGGTGCACCAGGAACACTATGTCTGATGACAACCATATTTACCATCATCGCTTCTATATTCCTCGCAGTATCGAGTAAGGTTTCACCTTTTGCCACGCTGGAAAATGATTTTGAAATGTTGATAGTGTCAGCTGAAAGTGTTCTCTCGGCAACAACAAAAGAATTTAACGTTCTTGTACTGGGCTCAAAAAAAAGATTTGCTACCGTTATTCCGCGCAATGTAGGGACTTTTTTAACAGGCCTCTCTAAAATAAATTTCATCTTTTCGGCGGTGTCAAGAATCTCTTTAATTTCCTTATTTGTAAGGGGTTCAATCCCAAGAAGATGTTTTCTAATGTTTGCCTCCTCTTTTTACAATAAATACACCTTCATCTTTATCTATCTCCTTAAGATGTACCTCAACAATATCATTATCCCCCACTTCTACTTTTCTACCAATATAGTCAGGGCATATCGGGAATTCTCTTCCTCCCCGATCCACAAGTATACAGAGGGATATTTTTTCTGGCCTACCAAAATCTATAATTTCATCAAGGGCAGCCCTCGTTGTTCTACCGGTATAGAGTACATCATCTACAAGAATAATTGTTTTTCCCTCTATCTTACAAGGAATTTCTGATGACCCAATTAAGGGCTTGGGACCAAGGGTAGTAAAATCATCCCTATATAGCGTTATATCAATAACCCCAACTGGAATTGATACCTTGGTTTCTTTCATAAATATTTCCTTTATTCTCTTCCCAAGGATATCCCCTCTATTTCTTATTCCAATTATGCATAGTTTTTTTATATCTTCTCTTTCTTTTATTTCAAAAGCAATCCTCTCAAGGGAGTTTTTTATTTCTTTGGGTGTCATCAATAATTTTCTTCTCATTAAGGTAACCGAAAATTAAATGGAATAGTTCTTGTCATTTCACTTGGTTTCCCATTTATTGTACCTGGTTTAAATCTCCACTTTTTAGCGGCAGCAATGGCTGCTTCATCACATGCACTATTTCCAAAACTCTTCAAAATCTTAACATCTTTTACATTTCCATTGATGCCCACGGTTACCTGCACAAAGACAACGCCCTGAGCCCCAACCGCCTTTGCAGCTTCAGGGTAGATAGGCTGTACTGTATACTCTGGAATTGGTTGGGGAAGCGTCCTGATAATAGGGACTACTTCTTCCGTTTTTGTTTTTCCTGCTTTCTCTGCCGTTTTTCCCTCACCCTTCTTCACTGCCCCGGTCTCCTTTGCAGTATCCTCCTTACCTGTTTGCAAATTCAAATTTTCTTGTAATAAATTCTGGGCAGTTACGATAGGGGCCCTAGCAACAGGAATTGGTCTTTTTGTAACTTTTTTCTGCATCTTCTGGTAATGGGAACCAAGTGAGGCATAATCAAATGTAATCCTTTTATTTGCAGGCATCCATAGTTCATCCAGGTGTTCAGCCAGCAATCTGTGATCACCTTTTTCTATACCCCTTATTCCATTCTTTACTATATTTATTCTGGATGGAACAAATAAGAAAGTATATGGGATATCATTCAATATAATTGTTTGAAAGCTCGCCCATATCTTTTTACCTTCTTCTCTATCGAGAGAGAGAATGCCTTTCTCAATCAAATCATCTATCTCTTTATTCTTATAACCAACAAAATTATATACTCCTTTGGAACTCCAAATTGGGGCAGGATCAAGTTCTTTTTTGACTGTCCAACCAAGAATAAAGGCATCAAAATTTTTAGAAATTAGACTACTTATAAACTCTGGTGTATCAAGTTGAATTACCTTTGCCTTAACACCAATCTTTTTTAGATAGTTCACTATCTCACCTGCTACATTTACATTAATTTTGTCATTCTTATCCACCGTAATGGAAACTGACAATTTATCAAAATAACCGTCCTTGTTTCTATCTTCATATCCCAGAGAAGAAATGATCCCTGTAGCATCTTTAGGCTTATATGGAATATCCTTTGTTTGTAAAACCTTATTAAATGCCCAATGGTTAGGTGGAATAGGTCCATAATCTTTTTCTCCATATCCGCCCAGCACATCTTTTATCAGTTGATCCTTGTCTATTGCCATAGAGAATGCCAATCTCAATCTTTTGTTACTGTATTTCTTCAGATTCCATCCAATAAAGGTGTAGGCATTCCCTGGCTCAATCACATTTTTATACCCCTCAAACTTTTCAACCTCCGATGGCGGAAAATCAAGAACGATGTCGACATGCTTCAAATTCAATTCATCCTTTAATTCATTCAGAGACTTAGGAAACCAGAATATAACTCTATCGAACGGGGGCTTACCATAAAGATAACCCTTATTTGCCTCTAAGAGTATGTAATTACCCTTTTTCCACTCCTTAAATATATACGGACCGCTTGTTACTTCAGGTTGTAGATTATACGATGCATACTGTAACTCCTCTCCTTTAAATATCTTTGATGGAAGAGGATATAAATTTGAATTCAACAATTCATCTGCATACATCCTCTTAAATTCAAATTCAACAGTGTAATCTCCGATTGCCCTGGCACTTTTTATAAATCTCAGCCTTCCAAGTAAAGGGTATTTCGTTTTTGGGTCTTTCATCTTTTCGAAAGTAAACACTATGTCTTTTGCTGTAATAGGAGTCCAATCTGACCACTTTGCATTCTTATCAATATAATAAGTAATCCTTTTGAAATCCTCTGAGTACTCCCATGAGGTAGCAAGACAGGGCACTACTTTGCCATTCTTACCATCTTTGTGTAAGGAGGAAAAAAGTAAATCAGTAACAGGAGAGATACCCTTAAAAGTAGGGTAAAGTGGGTTGAGATTTGATGGTTCAGCAAATGTCGCAACGATCAAAGAACCACCAGGCTCACCCCTGTATGCGAATTTTTCAACCTTTTTACATCCTGAAAGTAATATTACGAAAACTATAGGAAGCATAAACCTTTTCATAATTACCTCCTTTTTTTAAATCTTAAACGTATTAATCTCATTGTCAAGTATAATTTCAAAATAGAAAGAAATTTTTGAAATAATCATATATTTTTTAAATGAATTTTGAAGGGCAAACAAAAGATTACTATAGCCATCAGGTTAAGAGAGAGGGTAAAACAAGGTAGAAGAAGTAAGAACTGGGAAGTAAAAAACAGTGAAAACCAAAAGAACATGAAACGTGGGGAAAACAAAAAGTGAGAAAAAGGTAAAGACCGAGATTCGTGAACCGTAAAAAAAAGATAACATCATGATTGTTACACAGCGCTACAGGCAAATAGGATCGTTCACAATGGCGATTATAAAGAGGTCAAAAGTTTTACAAAAAAATTTTAAGAGTATGCACGTATGGTATGGCTAAAGCTAAGAATATAGACCTATTAATTACTCATTTAAAAACCGAATTTCGACTTGACAATATCAAAAAATTATACAAGATTATCCCTGATAAAGGAGGTTAAATGATTGAAGCTAAAAATCTGACGAAAAAATTTGGTGATCTTATTGCCGTAAACGGTATTAACCTTTCCATAAAAGGGGGTGAAATATACGGCTTTTTGGGCCCTAATGGGGCAGGAAAAACAACAACAATTAGAATGCTAACAGGTTCTCTTACGCCTACATCTGGAGAGATATACATATTGGGGATGGATATGAATAAACGCAGTATAGAGATAAAGAAAAGAATAGGCGTCGTCCCTGAAGAACCAAATATGTATGAAAATCTTAAGGGATTAGAATTTATCGACTTTATTATTGATATTTATAAAATCTCCAAAAAAGAAACGCTGGATAGACTGAATGAATTATCCGATGCCTTTGGAATTGATTACCTTGATGGGTATATTGGGGACTACTCTCATGGTATGAAGCAAAAATTGATGGTTTCATCTGTTTTAATGAGAAAACCAAAGGTTATATTTCTTGACGAACCTACAGTTGGTCTTGATGCGAGGTCTGCAAAAATTTTAAAGATGCTCCTCAAGAAGTACACAGAAGAGGGCTCTACAATTTTTATGTCTACACATATTCTTGAAATTGCTGAAAAGATGTGTGACAGGATCGGGATTATCAACTACGGTAAAATTATAGCCGAAGGAACGTTAAATGAACTTTTATCCCTTAGCAAAGAGGGGAATAAAAACCTGGAGGACCTTTTTCTTGAATTGACAGGTGGAGAAGAACTTGAAGACATAATAAAAGAACTATGAGAAATGTATACATACTATTAAAATATGGCTTAAAAAGAAGAAAAAAAAAGGGCTATAACCTTTTGAGATCCTTTGGATCCTTCTCAGCTATACTCATTCCAGGTGCCGTATTTGGATTTGTATTGGGGGTCCTTTTCTATAAAACTTTTATGTCTATACCTCCAATTATGGTGTATAACGAATACAATATGTTGGATTTTATCTTTGGTATCTGGATATTGATGCTTTCCTTCCTCTTTATAATAAGTTACGCTCCATTCATCTCACTTAATCTTTTTGAGAGTAATGACACCCCGTTCCTGTTGACGTTACCAATTAAAAAATCCTCCATCTTTTTTGCATCCTCCATAGAGAGTCTTTTTATGGCTGGGATCCCCCTTTTTATGTTAATCCCTCTACCAATTATTTACTCTATTGCTGTTCACGCAAATCCGATATATGCAACTCTTTCAACAATCTTTCTGATCATTTTAATTCTTGCACTTTCAAACATCCTTGGTGTTGCAGTTTCATTCGTAATAAGTAGAACTGCAGCAAAATTTTGGGGTATGTCAGCATATTTTGTTGCTGTCCTGTTTTATTTTTTAATAATGTATTCTCCCCTTGCAAAGACAGAAAATAGTGCACAAATATCATACTATATCGCAAAAATAAAATTTCTTATCGGCCTTATATTCTCTCATTACATGTTTACTAACTGGCTTATAAAGGGTATAAAAGGGAATATTCTATTTATGATCATTCCCTTTTTTTTCGGAATTGCTCTCATATACATAACATATAAAATTGGCAATTACCTTGATTTTTCAATAACAAGAAGAAAAATTAGACGTGAATTAAAGATAAAGAAAAGCCCTTCCTCTTTTCCGATTTTAAAGAAAAACTTGAAATTGATAAAGAGAGATCCCCAGGTATTGTATATTATTGCATTAACTGTTATTTTCCCAATAATTCTCTTTTATTCTTCAAAAAATATATTGGTACCCTTTATCGTCTTTCTTTTGTATTCTCCATTCTATTCAGCCCTTGTAACATCAAAACTTTTTACAAAGGACATAAATGTTATGCCACTCCCTCTCACACTCCCCTTAAGAAAAGAAATACTAATTTTATCGAGTCCATTACTCCCATCGATCATTTTCACAATCCTTTATATTCTTTTAATTCTCTTTGTAGATAGAGCAAATATTGCTCTGTACATACTTATACCATTTGTTTCCCTTTTGTTTTTCTCTATTTCCTGCTACTCTGTTTATGTTTTGATAAGGAATCCAGATAGAGACTATAACAAAAAGAATGTTTTTACATTGGTAGAATCACTCGGTATTGAATTTGGCTCATTGTTTATCTCTTTCTTATTAATTGTAGGAGGATACGTCACTTTCAGTAGATTAAGTAAAAGTAATCACCCCATTACAACGAGCCTATTTCTATATTTAAAGAATCATCCTTCCTACTTCAACATCACCTTAATCGCATTCATAATTGGTTTAATTTTGACAATTTACCTTTTTATATTCAGTATGAACTCATTTAGAAAACTCTCCAGAAATCTTGAATGAAAAAGGGGCAGCAAATGCTGCCCCAAAAATTGAATTAAAGCATTGGTAAAATTTTATCCATCAATCCCAAGAGCCATTTCATATCATCCAGGGTAAGATCACCCATGTGTGCTATTCTGAACGTTTTTTCCTTTAAATCACCATAACCATTTGAAATCGTCGCACCCACTTTCCCTAATTCCTCATTTAGTTTTGCAATACTTATTCCCCTCGTATTTTTCCCTGCCGTAAGTGTCCAGGAAAGGTAATTCTCATCAGGAAAGATAGCGAAGTTTGTCCTGACCCATTCCCTCGTGTATTCTGCCATTTCCCTATGCCTTTTAAATCTGTTCTCAAGTCCTTCAACATTAAGGATTCTGTCCAATTGCTTGTTAAGTGTATAAATATGGGAAACAGAAGGAGTAGTCATCGTTTGATGCTTTTTATCCCAGTATTTCTTGATTGCAATCACATCAAGATAATAACCTCTGTTCTCAACACTTTCTGCTCTTTTTAACCCCTTTTCACTTACCGCACCAAGTGCAATTCCTGGAGGTAAACCAATACATTTTTGTGAACTTGTAAGAAGATAATCTATTCCCAATCTATCCATCTCTATTTTTACTCCACCCAATGAAGAAACAGCATCAACACAGAATACTACATCAGGGTATTTCTTAACCACATCCGCAATTTCTTCTATTGGATTCATTATCCCTGTAGAGGTTTCATTATGTGTCAGAAAGAAGGTGTCGTAATCACCAGTTTTTAATTTTTCATCAACCATTTCTGGAAGAATAGCCTTCCCCATATCCACCTCTATAACATCAATATCCTTACCATTAGCCTTAGAAATTGTTGCCCACCTTTTCCCGAACGCTCCGCATACGGCGTGCAATCCCTTTTTCTTAATCATACATCTTGAAGCAGAATCCATAAGTGAGGTACCGGATGAGGTAGAAATAAAAACAAAATTTTCGGTGTAAAACAATTTCTGTATCTTTGGGTAAACATCTTCCATAAGTTGAGTGAACTCTTTACTTCTATGCCCCATCATTGGGACAGACATATTCTTCAAATTTTCCTCAGTAACTTCTGTTGGTCCCGGAATAAATAATTTTTTATGCATTTTTCCTCCTTTTACTCTTAAGTTCATTCCTATATTCAACATAGAGTGGAAAAGCCTCAGTTAACTCTTTTACATTACCCTTTACTTCTTCATATACATCTTTATTCTCAATGTGCGTAAGTACCCTGTCTATGAGTTTTGCTATCTTTTTCATCTCCTCTTCTTTCATACCCCTTGTTGTTAATGCAGGTGTCCCAATCCTTATTCCACTGGCAATAAAAGGCTTTTCTTTATCAAAAGGAATAGTGTTTTTATTTACGGTTATATTCGCTTGATCTAATGCCTCTTCAGCTGCCTTTCCTGTAATTCCTTTGCTTTTGACATCAATAAGGAGTAAATGGGTATCAGTACCACCAGCAACCAATCTCCAGCCAAGCCTTTTAAATTCTTCCTCTAATGCCTTTGCATTCTTTACTATTTGTTTTTGATAATTTTTGAAATCGTCACTCATTGCTTCTTTGAATGCTACTGCCTTCGCAGCTATGATATGCATATGTGGGCCTCCCTGAAGGGAAGGGAAAACGGATTTATCAATTGCTTTTTTATACTGTTCCTTGCATAAGATAATCGCTCCCCTTGGACCTCTCAATGTCTTATGTGTCGTCGTTGTCACTGCATCTGCAAGAGGAACGGGGTTTGGGTGAAGCCCAGCAACAACAAGACCAGCAATATGTGCAATATCTGCAATAAAATATGCTCCAACATCATCTGCAATTGCCCTGAATTTATCCCAGTGAAGTATCCTTGGATAGGCACTAGCTCCTGTCATTATAAGTTTCGGTTTTTCTTCCTTCGCAAGTTTCCAGAGTGCATCATAATTTATCTGCTCAGTTTTTGGGTCAACGGTATACTGAATAGCATTATAAAGTTTACCCGTTGCACTTACCTTATAACCGTGAGAAAGATGACCTCCATGCGAAAGTGCAAGACCAAAGAATTTCTCACCTGGTTGCAAAAAGGCATTGTAAACGGCAAGGTTGGCAGGAACACCGGAGAGAGGCTGCACATTAGCGTGTTCTGCATTGAATAATTTTTTTGCTCTCTCTATTGCAAGGTTTTCTGCAACATCAACCCATTCACATCCTCCGTAATATCTTCTTCCAGGATAACCCTCTGCATATTTGTTTGTCATAACAGAACCCATTGTCTCCAGAACTGCCCTCGAAACAAAATTCTCTGATGCAATAAGTTCTAATTTTGAGTTTTCTCTCTCTGCTTCATTAAGAATTGCATCCCCTATTTCAGGGTCAACCCTATAAAGATGTTCCATAAAGCCTCCTATCCTTTTTTTAACTTTCCAGAACCTGTTAAATAAGCCCTGATTGCACCCATGCAGCTTCTTTCATCTGTAATAAGGAATAAGGTATCTCCGAATTTTTCTTTTATTTTTTTATTAAAGGACTTTCCTATCATAATATTGATTTTAAAGGATTCATCCAATGAATAAGTTTTATCATTTTCGATATTGCCATCACGAATTTCAAGTATCCTTATCCTTTCTGCATCATTAATGCCTTTCACCAAATATCCAATCCTGTCAGAAAGAATACCTATCTTTAAGACATCCATTATTTTTTCAGAATTATGCCTATGGGTATAAAAACAGCATATCCCAGCACTAAAAGTATGGGTGCAAGGGTAATTGACCCTTTTGCAAGGCTCACATAACCTACAATTATACTTAGCAAACCTATACCAAAGAATGTCCAATTTTTAAGAGTGAAAACCATCGTGTCTGTCTTTTGCCTAATTTCTTTCTTCTTTTTTGACATTTTACCTCCTTTATCTCAATCTAATAAATTTACCATTACTAACGATATATAGTGGAACCTTTTTAACATCCTCTTTTACTGATATTGATCCTGAAATAAGTTCTAATTTTACCTTATCTTTAGGAGGAATATTATTAACTAAAAGATAGTAGAGAAGGTTTATTGAATCATAACCCAGGGCTGAATACCTATTGGGATCCTGCCCAAACCTACTCTGAAAGGCCTCTCTAAATGCTTCATTGTCATTAAAAATTACATCTGCAAAAACCACCCCCTCCATATAACCCTCCCCTACTTCCTTTAAAATCTGCTGAGACTTCCATCCGTCTGAACCAAGTATTTGTGACTTTACACCATAATACTTTAATTGTGGAATTAAATCCACAAGTTCTTGTTCAGTTCCAGGTATAAAGAGAACCTGACAATTTGTTTCCTTAATTTTACTCAGTTTTACTTTAAAATTGGTTTCTCCCTTAGCAAATGGAATTTTTATTAAAACGCTTCCTCCCTGTGCTTTAAATTCACGCGAGAAGGAATCAGAAAGCCTTCTTCCATATTCACTTTCGGGGAAAAGAATACCTGCGGTATTCATCCCAAGGGTATTAATAGCATAATCTGCAAGGGCGTATCCTTCAAGCTGTAAATTTTTGTTGATAGTATAGATGCCCCTACCAATGGAATCTATCACAGAACTTGTAGCTGTAGGTGTAACGAGAGGAAGTCCCTTATAGCTGGAGAGGACAGCAGATATAATTGCATTTATAGAGAGGAGCGGCCCAACTATACCAGCAAATTTGCCTTTGCCCTTAATAAGTGATTTGGTTATCTTGAATGTGTTTGCAGGGTTGGCTTTAGTATCATATATATGTAATACCATTCCCTTTTTGGCGCCTATCTCTATTCCCTCCCTGACAGCCTCTCCAATTTCTTTGTATTCGCCTGTAAGAGGGAGTAAAATTGCTACATCGAATTTTTTCTTCTCAAAAATGAAGGTCTTTGCCTTCATACCATACTCTGAATCAGGAAACTTCCTAATCAATTTTTTAAATAATCTTTCAGCGTTATCTTTATCGTTTAATTTATTGTAATCCTCTCCAAGCAAATAGAGCACCTCTGGCTGCAGTTCCTTTGTCAATATATTTATGTTTTGTTCTATAAAAATGGGGTTGGCCTTCTTCGATATATTAACAATCTTACTCTTGGTATCCAATCCGCTTTTTAAAGCAGAAGCATAATAAATAAATGCACTGTCAAGACCTCCCCTTTTCTCAAATATTCGGGCTGTATAATAATAAGCAATCCCTCTCTGTCTCCTATCAGGTGATTCATTTATTATTCGTTTAAAGTATACCATTGCCCTATCAAATTTGCCGGTTAAATAATAGTCTTTGCCTTGATCCAGAACATTTTGATACTTTTCTATCTCGCTTATAGAAGGCTTAACAGTGGGTTTTTTTATACAAGATACAAATAAAACCACAATGAGTGCTATTACAATTAATTTTTTCATGATAATGATTTTACAATCATTAATCTTTTTGTCAACATCTTGAAAATTTTTTTATTTTTGCTATAATAAATAAAAATATGTATAACATTCTCGGGCGAATGGCTCAGTTGGTGAGAGCGCCTGCCTTACAAGCAGGAGGTCAGAGGTTCAAATCCTCTTTCGCCCATTTCTTCTCATTAATGGGGATATGTTATGGAAAAACCTTCGTATAAGAAAATTCGACCTGGAAAAAGTAAGTATGCAGTTCTGGATGATCCATATTTAAAACAAAAATACAAAGATTCTACTATATGCCCTTCTTGTGGAGCAGTTTATACAAACAAAAGGTGGTATTTCGATATAAAGCTAAAAACAAAAATATTGAATGAGGGAAAATATTTTGAAAAGAAATGCCCAGCCTGTAGGAAAATAGACGATATGTACTATATGGGCATTATCACACTTACAGGTGATTTCCTCAGACAACACTATGAAGAAATTGTTAGAAGGATACAGAATGAGGAGAAAAAAGTTCTAAGAATAAATCCTTTAGAAAGAATCCTGCGCCTGAAAAAGGAAAGCGATAGGCTGACGGTTGAAACCCTCACAGACAATCTTGCAGTGAGAATTGGGAAAGCAATATACTCCTCATTTAAGGGGGTTTTAGAGATAAAATTTGATTCTGACCATAGCATTGTTCGTATATACTGGAAAAGGAATTAAGATAATTCTTCTTCTATTCTTAGTAAGAAGTGCTATTTTTTGCTAAATATAGCGCGAAAGAGATTTATATTATTCAAAATGCCAACAACCCTTTGCCCCCTTAAAACAGTTATACATACTAAATTTTCGGCTTCCATTTTACCAATAGAAGAAATAAGATCATCATCTTCCTGGATGGTTGAAGCATCCCACTCCATAACATCATCAATCAAATAAATAGTGGGATAATGATTTAAAATTGAACCTTCTTCATTAGATTCCTCCTCAAGAAGGGGAAGAAAGGACCATAGAATATCCTTCATCGTTACAATACCTATAAAATTATCTTCGTCATCAAGAATGGGTATAAGAGAAACCCCGCTATCAAGAAAAACTCTTATTGCTCTTATTACTGGATCTTCCCTCTTTAACACAACAGGATCTGGATTCATCACATCTTTTACTTGCATACATTTATAATACAAAAAAGGGCATAGCTTGTCAAGAAAATTCTTGTGCATGTGATTATTATAAAATAATGTCCAAAGTTTTATCAAAAAAATGTCATATAAAACAAGGTAGAAGAGAGTATAGTTTGCTTCTCTCACTACTCTACTTCTACCTTGTCTTTTACAGGAGAGCGAAGTATTGAAGACCCTATAAAATTGATGTCACAAATAAGACAGAATTTAGAGAAGGAGATGAGAGAAAGACAAAGGGCAAACAATATTAAAAAAAGTTTAATCTTTACAGACCATATCATTAGTAATAACAAACAGTATTTTTTAGTTGACATAATCCTTTACTTCCCCTATAATGCCAAAAAGGAGGTATTTATGAAAAAATTTGTTCTTGGTGTATACTTACTCACTACAGGCCTTTCCCTGACAGCGAGTCAAAGATGGATAGGTGGTTATCTTGGGGATCCCATAGGAATAAATCTTGTCTTACCTGCTGGAAAGTATGATCTAAACGTGTATGCTGGTTTTGGTGGATACTGGTACTGGGGCAATTCACTCAGGGCAGATATAGGGTTAAGAGTTGTACATAGTGAATTTGCTGCTTTCAACAGGGCAGTCTTTCCCAATAACCCTGAATATAAATTATACTATTATGCAATCCCATCTGTTATGGTTTCCTTTGCGCCCGGGTATACAGACAAACTGAACCTCGGCGGTGAGGTAGCCTTTGGGCTTAACTTTCCCTTTGGGAATCTTGATCTCTTCTGGGACGTTACTCCTGGGATAAGATTTCTTCCCCCATTAGACATTTATGTAGGGGGAGGCATAGGCCTAAGGATTCCTTTTTAATTTGAATAATATTGGCGTTCTTTTATATACTGTATAAAGAGGGGGTAATGTGAATTTAGAAATAGACTTAAAAAAGATGGTGGATAGTATTGCAAAGGTAATTCCTGGATTTAACGGCTACTACAAGAAAGAAACAAGGAGAGAAGAGGATAGGAATCTGAGGGAACGTATTGCAAACAGGCTAAAAAAAATTGAGGATTCAATATATGCCTATGGAAGACGGGTTGCAAAAAAAGGAGATATGGCTGCTCTTGAAAGACTAAACTCACTTACAAAGAGGATCGAAAAACTAAATGATACCATCAGATATTCAAACTATGGCTACACTGGATTTTTTGATTTAAACTCTGTGAGCGAAGATATCCTCAAAAAGATAATAAAGAAAGATTTTGAATTGATAGAGTGGTTCAACGAAATACCTCAACATATTGAGAATGAAAAGGATGTAGATGATATCTCAAGTGAAATAGAGAAGGGGTTCGGGATTTTTGAGGAAAGATTAAAAATACTCAAAAATATACTGGAGGGATAATGGGTATATTCCTTGATGTTATTGAATATTTCAATGAAGAAGGCCAGGACATAGTTCACAGAATCCCTGAAAAGGGCTCTGCAGATACATCCGTAGGAAGTCAGTTAATAGTGAGAGAAAATCAGGCTGCGGTCTTTTTCAGAGATGGAAGGGCTCTTGATACCTTTAGTCCAGGCAGGCACACGCTTACTACAATGAATCTACCTTTGCTTAAAAATGTTCTCGGCCTCGCGTTTAATGGCAAAAGTCCATTCAGAGTTGAAGTATATTTCGTAAACTTAAGGGTTTTCACCAATGCAAAATGGGGAACTGCTGAACCAATTCCATTTAGAGATAAGGAACTTGACATTATCAGGATTAGGGCACATGGGATATATAGCTATAGGGTAACTGAGCCACAGCTCTTTGTAAATAAAATAGTAGGAACACAACATATCCTAAAAAGGGAAGAGATAGATAACTTTTTTAAGAACGTAATAATCTCGAGGCTTACTGATTTCCTTGGAGAAACCTATACTTCTATTTTTGACCTTGCTAAAAATTATGACGAACTTTCTATGGGTGCAAAATCGAGAATAACAGAGGATTTTGATAAGTATGGAATGAAACTTGTTGATTTTTATATAAAGTCTATAACACCACCACCAGAAGTAGAAAAAATGATTGACGAAAAATCCGGAATGAAAGCAGTAGGCGACCTTTCTGATTTCACTAAATATGAAGCTGCGAAGGCAATGAGGGACGCTGCAAAGCAGGAAGGTGGAGCAGCAGGGGCAGGAATTGGTATGGGTGCAGGTGTCGGGATGGGAATGATAATGCCTGGGATGATAAAGGAAAGTATGGAGAAGGGAGAAAAGCCAAAGGAAAAAACGGGCAAAAGTAAAGACAAATGCCCTTACTGTGGCTCTCCCCTACCCCCGGATGCAAAGTTTTGTCCTAACTGTGGTAAAAAAATTGAGGGAGAAAAATTCTGCCCTAATTGTGGCAATCCTGTCCCAGGGGATGCAAAGTTTTGCCCACATTGTGGCCATAAATTGTAATGAAGGTAAGATGTCCAAATTGTGATGCAGAATTAGATATAGTTTCTGGACTAAAGATCTATCAATGTCCATACTGTGGTACAAGTATATATATTGATTCTAAGGGTTCATTGGTTACTGAAGAGATAAAATCCGATCTTTCTCGCCCTGCTGCATTTGAAATTGTAAAAAATTACACAAATAAAAAAAACTTCAACCTGGAACTAAAAAAAATCCCCTTTTATAGAATTGAATCAGATACTGAGGTCTGGTATATCCCGGCTATAAAAGAACTGTTTCCAGGAATTCAATTTTTCAGACCACAGGGTGATAGACACCCTATAAAGGAAAAAATCCCACCACCAGAAATAAGGATAGAAGATGTAGTTCATAAGGCAGGTAAGAAAAATTTGAGTTCTGTTGCTATTATCTATACCCCTTTCTATTATGCAAAAACAGAGGATATTGAGGTATTCATTGACGGTGTGACGGGAAAGGTTTTCACGAAATCAAACAATTCTGAAGTAAAGCCAAAAGGAAAAATAAAGGAACCATTGTCCCTGCTGATATTTGCATTCTCTGGACTACTTGCGATAACGCTCCCACATCCTGTATTAAAAACTTTGATACCGATTTCTTTTGCAGGATTCTATCTCTATAAAAAGAGGGTAGCCAATGGCTAACACAATAGGGTTTTCCTGCCCAAACTGCGGTGGAGAAATTTCTGTTAGAGAAGGTGTAAGAGTTGCTGCTTGTTCGTACTGTGGCAGTAAATTTGTTTTATCCACCTTATTTGGTGCTGAGAGATACTTTGTTGAACCCAAAATTACACCTACAAAAAATACAATCTTAAAATACCTGAAAGAAAATAGTACAATCCTTGATATCGACCTGTTTTTTGCACCTGTAATAGTAGTGAACTCTGAAATTTTCGGTTGGATATATGCCTACAAAAAGGGTAAAATAGTAACACATTACGAACAGGACAGTCAGTACAAATCAAAACCCGTTAGCACTGTAAAGGGGAGAGAGCTAATAAAAAAAAGCATCAATGTAATGAAAAATATTACAATTTTCCCTGAAGAAAATATCCCCCTTGGGCTCGAAAGATTAGATTTACAGGATTTAAATCTCAAGCCCTATGATGATGAAAAAATGCACAAATATGGAAGTGTATTGGATCTCCCTGAAAATATTGATTTCTACTTGAATCTTGCTATTAAAAAGATGAAGGACAAGATGTTAGAGGATTATAGAAACTTCGATGAATTAAAATACAGATTAAATCCTGTGTCTACTCATATGCGAATATACTATTATCCAGTTATCCTCTCTCGGTACAAAGGTGGAACGATTTCAATAGATGGTATAAATGGAAATATTCTGCTAAATAAAGAGGATACTCAATTTTCTCTCCGTCAAAGGAAAAGAATCCCTGTGCCACTATTTACATTTATACTCACCACAATACTCTCCCTATCATCTGTATTCCTGAACTGGAAAATATCCACAGGTATTTTTATAGTATTTTTTTTAATGCTGTTGACAAAGAACTATGGAGATTAAACTACTGCCACTTGAATGTCCAAACTGCGGTGAGAGGATTAATTCCTGCGATAGGGATAACCTTTTTTTCTGCACAAACTGTGGAAAAGGCTATGAGGTAGCAAAAGGGGGATGGAAAGAAATCAAGGTATATTATGCCCGTCCTGCACTAAGGGGAAAGCCCTCCTACTACCTTCCATTCTGGGTAATCAGAACGAGGGTATCACTGGAAAAGATTATAAGAATAGATACCTCTCAACTAACCAAAGAGGTGCTTAATAACCCCGATTTTCTTTCAACCTTAAGAATGTTATTTGAAAAAAAGAATAGCACTGTCACAATGGATTTCTTTTTACCCTCATTTGGGACAACAAATAGGTATCTCTTGATGGATAATCTTGGTATGATATTCACTGCTTCTCCTCCAAAAATAACACCTACTTCTCCCCAACCAATGTTTGGCGGAAAATATAGATTTATCGATGCTGTAAAACTTATTGAATCTGTTTTATTCTCAATAGAAAAGGAAAATATGCTTTTCAACTATGAATTTAAAATAGACCCATTGAAAAAAATGATAATCGGTATACCTTTTATGAGAAAAGGAAGTTTCCTCGTAGACGGTCTAAAAGGAAAAAAGATCTTTTATGATGCTGTTGAGGAGATCGAAGAGATAGAACAATTAAAAAGGAGAATTAGATGGCAAAGATAAGACCCTTTAGTGCATTAAGACCAAAAAAAGAATTTGCAGAAAGAATTGCCTCTCCCCCTTACGATGTCTTAGATAAAATAGAGGCTCGTAATATCGCAAAAGAGAATCCAATTACATTCCTACACGTTATAAAACCTGAAATTGATATTCCTGACAATATAAGTATATATGATGACAGGGTATATCTTAAAGGAAAAGAGAATCTTGATAAGTTTATTCGTGATGGACTTATGTTTCAAGAAAATTCACCTAAATTTTACATATATAGACAGATATGGGGCAATCATACACAGACGGGTATTGTTGCCTGTGCCTCTGTTGATGACTATGAAATGGATATTATAAAAAAACATGAAGCCACAAGGGAAGAAAAAGAAATAGACAGGACAAAACATATTCTCACACTCAATGCCCAAACAGGGCCCGTCTTCCTGACATATATTCAGAGACCTGAAATAAATGAATTTGTAGAAAAAATAAAGTTAGAGAAACCTGAATACGATTTTACATCAGAGGATAATGTAACGCACACTATCTGGATAGTGTATAGTCCAGAATATATCAAGACCTTTGAGACAATTTTTAGTTCTATCTCTCCTCTCTATGTAGCTGATGGTCATCACAGATCGGCTGCCGCAGCAAGGGTAAGAAACCTGAAGAAAAAAGAAAACCCGCTTCATACAGGTGAAGAGGAATACAATTTCTTTCTATCTGTGATTTTTCCACACAATCAAATGAAAATACTGCCATATAATAGAGTGGTAAAGGATCTGAATAGCCTTAGTTTTGATAAATTTCTAAGTGCCTTAAAGAATAAATTCATAATAAAAGAATCTGAATGCCCCGTCGAACCTGCCGAGAAACATTTATTTGGTATGTATCTTAACAAAAGATGGTTTGTATTGAGAGCAAACCCTAAAATAATAAATAAAGAGGACCCGGTAAAATCTCTTGACGTGGCAATACTACAGGATTATCTTCTTGAGCCTATCTTAGGAATAAAGGATCCCAGGAGGGATAAAAGAATAAACTTTGTTGGTGGAATAAAGGGAATTAATGAACTTATAAGGCTGGTGGATTCAGGTGAATATTCGGTTGCCTTTTCAGTGTTTCCAACAAGCATTGAAGATCTTATTAATGTGGCAGATACACACCTATATATGCCTCCAAAATCAACCTGGTTTGAGCCCAAACTGAAAAGTGGCCTTTTTGTTCACCTCCTGGATTAAGCAACCTAAAATGAGCATATCCAATGTAAATTGAAACCTCTAAAAGGGGTCTCATTAATATGACCTTAATCATTGACATAAATAATTTTTTTATTAAAATTTCCACATGGAGATGACGAGGTATCATATTATTGTTAAAGGAATAGTACAAGGTGTAGGATATAGATTTTTTGCAATAAGAAAGGCAAATGATTACGGCATCACAGGATGGGTCAGGAATCTTCCTGATGGAAGTGTCGAAGTCGTTGCTGAAGGTGACAAAGGCCTTCTTAACGAGTTTATACAAGAATTAAAGATAGGTCCAATATCCGCCCATATCACTGATATTGAATTAACTGAAGAAGAGTATACAGGTAAATTTAACAATTTTGATGTGAGGTTTTAATGGAAGAATTGAAAAAATTGATCAGAGACGTACCAGATTTCCCTGAAAAAGGTATAATTTTTAAAGATATTACAACATTGACAAAGGATGGGGAAGCCTTTAAAAAGGCAGTGGATTATATGTTAGAGCCCTTTAAAAATGAACGGATTGATAAAATAGTTGGTATCGAGTCAAGAGGATTTCTTTTTGGAGGAGCTATGGCATATAAAACAGGCGTAGGCATTACACTTGCAAGAAAGCCAGGAAAACTCCCTGCTGCTACAATAAAAGAGAAATATAGTCTTGAGTATGGTATCAATACGCTTGAGCTCCATAGAGACGCAATAGAAAGAGGTGAAAATATTTTAATAGTTGATGATCTCCTTGCAACAGGTGGAACTGCTTTGGCAACTGCGAGATTGATTGAAAGACTTGGTGGAAATGTTGTTGGAATAACATTCCTTATCGAGCTAAAATTCCTTAATGGAATAGAGAAACTCAAGAACTATAAGGTCTACTCAGTTATAAAATACTGAACTTATAGTTTGTTATGCTTATCTCAAAAGTTTTTCTACATCTTCTCTCGAGTAAGGTAGAACCTGAAATTCTCCCATTTTGTGAACCTTTACCCTCGTCTCTCCGTATGGTGAACAGTACCTGGCAAGAATCTTACACATTTTTTTAACAGTCTTCTCTCCAGGTTGATACTTCAATAATCCTACTGGACCTTTTTTATCTATTGCATAAATATGTATTCCATTAATCCCTAATAGCTTTTTGTTTTCCATTTCGTTTCTCCCAACAATAAAATGATACCCATCAATAAAAAAATGTCTGCCAATACCAAGTAAAGATATATCATCAGATTCAAATTTAGTCTTTAGTAAATTTTTCATTTTTTTTGCAAAATTTGGATCTGTTAAAAGACACCCACCCGCTGGTGAATCGTAGATTTTTATGCCATATTCCACCGCCAGCTCAAACTGGGCTTTTCTACTCCTTCCCTGGAGACCATAGAGCTTTTTCCTATCTACCCACCCGTTTCTTTCAGGAAGCGTTGGTTTTAAAACCTTTGCAGAAAGAGGTCTTAACGTTATATCGCCTAAACCCGATAGCTTGTCAATGAGATCCAATCCTCTCTTGCTCTGAGAGAACGGTCTTTCACCCAATACTTCACCTGTAATCAAAAAACTCGCCTTCTCCTGAGTCATTATCTCTCCTGCCATTTTTATCATAAGTGCATGACAATCGATGCAGGGATTCAGGTTCTTTCCGTATCCATAAATAGGTTTCATTACAATCTTCAGATGATCATTACTGAAATCAATTACCTTTAGGTTAAGTTGATAAATATTACTAAATCTTTCAGCCCTTTCAGAATCAAAAAAATAGCTCTTAAAAACAACAGGAATAATATCTATACCTTGCTTTTCAATGATTTTTATGGCGAGGATACTATCAAGGCCACCTGAGAAAAGTGCAACGGCCTTCATCGTGGAACAAGTGTAACAACTATTCTTCTGTTCTTCGCCCTTCCTTCGGATGTAGCGTTATCAGCAATGGGCCTGTATTCTGAATAAGCAACAGCTGCTAACTTCTCAGGAGGAACTCCAACTTCTTCAATAAGAAAACGTACAACTTTAACTGCCCTTGCTGCTGACAATTCCCAATTTGTGGGATACTTTCTTTTTAAACTACCTGTAATTTTCGCATTATCACTATGGCCTTCTATATATATAACTTTGCCTTCTATCCCCTTTAAAATATTACCCAGTTGCTTCAGTAGATCTCTTCCCTCTTTACTAATTTCAACACTTCCAGGAGGAAATAACTTTTGGGCTGGAAGAGTGATTTCAAGCTTATTCTGAACCTCGTTTACGTTGACGTCCCCGAGAAAATCACTTATCTGCTCTTTTAAGCTTCCCATCACCTCAACCTTCTTCTCCTTTTTCGGCAAGGCACTTTTCATTTTGTTTAATTCGCTTACAAGCATTGAGTTCTCTTTTTTATAAGAATCAAGCATATTTCTAACAGGTATATATCTAAAGAGGAAGAAATATGAGAAAAATCCTGCAAAAAGGATTATAAGAACAAAAATAACAATTGAGAAACGTTTCATGCATTCCTCCTAAAAATCCCATCTATCCATTTTTTCGAAACTCGAGGTGGGCGGTTTTTTTTGTTTTTTGGTATGAATATTACATTTCTCATCCGGTTCATTACCTTTAATAAATATTTCATCTTTTACAATGGGGCAGTATGGAGTTGCCAGCAACCCTGATTGTTCACAAATCAACCTATGAATTATCCCTTTAGGTTCAGTGAAGTCAGGGCCAGTTGAATCAAGGACAGCCTTCATAAAGGAAACCCATACAGGGAGAGCCGCACCTGCACCTGTGGCATATCTTGCTATTTTGTGTGGGTAATCATATCCTACCCATACACCAGTAACAACATCTGGAGTAAACCCCAAAAACCAGGCATCAGTAAAATTATTAGCAGTACCAGTTTTCCCTGCTGCTGGTCTTGTGAATCCCATCATTCTTGCACGGTGGGCAGTCCCTTTGTTGAAAACAGACTCCAACATATTTATCATAATATATGCAGATTGTTTACTTAACACCCTTTCCCTTGCAGGGTTACCCTCATATACAATATTACCGTACCTATCTACTATCTTCTTTATTATTACCGGTTCAATTCTTACCCCATAGTTATCCAGCGTTCCAAAGGCATCGGTCATCTCAAGAAGTGTAACACCAGAAGGACCAAGTGCAATGGAAGAAACAGGCTCAATGGAGCTTTTAATTCCCATTTTCTCTGCATAATCTATTATAGTAAAGACACCAATCTGTTGAGTAAGACGTATCGCTGCAAGATTTCTCGAAAGATAGAAAGCCTTCCTTAATGTAATTTTACCCATAAAGGTGCTATCAAAATTAGTGGGGGCATAAACCTTGTTTTGGGATTCCACAATTATTGGAAGGTCTAGGATAAAATCGGATGGATTGTAACCATTGTCAATAGCAGCTGTATATAAAAAAACTTTAAATGCAGAGCCTGCTTGCCTTTTTGCCATTGTTGCCCTATTAAATCGACTTTGTTTTATATCTCTACCACCAACAAGTGCAAGTACATCACCGGTATGCGGATCCATACAAACAAGTGCACCCTGTAGATAAGGGGTATTACCTCTCCAGGCGACAGAATCGGGGAATTCAGATTTTGGTTTGAGCCTGTACTTCCTTTCAACGAACTCAATGCCTGCTTCCACAATAGAATCTGCTACTTCTTGAAAATGCTTATCCATTGCAATATACACTGAATAGCCTCCCATAGTAAGATAAGAATTCCCAAGAATACTCTTCAATCTATTTTTTACTGTTTCAATGTAATATGGGCCAATTCTTTTTCTCTCCTCGGCCTTTATAAATACTAAACTTTCCGCGGAAGCTTCATTTAATTGAGAAGAATCAATATAGCCCTCTTCCAACATACTCTTAAGCACTAAATCTGTCCTTCTTAAGCACCTATCCAGGTGATAATAAGGGGAGTAATATCCAGGAGAGCGAACTATCGCTACCAGGGCAGCAGCCTCTTTAAGAGAAATTTCACCTACCCGTTTTCCAAAATAATACTCACTTGCCGCTTCGATACCATAATTACCATAACCAAAATATACATGATTTAGATACATCTCAAGTATGTCATTTTTGGTATAATATCGTTCAAGTTCAAGGGCTAAATAAATTTCAGAAAATTTCCTGATAAAGCTTTTCTCTGGACTCAAGAGAATATTTCTTGCAAGCTGTTGTGTAATGGTGCTTGCTCCCTGCACTTTTCTTCTCTTGATTATATCTATAAGTATTGCTTTTATCATTCTTTTATAATTTAGTCCATGGTGATGATAGAATTCCTTGTCCTCCACAGAAATTAATCCACCTTTTACATAAGCAGGGATAGAATCTAATGGTACTGGAATTCTTCGTTGCGTGTAAAGATCCCTAATCCACTCACCATTCCTGTCATATACCCTTGTTGCAAGAACAGGGTTGTAATTCTTAAGGATTTCTATATTCGGCAAGGAATGTAAAATCCATACATTAAAACCAAGAATTGCTCCAACTGCAAAAGAAAAAAGAAACCAAAGGTATTTTTTCATTGTTAACGGCCAAAGTATCTGATATATTCGGCTACAGAGGGCCTTAACTCAACCTCCCAATACTCCTTTTTCTTGAGATAAATCCATTTATCAAGAAGGAAGTCAGAAAAAACATCCCCCCTTTTCAAAAAAACTCTGTCATTATCAAGCGCCTCCAATGAATCAAGGAGCCCTCTGGGAACATCTTTTACGTTCGAATCATTGTCAATATCACCAGAAATTGGCTTTCCAGGATTGGTCTTGCTTACAATCCCATCTATACCTGCCAATAATATTGCTGCCACCGCTAAATATGGGTTAAACATTGCATCAGAGGGTCTATATTCTATATCAACATTTTTACCTTTCTCATAACCTGGAATTCTGATAGCAACTGATCTATTAGCAATGGAATATGCAATTTTTTTGGGAGCCTCAAAGCCTGAGAAAAGTCTTTTATACGAATTAGTACTTGCATTGGTAAACGAAATAAGAGCGGGAAGATGATGAAGTATACCACCTATAAAATATCTAGCTGTTTGAGAAATAAAACTTCCCTTCTCTTTATCATAAAAAAGAGATGTTCCATTCTTCATAAGCATCATATGTAGGTGTAAACCGCTGCCAGGTTCATTATGAATAGGTTTCGGCATAAAAGTTACTTTTAGTCCTTCCTCCTCTGCTGAACGGAAAATTATATATTTTGAAAGCAGTATATTTTCAACGTTAATCAAAGAGGGCTTATAATCAATTTCAATCTCATGCTGTGAATACCTTCCACATTCACGGTGGGTATATTTTATTGGAATTCCAAGGTTATGTAAATACATAGTGACTCTATCTCTAAATGCCCTGTACCCATCATATGGGGCGTCAATATGGTAACCATTATCAGGTGGAACACTGTCTACATGGTCAATTTCTACACAGCTAACAAGAACGTTAAGGTCGTAATAAACATCTTTAAAGATATAAAATTCCAGCTCAGGAAGAATAAGCAATTCATCACCTATTCCTAATTTTTGCAAAAGCTTCAATGCATTTACGAGAACTGTCCTTGGGCCATCTGTAAATGGTTTATCTCCCTCCGCACAGTAAACATCTCCAAAAAGAATTACTGTCGGTATCTCAGAAAAGGGATCACGGTAAAATTTCGACGTATCGGGGAAAATTCTCATATCACTGTATTCTTTTGCCGCAAACCCTGGCACACTGGATCCATCAATACCAACACCATTCTTTAGAAATGTTTTCAGTTTTTCTCTAGGAAAGGTAATATGATGTAAACCGCCATGAATATCGGCATACTTCAAATCTATCAACTCTATTTTTTCCTTATTAATATATTCTTCCAACGTCATCGTTTATTATTATCATTCAATAAAGTATTGTCAAG
>CAZQRW010000015.1:0-35816 GCA_964596115.1 uncultured bacterium
AGACGTCGTATAACAGCGGATAAAAGGGAAATCCCTACCCGAAGGCGGTCGGAAGAATTTCCCCAAATTGCCTTCGGCAACTTCTTTTATCCGCAAAACGTTAGCCGAAATAACCCAATTTATGATCCAAACTTGGAGAAAAGCTTATGAAGAATTGTGTCTTCTGCAAAATCGTAAATGGCACAGAACTGGCCAGTGTAGTTTACTCAGATGATAAAGTAATGGCATTTATGGATATTTGCCCAGTCAATCTTGGGCACGTATTAGTAATTCCCAAAGTTCATGCCAAGTATATGTCAGAATTGGATGAAGAAATAGGAGCACATCTTTTCAAAATTACGATGCGTATCGCTGAAGCTGTCAGAAAGTCGGGGGTAAAATGCGAGGGAATAAATTTATTCGTAGCTGACGGAGAAGCTGCTTTCCAGGATGTTTTCCATTTTCATCTTCACATAATTCCTCGTTTTAAGGGAGATGGATTTGAATTAAAATTTGGCCCGAATAATCTTTTGAGACCCAGCAGGAAGAAATTAGATAAGATCGCCAATGATATTAGAAAATCTCTTAAGAAATGAACCACAGTTTCTGTATAAGTGGGGTCGGGGGTTGAAAATTTGAAAATTTCTCTCTTTCCAATTTGACAAAATAGAATAAAATTTTATAATCAAGGTATGAGGAAAAATTTGCTCAATTCAGGTAATGAGAAACAGTTAACAATTAACGAGCGACACGGATTAGGTAGTCATGAAGAGCAACTTTTGCTTTTTACATTAGTACACCTAATCTTATGTTATGCCGATAGACACCGAACTACATCAAAACGAGCATACATCAGAGGAAGATTTGATGATATCTAAAATATGCAGCACCTTTCTTTTTGTTGCCGGCGGGCTTCTTGTCGCCGGCACATTGCTGATCACCTTCAACGCAGAAATGCGAAGTGAGTTATTACTCAATTTCGCCCCACGTTATTTCCGCGAAGTTGAATTCTTGCGGTTCGTCGATGATACGGGACAGGAAGTTTATCTGCTTGGCACGATTCATGGCAGTCACCTGACTACAAAAGACTATTCTCTCCTACACCTTCAAGCAGTTTTAGAACATCTGGAGCCTGATTTTCTATTAGTGGAAAGTCGACCAGAGGAACTGGCGCGAGATAATTGGGGAGATGGGCCGATTGAAATGCCTTTTTCCGCTCTGACAGCTCGGGCGAGGGGGATAAAAGTGGAAGGAATGGATTGGTGGGTAATGGATGGAACCCACCAAATTAACAGTGAGGAGCGCGAGGATAGAATGTTTCAGAACATTCTTGCCAGTCTACCGGGTCACCAAAGAATTCTGGTTTTAACTGGCTTTTCACATGTGGAAGGCTTTCGACGACGATTCTTGGCGAAGGGCTACCACGAGACTGCCTTTTCGTCAGCCGAAAAGCGGGCGCTGTTTGACATATCAGATCAAACCCTGGTCTTTCCCTGTGGTATAACTAAGTACATGCAAAAACGCATCGAAATTGATCGGTTAAGGCTTCAAAGCTTGACGGATCGCTTCTGGAAAGACCGGATAGCGAAGGGCATAGCCTTTCGACAAGACTTCCTGAAAACAATCACTGAGGTAGGCGAGCAGCAACCAATAACACCGAAAAAGGAAGGGCAAAAAACAGACGGGTTGAAATAATAGAGCAATAAATACTTACTCTCAACAAGGTATATTAAAAATAGGCGAATTTTTTCTCGTGTTTCTCCATATTGCATAAAGCCAGAGGGTGGGGTCCATAAGCCTTTATATGGTTCGTGACCTCACTTTATGAGGAGAATGCTATTGCCTTCAATTTATGCCCACAAAAGTGGCAATAATAAAACTCCTTTAGTTGGAGTAACCATTCTCATATCAGTTGCTTTATTAAGCCAAGGATTCCCTGTTTCCAGGCAACTCTGTGGGTAATGCCGACAGCTTTCAATTCATTTTTGTGCTCAAGATACCATTTATAGGACCTTATCAATGCCTCTGCGTTGCTGTATTTCGGTTCCCAGCCAAGAATTTTCTCTGCTTTTTCCACAGACACAAATGAATCCGTGTCTGCTGTCCCATAAACCCATTTGTATAGTGGGGATAATCTTAATGCCCAGGCTATTTCAAGCATTGGTTTCACTATCCTTGCAGGTGTCGTCATAACCCTTGCCCCATTCCTGGCAAATTTGCATAAGGTACCAACATCTTCCAGTACCGTTCCATAATCCTTTGCACCAATATTAAATGTGTCATTCACCTTTTCAGAAGGAAGGGTCAGGGTAAGGTATATCGCATTGGCAAGATCCTCAACTTCAAGCAACTGATACCTGTTTTTCCCATTTCCAATGATGGGTATTTTTTTTCCACTCTCAATCCAATCGTATAGAATTTGAAAAACCCCCATTCTACCAGTGCCTATAAAGGTTTTTGGTCTTATAATTGGAACAATCAGACCTTTATTTCTATATTCTTCACATATTCTCTCTGCTATTATCTTAGTTTCGCCATAGGGCCCTACTCCAATTAACGGATCGTCTTCATAGATTGGGTGTTTTTCAGGCACGCCATAAACTGCTGTTGATGAAATATATACTACCCTCTTTACACCATTCTTCAGCCCTGCTTCCAGAACATTCTTCGTTCCATCAATATTTGTTGTGAAAATGTCACGCTTTTTCCAGAGGGGGAGTGCAGCTGCACCATGAACAATCATTTCAACTCCATCTAATGCCCTTAACAATCTCGTTTTATCCCGCACGTCAAGATTAAAATATGTAGTATTCTCAGGATATTTCTCAGTATTAAGAGGGGCAATGTCAATCACCCTTATTTCATCACATTTATCACCCAAGTAATTGCAGATATGATATCCAAGAAACCCTGCACCACCTGTAATTGCTATTTTCATATTAAATCTCCTTTATAATATTATTTTTTTATATAGTTTCTGCAAATTTTACACCTTCTCTAAAATATTTTTACTCACACTCTATTTATTCTATTAGAGACTTTTCAGATACCTAATTAAAGCATCTGTTTCATCAATAATTTTTCTATAATTATTCAATATGATATTTTTTGATTTCTCTATATATTTTTCTAAATCACTACTAATGTTTTGTAATTGGTCTTCATCCAGTACTTCTACCCTACCCGATGGCAATACAAGTATATCAACAACAAGGTCTCTCCAGGAAATCGTCCCCGTTGAAATCCTTACAGCATCTGCTACATTGAAATAATTTCCAATGATTTTTTCATCTTTTTTCCACTTATATAATGTGTATGGTCTATTTCTCCAGAAAAATCCATAGGATAGTGTTCCTGGATAAAGGATAATACTTCCTACCTTCTGTGTTTTTTCTACTGTATATTTTACCAATGCAAATTTTTCACCTAAAATTATTGATTCACATTGATAAATCTCTTTTTCCCCTGAGAAATGCCTCTTTATTTCTTTAATCAAATCTTCTTCCAGGTAATTTCCTCACAAAGAATCTTTTACCTTCATAGGAAGTTTCTATCAGTTTACCCTCTTTTATTAACTTCTCAATTACTCTCCAGTCAGACTTTGCCTTTTTTAAAAATTCACTTACCCCCTCTTCTCTCATAGGATGAACAGAGGTGATACTGAGTAAATCGTCTTCTACATTACCTGTAAAGGCAAAGCTGTTACCTTCATAGCCTATAAGGTATTCTACATTTATTCCCTTTCCTTCAAAAATCTGGAAAGCCATATTAATAATGTTTTCATCAGAGGGTTCTGCCCATCTTTCAGCAGGGGGTCTCGTGGGTATAGCTATATATGCCTTTTGGGGTTTCAGACCTGAAATGAAATCAGCTATTTTCTCTATTTCATTTTTATTGTCATTTACCCCCTTTATTAACATTGTTTCAGTCGCTAAATCCCCTTTAAACATCAATGAAAACTCATTCATTCCCTGGAGTATTTCAGCCAACTTTAGTGTTCTAAAAGGTCTGTCTACTTTTTTCCAGATTTCTTCGCTGATGCCGTCTATCTTAAACGATACCCAATCTGCCGATAATAAACTTTCTTTCACATTTTTGTCCCATATCAATGATCCGTTTGTAATTACGGCAATTTTTATTCCAAAATTTCTCAATTCTTTTGTTTCCGTTCCAATATTTTTATCAAGTGTTGGCTCACCATCTGGAACAAACGTCAGATAATCAATATGTTCACCCCTTTCTTTCGCCTCTTGAATTTTGTCACCAACATCTTTTACAATCTCCTCTACAGTATAAAAATTTTCTCTCTCTATTTGCATCTTTATAGTGTTCCCAAGCTGACAATAAATACAGGAGTAAGTACATATTTTGGGAGGGATATTGTTTATGCCCATACTTTGCCCGAGTCTTCTTGATGGAACTGGACCAAATGCCTTCATTTTGTATTACCTCCTATTTGGTTTTAGAATAACAATAAAAACCTTAGAATCAAGCCAACAATTAATAAACCGTAGATAAGAACTACAATTTCAGGAATTTATTCGATCTTTTCTTCTAATTTTTTTATCAGATACTTTAGTTCCTCAAGATTTCTTACATTGAAATCAGCAAATCCGGTACCCATACGAACAGTCTTACAACCCGCCAGCCTCCCCGCTTCGATGTCAAAATCATAATCCCCCACCATCAATGCATCTTTGGGCAAAATAGCAAACCTGTTGAGAATAGCAAATATTCCTTCAGGGCTCGGTTTTAATTTATAGCCATCATCCCTTGTTACCATCACATCTATACCACTGGATAAATATCCCAATGCCTTTAAAGTTGCTTTCCTACAATTTCTTGTGAGTACTGCGATTTTTATCCTTCTTTGCCTTAAAAATTCAAAAAGATCGCTGAGTCCATACTTAAATCTTGAATGTTCTGCCCTTCTCATCTCTTCTTCACTCAGTATTTTTAAACCATCAGGAAGATTTAATGAGATAAGTTTCTCATAAAGAGGGTCAAGTTCGTTCTTTGGAATATTAAGCCGTTTTGCAATCCTTTGGCGCATTTCATCAAAAGAAACCTCATTGTCAACAAGTGTCCCATCAAGGTCAAATATTATTATTTTCATTACTAATCATAGTCTAACCTTGTTTTTTCATCACAGATGACGAGCTTCAACCTCTCTTCCCATTCGGGATCCTTGTAGGTGCCAAGCTTCTGGTGGGTTAAATAATACTTTTGAGGAATAGGATGTGTTCCCAGAATTACCTTCATTCCATATTTTTTTTCTATTAATCTTTTAAAATAATCTAAATAGGGACAGGGAGGATAACCCACTAAAAATCCTGTAGCAAAGTGGATTGCCTCTACCCCATTCTTTTTCATTTCTTCAGGTGCATACTCTATATTTCCTCCAGGGCATCCTCCACAGGTAGTATACCCTGCAACTTCTACATCTATGTTTCTATAGATGCTAAATGCACCCTCCCTATTCCTTAGCGATCGAAAACATTTACCTCCTGCACAGTTACGATACCTATCGCAAATAATAATCCCAATCCTTATTTTCTTACCCATTTTATTTGAACACCTCCATAAGGTTCTCAGATGAGACCTTATTCCCCCATTTCTTCAAGTTCTTCTTCCCTAAATGTGGTGAGGGGTGGCTTTTCCTCAAGATTCCTTCCAGGCTCATAATCAAATACTTTACTTGTCTCTTCTCCTACGGCAAAGAATAACCTTTGAAGTTCAATATTTTTTGGACAGGCATCTTCACAGAATCCACACCCAGTACAGGAAGTAGACATATGTGCAAGTCTCCCAAGGTGGAAAAATAAGGTATCTGTTGGGAGTCTTACAGCACCCTTCTTCTCACTCCATTCAAAGTAATCAGGAGGTGTAAATTCAAATACAGGAGACTCCCAGAAGCATTCCTTGCAGAAACAGATAGGGCATTGATCCTTACAATTGTGACAGTCTATACAGGTATCAAAGTATTTTAATAGATTGTCTATTCCACGCACTTCCTTAAGAGTTTTATCTTTTATTTCGTTCCATTTTTTAGTTCTTGTTTCAATTAATTTGTTTACTTCCTTCTCTCTCTCGGGGACCTCTCCAATATCAGATATCTTGAGTTCATCTAATATATTTTTCCCATTTTCTGTTTGGGAAATTAATAGTATTCCATCTTTCTTATTGGTACCAAAGAAACCCATTATTATATCAGCATATTTGTTTGGAACAGGAGTTTTACAGGTTGTACACGCCCTTCTTAGATTGTTTTCCTTATTAGAAATTATAAGATCCATATAGTCCTTAAAGGGATCTTTCCCTTTGTCAACCATATCCTTATAAAGTTCTGAATCATACACTCCATAACAATCTGTTCCAATTATTATTATGTTTGAACTATCTATCTGCTTAAACTTTATTAATTCAATATAGTTCCTCAAATCACAGGGCCTTATAACAACGGCTATTTTTTTGTCAGATGGCTTGAGACGCGTTATTCTTTTAACTTCATTTGCAGTACTAACAGGCATCACTGGCACAAAAGGATTTGCTTTATCAAGCATTGAGGTATTGGTTACAAAGGCAGGATGTGCTCCTCTACCGGAATCAAGAACAAGAGGAACGATAATAGCATCTACAATTTTTTTCTCCATTAAATCTCTTAAAAACTTTCTTGAGGACTTAACAATATCATTTTTTACATTAACCTTACCAATCATCCATTCCTCCTACACATTCCATTTCTTCCCAAGAAGATTAGGACCCATTTCTTTTGTCTTTTTCGTTATTTCTGTCATAGTCTTTGCAAATTTAACACCTTCACTTGCAGAAATCCATTTAAGATATATCCTATCATCTTCGAGGCCAAGGGTATTAAAGATCGTTTTGATTAATTTCATTCTCCTTCTTGCTTTATAGTTACCATTTATATAGTGGCAATCTCCAGGATGACATCCCCCAACAATAACTGAATCTGCCCCTTCCAGAAGCCCTCTAATAACATATGCTGGATCAACTGTTCCAGAACACCAAACCCTTATTGGTCTTACATTTGCTGGATAATGAATTCTTGATGTCCCGGCAAGATCAGCAGCAGAAGAAGTACACCAATTGCAAAAGAACCCAAGTATTTTTGGTTCAAATTCTGCCATTATACCTCCTTTATATAATTGAATCCATCATCTGGATTACAGTTTTTGCATTCAAAACCCTCAACTTTGCTGCTCCACTCGGGCAAGCAACCTCACAGGCACCACAACCCTGACAAATAAGAGGTCTAACCTTCGCAACCTTTGTTTCAGGATCAATATACCTCACATTATAACCACAGGCATCAACACAAAAACCACAACCCGCACACTTCCTCTCGTCTGTCCAGGCAATTACCCATCCATATTGGGGGATAAGCTGTTGTTTTGTTACAATTGACAGTGCATCAAACGCAGAAGCCATTCCATCAATTATTAAACCAGTAGTGTCATTTTGCCATTTTGAAAGTCCTGTTATAAAAAGACCATTTGTTCCCAGTTCATTTGGTGAAAGTTTGCTATTTATCTCCTCATATGGACTCTCTCTCGTCAAAAAGAATCCATTTTCATCAATTGGAAGTCCAAGAATGAATGAGAGGTCATTTGCATATTTTTGATTATTCTTTATCCCAGGGGATACAATAAATCCTTCGAAGCTCTTCTCTTTTATTTCATTGGTTTTTATATCTTTGTAGGTAACTTTTATGCCACTCTTATCCTTCTCAACTTTAAGAGAATCCGATGCATAATGAGTAAATTTTACACCTACACTCTTCGCGCTTAGTTTCATTCTGGAATAGAGCCCTATCCCGGGTGAATCAGAATAAAAGATAGTTACATCTTTACCCTTTTCTCTTAAACTTAAGGCAGCCCTTAAACCTTCAGGACAGGATGTTCTTGAATATGAAATACCATCAATAACACCCGTACAAATAATAGCAATATTACTTTCATTTGAGAAATTTAGTTTATTTATATTGAGCATATTATTAGAGTAAAGTTCAACACCAGTTGGTAGAGCTTGCTCTGCATAACCACCAATGATTAATGCTCCAACTGAAACATTTTGCCTTTTATCTTCAAATGTGTAGTCAACCGAGTAATTACCAGCATATCCTGTAATTGCCTTTATTGTTGTATTCTCAAACAAATGGATTTCTGGAATTTCTTTAACTTCTTTTTTCAACCTTTCTACATAGTTGGATATGTCTTTCACAGAAATAAGGAGATCATCTATTTTTTTCGGCATCAAAAAGTATGTTTTAAAACCGTATTTCCCTAAATAGTACGTAGCTATTAGACTGGACAAATCCTGTCCTATCACAACTATCTCCGGTTTTATTTCTTCTATTGGTTCTTCATAAGGAATAGCGTTTTGCATTTTAGCAACAGATAATTTTACAAGGTCAACAACTTTATCATAAATAACTTCTTTATTTTCAACATCGTGAGGTGAAGTTCCAAACTCTCTTATTTCTGCTATATCAACGACTGATGAAGGAATACCCATACCCCTAAGTGTATTTTGAATAAATGTTCCCCTTTCCCAGGGAGAACAGGCAGCAATAATAATTCTATTAACCTTTTCGCCTTTGATATCTGAATAAATTTTCTTTACATTCTCGTTCAGACAAAGAAAATCAATGGTTTCTACAAGAGAAACCCCGTAAAGGGAATAGATCGCATCCTCTAATTTATCCGCATTCATATCATTCAAGGCACATCTACAAAGATAAACACCAATTTTTGTCTCCTGGTATGGATCCATTTCGATAATAGGCGGCAATGATTTTTTAAACCTTGTAGCCCTACCAAGCTTTTCGAATGCTATTGTACCTGCAACAGCACCATCCTGAAGGCTTTCGATGTTAGTGAAATGGCCAATAGCCTCACCAATAGCTAAAATATCCTCTTTTCCCGTAAAAATAGAGCCTATGTCTTTTGTCTCTATAAAACCATTTTCATCAACGGGAATCCCTAATTTCTGGGAAATTTCTTTATTCGCAATAGGGGCAACCTGGGGAGGTGAAAGTATAATAATGTCGGAATGAAACTCATTTTTGTCCCATTTTATAGCTGTATTTTCTACAGTAAGGTTATCTGTAATAATGAATTGGATTCCATGTTTTTTTGCTTTTTCCAAAAGTCCAGCCTGCCCCTTTCCCCATATATAAAGCTCCTTAGAAAATATTTTTATATTTGCATTAGGAATAATACCCTTAACACTTAAGGCATTGTCAATGGCACGCAAAAAGGGCTCGAAGCTGTCAATTTCGCTTGAATTTTTAAAGCCCTGTGTAACTATATATGATACCTCTCGTGGTATTTTTCCATCCGAAGGTCTAACAAAGGTTCGAAGCTCAGGACCAGTACCAAGAAACCAATTTTCTACTTCATCTATGGTTACAACATCCCCTGAAATGCCGTAACCAAAAATCCTTAGTTTTTCTTTATCTTCAGGGGTATAATTTGTGGCAACAAGGAATATATCACCCTCAATAACCTTCTCCTTCTCTCCATGATCTATATTTATAGCTCCAAACGGACAAATCCGGGCAAATTCCTCAGGATTATTAACATTGTCCCATTTCACAATATATACATTTCCACCCATAGACCTTGAAATCACTTCCACATTACCCGAATCCAGGCATTTATTGCATTCAACACACTTCTTTTCATCAATATCAGGCACACGATATTTTATTTTCACCTTGAAATTACTTGATTTTTCTATTGATGTAATTTCTGTATTATGAATTACCTCAACATTTGGCATCCTTTTTAGAACGAATCTCAGGCATAAATTACAAATGGTTCGCGGTTTATTAAATGACAATTGATGTGGTAAATCATCAAGATACCTTCCCTTGTTTAATATTATGACCTTGTAGCCAAGTTTACCAATATTTGCAGCAGCTCTGAGCCCTGCAACAGAAGTTCCATAGACGATTGCAGTGTTCATTTTTATATTCCTGCTGGGAGGAAGGGATCAAATTCCTTCCTATGCCTTTCAAGTATCTTTAGATTTCTATACTCTGGGAGAAGCATTGGAGAAACTTCCTTTGTTTTTATACCGGCTTCTTTTAATTCTTCTTCATACTTTTTTACATGATCAATATTCAACTTTCCCTTAATCTTCGTTTTTTTTGCAATCTTTGCAGCCTCAATGCCAGCCCTTCTACCAAAAACATTATAATCAAGAATTGAATTCCCCATAAGTCTGTTCCTACCATGAACACCACCAGATGCCTCGCCAGCCACAAGGAGATTTGGAAGTCTGGTATGGCAATTAACGTCAATCTCAATACCACCGTTCTGATAATGGAGGGTAGGATATACAAGCATTGGGACCTTTCTTATATCTATTCCAAATCTGTGATATTGCCTTACCATTGCAGGGAAGGCCTTTTCTATCGTCCCTGGTTCATTTAATATATCAATTATAGGAGAATCGAGCCAGATACCCACATGTCCATCAGGTGTCTTAATTCCATTTCCATCTGCGCACTCCTTTATAAAGGATGATGCCTCGACATCCCTTGGCTCAAGGGGAAAAACGAATAATTCTCCATCCTTATTTACTGGTTGTCCACCATAGCCCCTTATCTTCTCAGTGATTAAAAAGCCAAGGATCTGTGGAGGAAAAACAGCCCCTGTTGGGTGATACTGAACAGAATCCATATATAGCAAGTTTGCTCCAGCCCTGTATGCAAGCACAAGACCATCTGCTGTAGCACCATAATGGTTTGTTGTTGGGAAACCCTTTATGTGTAACCTTCCAAAGCCTCCAGTTGTAATTACGGTTGTCTTTGCCTTCACAACAATGTATTGTCCTGTCTCCATATGCATAAGTATTGCGCCAGCCACCTTGCCTTCACCATCTTTTATAAGCTCTATTGCAGGTAGATATTCCAGGACTGTTATCTTGTCAGGATGATTCTTTACCTCATCCCTTAACACCCTCATTATTTCTGCACCTGTATAATCCCTGGCTGACAATAATCTCCTCCTTGAAGTTCCTCCTCCCGCCTTCGTTTGAAGGTGGCCATCGGGGAGTCTGTCCCATATAACACCAAGATGAGAGAGAAATTTTGCTATCATTGGCGCCTCAGATGTCAATGCCTTAACGAGCTCAGGTTTATTATCAAAATGACCTCCCCCGACCACATCAAGGTAATGTATCGTAGGAGAATCATGAGGATTTACAGCTGCCTGCATTCCTCCCTGTGACATCATAGAGTTTGCATCGCCTATCCTCAATTTCGTTGAAATAATAACATTTGCACCATTATACATAGCCCATAGTGCGGTCTCACAACCAGCACCCCCTCCACCAATTACAAGTACATCTGTTTCATAATCAGGCTTATCAAGTTTGAAATTTTCAAGATCAATTCTTGAGTGGGTTTCCAATAGATCTGCCACCTTTGCAGTCAAATTTTCACCCTTATTGGGTCCGACCTTTATTTTCCTTCTTGCATCTGGCTGGTAATCCGGGTGGTATTTTGATAAGACCTCATCCCTTTCTTCTGCTGATTTAGGGATCAAAACATTCTTAAGACCCTTTTTTGCAAGCTCTACCCTTTTTTGCCTTGTTTTCTCAACCTTCTTTAGCGAGTCATCCATATAATCCGGGTAACCATACATAACTCCCCCTTATGTTATATCAAAGTTAATTTCGCGTTCATAGTATGTTTTCTTTAATTCTTCCCTTGACATCTTCATAAGTCTTTCGTACTCCTTTTCATATTTCCCATCCTCTATTTCCTTCAATCTCACCTCAAGAAATTCCGATTTAGGCGTTAGATACCTACCATATAATCTCCTTGCAAGTATAGAAATATTAAACTGTGCCATTTCTGCAGGACATCTAACACCACATAAGCCGCACATTATACAATCGAAAGAGAGATCGGTTGCCAGTTCTAAATCACCCTTTATGATTGCCTGAACATAATCCATTACCTGGAGTTCCTGAGGACATATCTTTGTGCAGGTATTGCAGGAAACACACCTGTAAACCTCAGGATACAGTTCATTAAAAGGAGCATTGTCAGGTGTGAGTTTTTCAATATCATAACGCTTTTTCTCTGCTGGTGTATAAGGTATCTGGACAATATGCATCTCAGGTTGAACAACTGTTTGGCAACCAAGACCTCCATGAAGCTTATAATCCCCTGGGAGTCTATAAAGGGATGCACAGGCACCACAAAATCCCTCTCTACATCCAACACCTTTTTTAAGTTTGAAACCTGCATATTCCATAGCAGTAATAATAGTGGAACCCTCGGGAACGTAATATTTCTTACTGAGAATATAGACAGGTATTAGCTTATTATTTTGTGCCTCTTCAGCCATCCAAAACCTCCTTACTTGTTTGCTTTGCAAATTGCCTATGGCCTGAAACCAATAGCGGATAGCAACTGAAAAATTTAGTCATTAGTTATTAAGTCTCCTTGTTGGTTTATATATCATTATAATATTGTCTCGTATGCTTTTCTGCTTTATTTGAATATCCTCAAAATTCTTTATCAATCCTCTATTTTCCTGCCAGTGGCTATCGTTTGTCTTTATCACTCATACTCCTCCGTTGCTACCTCAACCATATCGAATACCTGTGATTTTGCAAAATTTTTCAATGTCATTGCCCCGGATGGACATACTGCACTACAGGCACCGCATCCCTCACATAGAGCCTCATTTACAACAGAGATCTTTCTTCTTGGATCTATTTTTATTGCCTCGTATGCGCAGGCATCTTCACAGAATCCGCATCCTGCACATACCTCTGTATCTACTGTTGCAATTGTTGGTTCTCTTGTAAGTTCAGGCTTTGAGAATAGTGCAAGCACCTTTCCAGCAGCTCCTGATGCCTGGGAAACAGTATCTGTAATATCTTTCGGAAATTGATCTGCTCCTGCAATGTAAACACCTGAAGTAACTGTTTCAAGGGGCCTGAGTTTCAAGTGGGCTTCCTGAAACCATCCATATGTATCCGTTGGAATCCTTAGCTTAGAAGCAAGCTCTTTTGCGCCAGCGCTGGGAACCATAGCAGTTGCAAGTACAACTAAATCAACCTCGAGTTCTACCCTTTCACCTGTCAGTGTATCTGCGCCCCAGAGAACAACCTTATCTCCCCTCTGAAATATTTTACTTACCTTCCCTCTTATATATACGACTTCTTCTTCTTCCTTTGCCCTCTGGATGAATTCTTCGTATCCTTTTCCATTAGACCGAATATCTATATAGAAAATAAATGCATTGCCTTCGGGGACAAAATGTTTATAAAGTAGTGCCTGCTTCCCAAGATACATACAACATACCCTTGAACAGTAAGCCACACCATGTGCTGGATCCCTTGAGCCTGCGCAGCTTACAAAAGCAACTGATTGTGGTATTTTCCCATCTGAGGGTCTCTTAGGTACACCTGCGGTGGGCCCAGAGGCACAGAGTAGTCTTTCAAACTGCAGACCATCAATCACATCAGGGATTTTCCCTGCTCCATACTCAGGCAAATTCTCAATGGGCATAAGTTCGAAACCTGTTGCGACTATTATTGAGCCAACCTCAACCTCCTCAATCTTATCAACGTCTTCAAAGTTTATTATCTTTGGCACACAGGCATCCTGACATTTTTCACATACCTTAACAGGCTTTGGGGGCCTCTTTATCTTACCCTCTGAAATCTTCCTTTCATATTTTAATTTTATACAATTATCGGCATCAATTACAGGAACAAGGGGAACTGCCTGATCAAAAGGAATATAAATGGCCTTTCTATCAGAAAGGCCTCTATCAACTTCAGATGGTATACCTTTAACGGGGCAAGCTGTTACACAATCTCCACAGCCAAGGCATTTGCTCCAATCTACATAGCTTGCCTTATGCCTAACCCTTACCTTAAAATTACCCACGTAACCAGATACTGAATCAACTTCAGAATATGTCATAAGATGAATTTTTGGATGCTGGGAGGCATCCGTCATTTTTGGGGTCTCAATACACTGTGGGCAATCCAATGTTGGAAATGTTTCCGATAAAAGAATCATCTTTCCACCTATAGAGGGGTCCCTTTCAACAAGGTAAACCTCATACCCACCATCCGCAATATCCAATGCCGCCTGAATACCAGCAATACCTCCACCAATTACCATTGCTTTTTTTGTAACAGGAATTGTAGGTGGGACAAGAGCTATATTCTTTCTTACCCTTTTCACAGTGGCTTCTACCACTTTTATCGCCTTTTTCGTGGCAAGCTCAGGCTCATCCTCGTGGGGCCAGGAAACCTGCTCCCTTATATTGGCAATCTCAACCCTGTAGGGGTTTAGTCCAGCTCTTGCAGCTGCATTTCTGAAGGTTCTCTCGTGTAATGATGGAGAGCAATTGGCAATTACAACGCCGTCAAGCTTATATTTCTTAATTGTATCTTCTACTAATTTTTGTCCTGGTTCGGAACACATATAGATATATGTATCCGCGTATACAACCCCGGGTATTTTTTTTGCCTCCTCAGCAACCCTTTTTACATCAATTACTCCTGCAATATTTGACCCACAATGACATACAAATACACCTATTCTCATACTTTCTCCTTATTCTTTACAAACAGATATGATGGATCTACCTGGTTATACTTAAATCCAAAAGTATCCTGTGGAAGATCAAAGGCTACTGCCATTATTTGAGTAAAGTACAAAACAGGAAGTGGATGGAAATCAGGGTATTTTTGTAAAACATTCTTCTGTCTTGCCTCAAGATTGAAATCACACAAAGGGCAGCTTAAGATAATGGCATCTGCACCTTGTTCCCTTGCAAGATTTACCATCTCGTACGTCTTATCCAGTACTATATCAGGATTAGAAACAGTATTGTATGAACCACAGCATTCAGTAGAATATGGATAATCAATCGCCCTCGCCCCTAGTGCCTCAAATAGTGCATCCATTATATATGGATTTTCAACGTTGTCTATTGCAACTTCTGGTGGTCTCACAAGCAAACAACCATAATAAGGTGCAAAAATTAAACCTTCAAGTTTTCTCTTTACATGTTTTTTTATCTCCTCCCAACCGATTTCATCTTTTAGTATGGTAAGGAGATGAACCACTTCTACTTTACCATCATATTTCAGATCTTCTTTGTACATAAAATCGTTTATTTTATCTAGTTTTTCAGAATCCTTCTGGACCATAAGGTTTGCCCTTTTTAGAGTGTTGTAGCACATAGAACAAAGAACAGCAACCCTATTAAAACCATCTTCTTCTACCCTTATAAGATCCCTTATAGGTGCAAGTTGATGCATTAAATCATCAGACGTTAATGAATAAACAGTGCCGCAGCAGTTCCATCTCGAAAGTTCTACCATTTCAATACCTAATTCTTTTGTTACAGCAAGGGCGGATATTTCGAAATTTTTTGCGGTTGTTTTTAGTGTGCAACCGGGAAAATAAGATATTTTCATTAATCCTCCTAAGCAGTTAATTTCCTTGTCGCAGAAACAAGTGCAATAGGTGGCAATTCTTTTGCCCCTTCCATATCTGGGACCTTATTTAGATTTAGATAATCCTCATTTTTCCTTAACTGGATCTGTCTTAACGCCTCCATTATAGCAGCAATATCAATATCTTTTGGGCATCGCGTAGAACAAACAAAACAAGATGCACATACCCAGGGAGTATTTGACTTTAAGATCAATTCAACCTTGCCAAATTGGAGTAGTCTCATTACCTGGTTAGGAAGAAGTTCCATATACGGAACGCTGGGGCATCCTGCTGAACATTTTCCACATTGATAGCATGAAAAAACGTTGGTATTACTTAATTCTTCTACCTCTTTTACAAGATCATTCCTTATTTCATCAGTCTTTATTTTAAACTCCAATTATTCCTCCTTGTTAAAATGGAATATATAAGTATTTTTGAATATTGTCAATAGAGAAATTTTTCACTACGTATAAAATCTATGAAAATCATTCCTTATCTTCAAAAATTATAACAACAGCTGTGATCTGGATAAGCAAAAAATCCGTCGTTTTTGTTGTCCCATCATTAAAATAAATTGTACAATCTGTAACAGGTAAAAACTCACTTTTTCTGGATGCAAAAGCAAGGTTATCTGATATTCTTGAGCCTTGCATAATATGGAGAAAACCATTAAGTCTATAATTTTTTGTGTAAATCCAGACCTTCACCTTCTCTTTGTCAACTTTCATGTGCATTTAAGTCCTCCTTTAAAAGTTTATCAAGTTCTTCCTTAAAGGTATTTATAAGGTCTTCTTCTTTGACATTCCTTACAATCTTCCCCTTTCGGAAGATAATGCCTGTATGAGTCCCACCTGCAATGCCAATATCTGCCTCTCTTGCTTCCCCTGGCCCATTCACAGAGCACCCAAGCACCGCCACTTTTATAGGCTTTTTAACATTTTGAAGAACGGCCCTAACTTCCTTGATTAATTTATCCATATCGATCTCTATCCTACCACAGGTGGGGCAGGAAATAATCTCCGGTCTTTCCATTCTGATATTCAACGCTTGAAGAATAGAATAAGCAGTATAAACCTCATAAACAGGATCCGCCGTCAAGGAAACCCTGATTGTATCACCAATACCTTCCTTTAATAGAAGTCCAATACCAAGAGTAGATTTAACAATCCCTTCTGGTATAGGGCCTGCCTCGGTAAGACCTATATGAAGTGGGTAGTCGTAATGGCTCGAAACGAGCTCGTTTGCCTTTATCAATGTATCCAGATCAGTGGATTTTACTGAAACAACAATATCAGTGAATTCCTCGTTTTCTAATATTTCTATCTCCCCTCTTACGCTCTCAAAAAGTGCCTCTGCAGTAGGCCCGCCGTATCTATCAAGAATTTTTCTATTTATAGAACCCGAATTTGCGCCCACTCTTATTGGAATATGATATTCCTTACAGGCCTCTACTACTTTTTTCACTTTCCGAGCTCCACCAATATTACCAGGGTTTATCCTTATTTTATCCACACCGTTTCTAACTGCTTCAAGCGCAAGTTTATAATCAAAATGGATATCTGCAACAAGTGGAATTGTTATTTTTCTTTTAATTTCCTTAATTTTTTGGGCTGCCTCTATAGTTGGAACAGCAACTCTTACTATCTCACAACCCGCATCCTCAAGTCTATTTATTTGAGCAACAGTAGACCCTACATCCTCTGTTGGGGTATTTGTCATAGATTGAACCCTTATGGGTTCACCACCACCAATAAAAATATTACCAATTCTAATTTTTCTGGTTTTCTTCATTTCTAATCTTCTCTTCTAATGCCGTTATGAAGCGCTTAACAGAAGAATAATTAATATATTTAACACCCTTAAGCCCTCTAAAAAAAGTGTTCTGTCTTTTTATATATGCTTTTGTCTTTTTAAAAATAATCTCTTTCACTTCTTCCAATTTATACCTCCCCCTGATAAAATCAAGTACCTCTCTGTAACCTAAAGAAGTAAAACCATAGTCCTTTTCATTGTAACCCCTGTTTAAGAGCCCCCTAACCTCCTGTTCCCATCCGTTAATGAACATATCCTCGATCCTTTTCTTTATCCTATCTAACAATTTCTCCTTTTCAACCTTTAAACAATAGATGTCCAGTGGTATAGGTATCGTATGCTCTTTCTTTTTCCATTCAGAGATAGGTATTCCGGTCGAGAGGTAAACCTCTAATGCCCTTGAAATGCGTTGTCTATCATTGGGATGAACTGTAGAAGCAGTTTCAGCATCTACTCTCTTTAGTTCTTTATATGCAAAATCTACACCCTTCTTTTCTATTTTCCTTCTTATATCTTCTCTAATATTTTCAGAAATCTCAGGCATTTTAAAAAGGCCTGACTGCAGGGAACGGATATATAACCCAGTACCTCCAACGATTATTGGGATTTTCCCACTCTTTCTTATCTCTCTAATAATATTTAATGTATTCCTGTAAAATTCAAAGGCAGAAAATCTTTCATCTGGTTTTATAACATCTATTAAATGATGGGGAACGATTTTTCTCTCTCGCAGTGTGGGCTTTGCAGTGCCTATATCCATATATTTATAAATCTGCCTTGAATCAGCAGATATAACTTCTATTGGATATTTATCCATTTCTTCGATAATAAGGAATGTTTTCCCGCTTCCTGTCGGGCCTATTAAGGTTAAAATTCTATCTTCTTCTAAATCTCTTCTCAAGTTCATTTATTGTTATGTCTATTAGAGTAGGACGCCCATGAGGGCAGGTATATGGATGTTCTGTTGAAAATAACTGTTCAATAAGATTAACCATTTCTTCAGTAGAAAGCACATCACCCTGTTTTATTGCAGAGTGGCAGGCAATAGACTTCAGAATCTCATCCAATCCAGGAACTTTCTTCTTACTAATCTCCTCTATAATTGCCCTTATATCTGTTTCAGTAATTGATTCTATAATAGCTGGTATCCCTTCCCATATCACCGTGTTTCCACTCAATATCTTAAATTTGAATCCGTATCTTTCTAATACGTTCTTTATTTCTTTTAATTTTTCTATTTCAATAGTGGTGAAGGTAACCTGAATAGGAAATAGTAATGATTGAGAGGGAAAGGATGCTTCTCTTTGTAACTGTTCATACAGAATCCTTTCATGGGCTGCGTGTTGGTCAACCAATACCAATCCATTTTTAGTTTCAGCAACTACATAAGAATTATGAATCTGCCATACCTTTTCATTATAGGCCGAACCAAATAAGGAACCCTCTTCAACAGGTGATAGCTCAACCCTGTAAAAACCCCGTTCGCCAATAGATTGTTCAATGGCACTTGCAAGGAGAGAGAATATCCTGTGTTCGTCAAGAAAAAAAACCTCCTTTTTTTGAGGATGAACATTTAAATCAATTAAATAGGGTTCGATTTCTATGAATATTATGAAGGAAGGTTTATCCCCAACAGGCAGATTATAATAATCCTGTATAAATTTGAAGATTCCGCTATGCCATACACTTCTCTTATTTACAAAAAGATAGTTTCTCTTTAAAGGCAAAACAGTGGGTTTCTGCAAGTATCCATGAATTTTTATCTCGTTCCCAGAGACCTCGAATGCAATCATATTATCAAAAAAATCCTCTCCAAAGAGTTCAACGAGCCTTTCCTCAAGGCTCCCAGGAGCGAGATTGATAACACTGTTATTGTTATGTGTAAGTTCCAAAGAAATCCCAGGAAATGCAAGCGCAAATGGTATCACCTCTCTCTTTATACTTCTGAACTCTGCATTGGATGAATGCAGAAATTTCCTTCGTGAGGGAAAATTAAAAAATAAGTTTCGCACAGCAATTGTTGTACCTGCCTGTCGCTGGTAATCCCTCTCCTCTTTTATTTCTCCACCTATAACCTTTATCATTTTTCCTACATCTTCATCCTTATGTCTGGAAAGAATTTCCATCGTTGAAACCGCCGAAATGCTAGCAAGTGCTTCTCCTCTAAATCCCATAGTTGTAATTCTACCGAGATCTGATTTGGTTTCTATCTTGCTTGTAGTATACCGTTGAATAACAAGTGGCAAATCCTCTTTGTAAATGCCGCATCCATTATCCGCCACCTTTATGAGAGACTTTCCTCCATTCTCAACATCTATAATTATCCTGGAGGCTTCGGCATCGATGGAGTTTTCGATTAATTCTTTCACAACAGAAGATGGTCTCTCAATAACCTCACCTGCTGCTATTGTTTTTCTAACATCCTCTGAAAGAAAATGTATTTTATTCATTAACTCTGTTCAATTCAACACTCAATGGGGGTTTTTTAGGTAGGGCAAAGAGAAAACCCTGTCCATACTTAACACCAAGGGATTTTAACGTTTTATATTCTCTAATGCTCTCAATTCCTTCAGCTATAACAGTAGCATTTATTTTTTCCGAAAAAGGGACAAGGGTTTCAACAATTGCCTTCTTTATATTATTAAATTCTATGCCTTTCACTAAAGCCATATCGTATTTTATAAAATCTGGATTTATCTCAGCCACGGTGTGTAAAGAAGAATATCCGGTTCCCATATCATCGATCCCTATCCTAAACCCTTTTTTTCTCATTTTATCAAGTGCATCCTTAAAGGATGAAAAGTCAATTATTCCAACTCTTTCAGTAATTTCAAAAACTATATTCTCTGGTAATAAACCTTTAGAATTCACATATTCAAGAAACATATCTGAGGTTAGCTCAGAATCATACACGCTTCTTGGTGAAAGATTAATAAATAACAAATAATTATCAAGCTTGGTATAGTTTTGAACTGCATTTTTTCTACATTGTCTTTCGAGATCGTATATTACATCTGTATTTAAGGCAAAATTAAAAAGATACTCTGAGGAATGGAACAACTTTGAATTTTTTACTCTCGATAGGGCTTCAAATCCTAAAATATTGTATGAACGTAAGCTAACGATTGGCTGAAAATATGTGAGGAGCATATTATTTTTTACGATCCATTCAATTTCTCTTACTTTTTTCTTCCTTGTAGCTTCTTCAAATTGAAGTGCATCTTTAATTGCTTCAACAATATTATAGAATAGTTGTCGTTCAAATCTACTGATAGGGTTATACACAATAATAGATTTTCCAATTCTATAGGGACTTTCAATATTCTTTATTAATGGTTCATTCTGGATTATTTCCTTTACTTTTCCATTAATCTCTTCATAATAATAATCCATCGATGTATTAAAAAATTTTCCGGATAGCGGGATTATTATTAACGTAGCTCCAAAATTAGGCCCTGCAGAGGTTAATATCGTTCCTTCTGGTAATATTTTCTTTAGTACAGCAGTTATCTTGACAAGCAATCTATCGAAATTTTCCCATCCTATAGTTCTTTCAACTACTTCCATAAAAGAAAAAAATATTATTTCTGCCTTTCCACTTTCCATAACAATAGGTCTAATATTTTCAATCTCTTTCCCAATAAAAGGTAAGCCTGTAATAGTATCATAAATAACACTTCTATTTTTAAGCCATTTTAAATAGTAATCATTATCCTTTGCCATCATTCACCTAAAATCGCCTTTACCCTTTTTATTAATTTTTCATGGGTAAATGGTTTCGAAATGTAGTCAATTGCCCCACCCTGCAATCCGAGAATTTTATCCCTAATTTCCGTTTTACAGGTCACTATAATTACAGGAATCTTGGAAAGACGTTCATCTGATTTAAGTAATTTTAGAAATTCCAGGCCACTCATCCCCTGAAGCCTCAAGTCCAATAATATTAAATCCGGAATATTATGCTCCATAAGGCTAATGGCACTTTCTCCACTACTCACTGGTATTATCTTATAGCCTTCATTACTCAAGACCTCTGTCATAAAATCAAGTATGTCTTCCTCATCATCTATTATTAATATGGATTTCATCCTTCCTCCGATTTTAATAAGCTAATTGTGAAAAAAACCTTTGTGCCCTTGTTTAAACTACTTTCAATCCATATTTTTCCATTGTGTTTTTCTATTATTTCGTATGTAATTGACAATCCAAGACCCACCCCTTTTGATTTATCAGTGGCCCTTGTAAACTTGTCAAATACAACACCTAACTTCTCATCTGGTATTCCAATACCTGTATCTTCGACATTTACTACACACCTATCGTTATCTACCTTACATCCTACCTTGATATAGCCATTATCAGTGTATTTTAAGGCATTGTCAAGTATATTCTCTAAGACGATTCTTATTTCCCTCCTATTACCAATCACCGGTACAGGAATTTCTTCTGTATCTTTTATGAGTGTAAGACCTTTGGACTGGATTCTTTCTTTAAAATCCAAAAGAACTTCATCAATTAATACATTAATCGAGAAGGGTAAAAATTTTTGGTTATGTCCCTCTTTAAGAGAGGAAACATCAATTAATTTTTCTATCCTATCTTCCAGTCGAGCTAAATTGCGGAGTACTATTTGCAGATATTTCTTTACCTTCTCTGGTGTCCTTTTTACCCTCCCTGATAATATGTACTCAACGTATCCTTTACTTGCAGTTAATGGCGTTTTCAATTCGTGTGTAACGTTTGCAAGGAACTCATCTTTTATTTTGTTGCTCTTTTCTAATTTTCTCAGGGACTTTTTTAATTCTACAAATGTATTATTAAGAAAATTCGAGAACTCCCCAATCTCAGTATCATTATCCAGCCTCAAGTCTACATCCTTACCCTGTTTAATTAACTTAATCCTTTCGTATAATGAAGTTATCGGAGAGGCAAAAATATTAGAAAGTTGAATAGCCATCACAAATAAGATTCCAAAGGAGACCAGCAATCCAAAAATTAAAGTCAAGAAGAGCCTTCTCATTTCTCTTTTCATCTCAAAGGTTTTTATAAGGAATTGATACGTATATTTATGCGTGACTCCATTTTTGAGGTATGGATAAGCAATGTCAAGATAATTTGCTTTCAGGTTATATACAGGTATTGAAGAATGAAGTCTCGATGTCAGCCCAAGATTATCATTCTTGGTAGGAATATTAAAAAATGGATTGGTATCAAATAATAATTTACCTTCGCTATCATAGACTACTATTTTTAAAAAATCATCCCTGTCAACATTCCGCAAAAAATGAGAAAGCTGCTGATATGCAACAGCATCAGAAAGCGAAGGTTCAATTCTACTCCCTGTTAATTTGACTATTGCACTTGTTAAGGATAGATTTATACCTATAAAATTGTACTTAAGATAACGCATAACTATAGTGTAAAAAAGAGCAAAAATGATTATTAGCACTGAAAGATTTGTAAAAAAAATTGAATTGAACATTGTTTTCCTCAGACTCAATAATTTTCTACTCAATTATCAATTCCATTCCATCATTAGCAGCAATGATTTCTGTTCCCATTTCTTCACTGAGTTTTTTTGCAAGTTCCCACGGTTTAGCCTTCACTATAGACATACCAAAATGGGTAAGAATCGTTTTCTTTGGTTTATATACGGACAGAAACATTTTTACATCAGGTATAGAGAGATGCTTTATGTTTCTCTTTTCAAGGAAAACAACATTCATAATGACATTTTCGCCATTGAAAATTTTGGGCAAATCTGAAAAATAATATGTGTCAGAAATCAAAGAAAGAATTTTCCTATCGGATTCATATAAATTCAAACCGTATGTCTCCACCGGGTGATCGAGTTTTGAGGTTTCGAAGTACACACCATTGACAATATCGTATTTTTTATTTTCCTCAAGTAATATTATCTCTTTTAAGAAACCTCTTAGATATCCAAGAACAACAGGGTCATTATAAATAGCATCTGAAGGCACAAAAAGGGTGCCTCTCCTATGAAATCCACCCATTGTCATTGCTTCAATGATGGTGTTTATATCGGCAGAATGATCGAGATGCCGATGGGTAAGGATAAGATAATCGATCTTTTCTGGATTTAATTTTCTTTTGCTTTTTACAATTCTGACAAGACTCCCAGGCCCTGGATCAATAAGTATAGTTTTGTTTGCAGATTCTATCCATAATCCACCAGATGCCCTGATCTGTTTGAATACTACAAATCTACCCCCTGCAGTGCCAAGAAATATTAACCTCATTCATTATCCCTTCACAACACCAATGGGTCTTAACCGAACAATTTTTTCACTCAAGCCAACTTTTTCAACAACTTCAACCACTTCCTCTATATCCTTGTATGCCTCTGGTACCTCTTCTCTCAAAGTAGTAATAGACTTAGCCCTTGCATAGACCCCCTTATTTTTTAGTTCATTTGAGATTTTTCTTCCAGCAGTAACCTTAAGTGCTTTTCTCCTTGACAGAACCCTTCCAGCGCCATGACATGTAGAACCAAAGGTTTCCTTCATAGAGTCTTTTTTGCCAATAAGAATATAGGAATAACTCCCCATATCACCTGGTATAATGACCGGTTGGCCTATATCCCTATAAATATCAGGAAGAGCAGAATGACCAGCAGGAAAGGCACGTGTTGCTCCTTTCCTGTGCACACACAGGAGTTTTTCTTTGCCATCAACCATATGTTTTTCGAATTTTGCAGTATTGTGAGTAATATCATAAATCAATTCCATTCCAAGTGATTCTGGCGATTTTTTCAATACCTCTGAAAAGCTCTCCCGAACCCAGTGCATTATCATTTGTCTATTTACCCAGGCAAAATTTGCACCTGCCTTCATTGCAGAAATATAATCCCTCCCCTCTGGAGATTTTATAGGTACAGATGCAAGTTCTCTATCTGGTACCGTTATCCCATACCTTGACATTACATTTTGTATCTTATGTATATAATCACTGCATATTTGATGCCCAAAACCCCTTGATCCCGTATGGATCATAATCATTATCTGATTCTTCTCTATGCCAAGTCTTTGTGCAATTTTAACATTATATATACTGTCAACAACTTGAATCTCAAGAAAGTGATTTCCAGCTCCAAGGGTGCCCAGTTGGGGCATCCCCCTCTCAACCGCCCTTTGAGAAACCTTATCTGGATTTGCCCCCTCCATACACCCAGAATCTTCAATTCGTTCTATATCATCATCCCAACCAAAGCCTCTTTTTACAGCCCACTTTGCCCCCTCTACCATAACCCTATTTAACTCATGCCTACTTAACTTGATCTTCCCTGTGGATCCTACACCGCAGGGAACATTTGTGTAAATTCTATCAATCAAATTTTTAATATATGGTTTAATATCATCGTAAAACATATTGGTTTTCAAAGACCTAACGCCACAATTTATATCATATCCAACACCTCCTGGAGAGATAACACCATCGTCTACATCCATTGCAGCCACTCCTCCAATAGGGAAACCATATCCCCAATGTATATCAGGCATTGCAAGAGAATATCTCTGGATCCCCGGAAGGTATGCGACATTCATTACTTGCTTATATGTTTCTTCGTGTTTTATATGTCTTATCATATTCTCGGAGGCAAAAATAATACCAGGAACCCTCATCCCTCCTTGTTTGGGAATCATAAATTTGTAATCTGACAATTTCTTTAGCGTTATTTCAGGCATATTTTCCCCTTTCTAACTTATCTTAAGATTATAAAATAAAAAGTCAAGCACTTTAGACAATGATTAGATGGCAGAATTAAGGATATAGAATACAGGGTATAGGATATAGAGATAGACCGTGATCCGTGATTTGTGAAAAAAGAAAGTCATAAAGACCGTAATTCGTGAATTGTGAGAAAAGGAAAATTAACAAAGACAAAGGCGAAAGACGTTAAATGCAAGATTGCCACACACCACTACAAGCAAGAAGATTCGTTCACAATGACAACCGTAAAAAGACTGTGAACACAATACCTATAGGTCAATATACCGTTATTTGTCGTTAATTCTTACTTCCCACGGCTCATACCTACCTTACAATCACCCCCTTATAAATCCTTTTATTTACCTTTATGAAGTATATACCCTGAGGGAGATTATCTATTGAATACCTTTTTATACCCATTGATAATGTTATTTTCTTATCCCTGTGAAGCCTTCCAGCAATATCATATATCCTTAGTCTTATATCCCTTTCCCTTTTACTCTCAAATTCTATTATTATTGACCCGCCAAGGGATTGTATAATCCTCGTATCATTCTTGTATATAACCCTCGCTCCCATCGATAAAGGAGGATTTTCCTTACTACCTGTATAATATCCCTTTGTTAAAAGAATATAATCCCTCTTAAGCCAGGCAGATTTCCCAGGATTTTTGAAACCGAAGTATAATGTATCACCAGGATTTATCAGGTAGTATATATTATCATTATAGATTGCCTCATCTGGTAGACTGTCTATCTCTGCATACCTTTCCCTGAGAGGCGTATTCCGTTTTCTGTCCACAATGGATATATAGTCTATCCCTACAATTGATTCAGCGGGGGTGTATTTTATTAAACTATCCTGGTATGGGATTATTATATCTTCGGGATTTGACCTTGTATATATGTTTAAACCTGTTGCCTCTACTGGTATCTTTGGCTCTTCTGCCCTTGTTATAACATAACCCGTATCCTCTGATGATGTATTCACAAGGAGCCATCCATTCCTCTCTCCCCTCCATTGTCCTTTTCCCCTTGTTCTTACTGAATCTGTATAGTCTATACCCCTGTTATCCACTGCCCTGAATGGGTTGTCTGTTTCGGTATATGGTATTATTCTACCATCAGGTAATACCCCTACCTTTATCCATCTAAGATGGTCAACTATGAGGAGTCTTATCTGGTCTATATATGTTATATCCTCATTATCTGTTATCATAAACCTTAATATACCATTATTAGAGATGGGTCTTATGTTTAATCTATACCTATCAAGATAGTCTTCTCTTATGTATTCACTCCTCGGTAATAATGAGTTGTCAAGGACATATCCTGAGTCTGTATAAACATAGAGTAATGGACATTGAACGGGTTTTGCCGCTGTTATCTTCTTTGATGTATGATAAAAACTATCCATAGCAGAGGAATTATATCTACAGGCAAAGTATGTGGCTGATTCATTCTCCCCATCAAGGGGATCGGGGTCTGTAAAGGTTTTTTTAGGATGATCTTCTTGATCATATATTATCTTCCATACATCATTTGAATGTTTGCTGTATAATCTATTAACGAGTATATCTGAATTGATCGTAACATCGTTGTTGGATGAGAGTGTATATGAGAGGTTTATATCTGCCTTTGATTTATCAACAACCACTATTGTCTTTGAGTTTGTACCCTTATTCCCCGCATAGTCCACTGCTATTGCTTTAAGGTTATACTCACCTCCCTTATCCCTGCAGGTAAGGTTCACAGACCTTGACCTTACATCACCTGAAAGCACTACCTTTTGATTATATGGGTAGTATAATGTCTCTGATGCAATACCACCTTCGTCCGTTGCATCCCAGGATATTGTGTTATTCCCCGTGTATAATACGGCATTATTTGAAGGATTTGTTATTGAGACTGATGGTGCCTTGGTATCAAAGTAAACTGTATCTGAATTTGAATAGGCTGACCAGTGTTTTATCCCATCAACAATAACATAACATGTTACTTCATAATAATAATTCTTGTTTGTCTCTGTTATTGAACTGTCTATAAATGATGTTGTATTCGCTGGAAGTGGAATAGACCAGGGCCAGTGACCAGGTCCTGCTGTTGTATCACCAACATCTGCCCTTACAAGCACATATTTTGTCTCAATTTGTGAATTATCACTCCATATGATATGAACAACTGGCGGATTGTGGGAAGTAATCCAGGCAGTGAGGTTGGTGGGAGGAGTCAACCCAATCCTGAACGGAACCTTTAATATCCTCGAATACCCTGCATGGCTGAAAAACTCAACCCTAAATGTATCATTGGAAGAAAAAACTCCTGGAACAGTCCATCCTGAGTATGAAGGTTGATAAGGATTTAAATGTGAAGAATTCTTAATTGTATATACCGGCTGATAAGTGCCTCCTCCTATCCGATATTTTACACTTACACTATCAAAATGTGAGTTGGATACAGGGTCTTTCATATATAATGAAAAAACAGGATGTGAACCAGGCTCTAACACAGTATTTTTTACAGGTGAATTTACTTTAATATCAGGAACTATAAGCATATGGGCAATTGTGTAATGGCTATTATTTATCACCGCATCAAGGGTTACCTTCCTTATGTTAGAAGAAGCATATTTATGACTCTTTATCATTGATTCTGAACTCCCACCTGATGAATAACCATCCCCAAAATTAAAAGTATATGTTGATGGAATTACACCCCTCCCACCATTGATTGTCCCTATAAACTTATACGTCATACCATCGGAAAGAGGGTTTATATTTTTAGTAAAATCAAGAAAATAATCAGTTTTAACAGTCACTGTTTTACACCATTTATCCTTTGTAGCCCCCACCGAGATAACCCTTTTTACTGTTGTATCATTATTACACAGGGTAGTTATCTCATATTCACTGTGTTGATGTCCTCCAAACCACCACTTAAGGTAATTTATACCCCTTAAATCAAGGGAATCCTCCATTGCACATATCTGATCATTCCCAAAATTAGTTGCATGTGCATGGTCAAATGGATGATGGCTGATTATGACGATTTCCCTGTTTTCATTTAAGGCCTTATCAACCTCCTGAAAAAACCATTTCCAGTGGGGTGAATAGACCGATGTTCCGGGGTCAGAACCTCCCCAACCTAGCGAAGCTTGATGTCTCGTATTGAAATCTCCGCATATAAAGTGGTAATTCTGATAATCAAAGGAAAAATCAAAAAAGTAGGTACAAAAAGGGCCACTTCCCGGATGATAATATAAATATAAGTGTCTTAAATAATAACTCTCAGACCAGTGCCCAAAGGGAAGAACATATTTCAGACTATCATAATAATCACCAAACCCATAACGCTTGAAAAATCCTCCAGCCGGGGCTGTATTCCTGTCTTCCCCCTCAGGATTACGAAACCCTACGTAATAATATGCCCATGTATCATGGTTGCCCAGCATTGGAACAAAAGGAAAATTAAGAGAATCAAGTACCAATCTCCTTACACACTCAAGCTCACCCCTCTCTGCACTATCTGTTAGGTCTCCTGATGCCACAACAAAATTTATCCCGTTTAAGCCCCTGATATAGTTTCTAACATCAAGAACCCTCAATGTGTTATCTGTAATTGCACCGCTTCCATCTAAGTCTCCGTACGTCCCCTGCCATGGATCATCATATCCACCTGCCTCAAAATTCCATCCACCATCCCCAATATGGATATCGGTCATTATTACAAATTTAAAACTATGTGAACCACTTCCGATAGTCACAGGATTATCCTGAACACTATTCTCTGGCAATGTAAACGAGAGTGTCTCACCATTAACCTTTTTAAAGGCTACATTATTAAATAACAACCCTTCAGAAATAACCCTGCCTTTCGCATCTATTAATTTTACATAAGGTAAATTTACATCTAATTTGGTAATATCTTCAAGGATTACCTCACGACCATCTTCCCATTTATCAAAACTTAAAACGGCTATTCCTGAATCATCGGTTCTCACAGTCTTTTGAGAAATCATTCCATCCTTCCTATACAAGGTTGCTTTTATATATGTCCCCCTGGATAAACTATCCTTTTGAATTACTATTGTCCCCACTGAATCAATTAATTCCCTTGTCGTCTCAAAGGGATACTTTACTTTTACGTTGATGTTGTATGCAAAAGAAATAAAGGGAAGAAAAAAACATAAGAAATTTATCTTCTTCATTTTTTTCTCCTTTCTTACAGTTCATTTCCTATTATCGCACCAATTACAGGAATAGATAAGAATAAACATATCCCTGCATATTCTGCGCTGTTATTCAAGTAACGGTCAAAATCTAAATCAGTATGCATTCCGGCTCCCCAGAGTGCTCCAGTAATCAATCCTGTTATCCCAGCGTAGGTGATTGCCTTCCTTAGGTTCCCCTCATGCCCATTCAACTTCCCTATCTTATTCACTACATAACCAGTTGCAAGGGACACTGCAACACTCCTCCCCGTTTCAATCAATGTGCCCCATACTCGACTGTCTACTCCACTCCCTTCTGGATGTATTGCAATGTATGAAAAACCCTCTGCAAACAGAGAGAACAATCCTCCAAATAAAAATTCGTATCCATACCTTCCTTTATCACCCCAGGGTATTGTCCCATCTATTATCATGGCTCCTATCGTTGGTATCGTCTCATAGTACCAGGCCTTTTTAAAATTGTATCTCTGGGAATCTTCAACACCTGGATAATCCTCACTGTAAGGTGGTATGAAAAAGCTTGCCAGCATTCCTCCAAGAAATGCACCTGTGAAAGATTTTATGTATGAACGCCTTTGCCCCAAAAGCCTCCCTGTCAAATATAAAGAACTCCCTGAAAATAATCCATAACCTCCTGCAAGATGGGGTATGTAATACCAATGCTTGCTCTCATTAAGGGGGAAAAACAGATCGCTCCAGAGAAAACCTCCAAGACTTCCTAATACATACTCCACACCTGCAATCCCTATACCCTTCACCACATCCCCATACTTAAATGAACCACCCTCATTAAAAGTCTCATATGCATACATGTTATTCAGATAATTACTACTATATAGATTGTCTATTTCATGGGAGTTAAAACCATACAAGACTGAAAAAATCAACAAAAACATATTCCACCTCCATTTTTTGATTTTTGTTTTCTACAATGAAAAGACTTATGCACATAACAGCAGAGACATGATTCCAGGTAGAAGTATATACCTTAAAACCCTGGCCATAAATACTGATATAAACCAAAAAACAACTGAAAATAACTCTTCTCATACTTCCTTCCTTATAAATTTATGGCTATGACTGAAAAGAAAGTGGCAGGTAAGAGGTAAGTGAGACCAACTTCTTCGACTACCCATATTATATAATGGTGATTCTGAATTCCAGAATAACAATATCCCTATTGCCTCTCCCAATAATGTACCACCTATTGCTTTAATAAAAACTGAGCTTGACCTTTTCCTTTCCATTTTAAAAGAAACAACAGGTGGAATAATTGATCCTATAACTATGTCAGCAGATATGTATAAGATTGGTGCTATTATTTCTGAACCGGGGTCAACACCCCCTACTGGACTTAAACAGATATTCTTCAATAAACAAATTTCCTCTGTCACCCCAAACTCCACTGCCATCCTTAATAGCTTGTTATCCTTGATACCACCAGAATTGCCCTCTGGAAATAAACTGGTTTCATAAACAAAAGATGAATGAGAATTGTAGAAACTATTCTGTTTGAACATTGGGAAAACTCCATTGATACCAGAAAGATTAAAGTAAGAATAGACTGAAAATAATAAAATAATCATAAATACCTCCTCTGTTTTTTATTCCCCAGAAGGGGTAAATGCCTTTTCCTTATTCATACCTCCTCATATCTTTGTATTTTAATGTATTTCTTGAGAGATAGAGAGAGAGAGAGAGAGAATAAATCTTTCTTTTTGAAGAAGTTCTTCCCCTGAAAGGATAAATTCTTTCATATGTATTTTTATACCATAAATAAAAAATTTGTCAAGATATAATCCATAAAAAGATGGAAAAGACCATACATAAAAATGCGGAATTCAGAATGCGGATTTAACGGATAATGCGGAGACTATTATGGCTATCTTTTTTAAAAATTTATGTTTTGAATACATACCTATCTCCTTATTGGATATAAATTATTAAAATAAAATTTTCTTAACTTTAGAAGGATTTTTTTCTTTATTTATCCCCAAAATTTTCCTTTTAACTTTCAACCTTTGAACCAGTATATTTTTCTTCCCCTATATCCTCGCTACTGTCTTTTTTCCTTGAACTTTTAAACTGTCACAGAGTCATGCACCGTCTTCTTACCCCAAGTTTTTGAGTTTAGAACAGAGAGAATTTACTTTCTTATAATATCCTTTATTCTCATTAGACGGGAAGATGTTACCCCTTTCCATCTCAGATAGTTTCATATTGATTGTCTTTATTGCTTCTTCAACGCTTATAGTCATTACAACTATTTTATTGTTGCCATCCGCAAAACAAAATTAGAGGCGATACAAAAAAATACCAATCCAAGTTTTCTAAATATAGTAGATAGGGCAGGAATAAACCTGCCCTCATCTACTTAATAACCATCACCTTGCCAAAGGCGCTTAATCCACCACTTACTTTAACAAAGTAAACCCCGGAGGGGAGGTGCTCTCCAAGACTGATAAATCTCTTACCATAACTTAGAAATGCCTCTTTTCTCTCTATCCTCCTGCCCGCTGTATCATAGACATCTATCCTTATCTTACCATTGGTGTTATATGTAACATAAATATCTATTCTCTTACCAATACCCATTATCTCTATTTTAGGCTCAAGTTTAGCAGGTGTATGCCCTGCAAGAGTGCTTTTCTTCCCTGAATCAAGACTGTATATTGCAATATATTTTACCTCAAGACCCTTTCCTTTTATTTTAATCTTATTCCCATTTTGGAGCAGTGGCATATCATTCTCGCCCTTTTTTACAAAACCAATGGGTATACTGTCATCGTAGATAATGCCCATACCCTTCTCAAGATATATCCTTATCCTTTCGCCAGTTTTATGATTCAGACTGTATATCAGTGTGTCACCCGTATCACATTCATCTGTAAAACCTTTCCTTTTCTTTGTTATTGTCGATGGATATATGGTGCCAAGCCCTGTAATGTAAGAGGCATCTACAAGTACAAGGGGAATGTATTCACTCTTGTATATTCTGGGATTTTCTATGTTTCCTATCCCCGAGAAACCCTCATTACACCTCAAATCCAATATTATGTCTTCATTCGTTTTCAGGTTGAATGACTTATATTTTCTCTCCCAGAGTGTATCAGCTGTAAATCCTATATCTTCCCACTTCCCATCTATCTTTACTCTAAGTCCTGTTTTCCCTTCCCCACTACTTCTTATACCCCCTGCAAACCAGTAATTACCCAATAATGGAACTGTGAATGTTGTAATAAGACCAAAGGGAGCAGCAGGTACATTCCTTTCAAATTGATACGATGATTCTCGCGTAAATCCAACATTTACAAGAGTAATATTCCCTGTGCCATATCTCTGGTATGTTATTCCCTTCCCTCTAACGGGAATTTCCTCTTCCTCTATGGTAAATGTATGGGAGTATCCGATACCAGGATTATCTGTTTCATCATAATAAACCTCAACCCTGAATTGTGCGTTAGATGTAGTAGGAGGAGTTACCATCCATGTGTATTCCCCCGGGTCCCCAGACAATGTTTTTATATAACTCCAGCTTGCACCCCCATCCCTTGTTATGTATATCTTTGTCTTAACTGGTGTATATAAATCCTGTATATTCCAGTGGATTGTATATATTGTAAAAAGAGAAAGAAATATATGTGTAAGAGGTGTTACATCCGTTACAGGGGGAGGGAGGGGAAATGATTTTGTCCTTATCTCTCTGATACTATCCGTTCCTGTACTATATTCTTCAACATACAGGACATATGTTGTACCATCCTTTATATAGACCTCTGGATAAAGAAAATTCGTATCTGGTGATACAGAGAGATTATACTCATCCGTAAACAGATTATCCCCGAACGTTCTATATCTTATCTCTCCATCCTCCCCATATGCAAGATAAATAGTGCCATTATTGTAATAAATAAAGGGGTTTGAGGCTGATGGTGTTGATATTCCCCATTTATCCCCCGTACTTATTCGGTAGATAAAAATCGAGTCATCGCCTTTTTTATATCCAAGATAGTCATCAGAAATAGTGGGCATTCTTGCATCAGATATGAATGTTTTATTATACCATAAAGGGTCATTATCCTCCTTCTCCTTCAGGTGAATCTCCCATTGGTTATTTTTTAATAAAGAAAAAGCTGTTATCATCCTGCAACCATTGTATGATAAAACAGGAGCACTATAGTCTGTATAGGCATTGCTATTGAATCTAAAACTATCTATTTTTATTGTGTTCCACTGCTGGGTCACTGGATCTAATATTATCTCATCATAACAATAATAAGGAGATGGAGGTTCTCCTTTTGTTGGTTGTTTTACTTTTGAAACTATTATGTGTATTTTACCCTGAGAATATACGGGGTCAGAAATATAGTCTATATCTCCAGCGTTATAAATAAACATATCATACACACCATCTTTTAACCTGAAAACTCTATTCCCTAATAATGTAATCCATATGCTACTATCTGAAAGTTCCTTTAATGATAACTTACCCCCGCCTCCATCTTCTTCGATCTGTTCATCGGGCGCATTCCACTTGCCATTCGTAAATTTTCTGTATATATCTAAATATGAATGAGTATTCTTTTTCTTTACATAACCAAGATGTATTATACCATTATCTACAAAGAAATGACATCTGTTATGATCTGAAAAATCACCTTCTTCTGATGCCTTCCAGTTGGGTGCTGTAAATATAGATGCAGTTGTATAATTAGAATACATACTTCCCTTTTTCCCCTTTATCCTGTAATAGTATTTCTTCCTTGGCTGGACGCTCTCATCCTCATACTCTATGATTCCTGTGCCTGTTAGCCCTGGAACTGTGGCAATGGTTGTATAATTTGTTCCATCTTCGCTCCTCTCTATTATATACTCGTCCTCATATTTTGACCTGTCATTAAAGGCAAGATGAACAGAGGTATATGAAGGAACATAATTTTCACAAAAAGAAGGTCTTGCAAGTTTTACGGAGAAATTGTAACTACTTACATCATAACCTTTGATATCATTTGGATCGTAGGCAATAACTTTAATTTTCCCCTGTTCAGTTGGTCCCTGAGTTACATCCCAGGAAATTGTATCATCTGTAACAGATGTAGGATAAGGCCTGTCGTACAAATGTGGGTTTGCAAGGGTATCAGGGAATGTATTGCCACCATCCCTTGAAAGATAGGCTTCTACCCTCTTGATTCCAGCAGCTGCATCTCCATTATACCTTATTGAGTAATTTTTTCCTTCTTCCACACTAATCCCTGTCTGATTTGGCCAGAGAAGGGTAATGGTTGGTGGAGGTGGAGGTATGATAGAAAAATTATTGCTCCCATCGCTTATATAAAACACATTATCAAGATTTTGAACAACTTTTATCTTGCACGAATTAGAGTTTGCATATGGGATTTCCCACTTGACTGAATCTTCGTATAGGGCTTCATTATAACCCCTTGGTCCCAGATGGAATATCCTTTCATATGTAGCACCATTATCAATAGAAAAATAGATGTCTGTTGAAAGCACCATTTCATCAGAAAGCCATTTTATCCAGATGCTCTCCCCTGAATAATATGACCCTCCCTGTGGCTCTTTAACTTCAACATAAGAGCCATTGTATGGCGTAGGGTCGGGATCTCGACGGAAAGTTGTTAAATCATTTACTATTTCTCCATGAACCATATCATTTATAAAATATCTAAAAGAATATAGACCAGGAGGTAAATCCCCTGGATTTGCTAATATAACAGGGTCTCCCGCTTCACCTGGCTCTGCATCTATACATTTATAGAGGGGGATCCCATACACATCTATGATGTCATTCCCAGAAATAGTTGTAATAAGAGATACTAAAGAAAGAACATTCTGATAACTATTAACTCCAACATTACATCTCAAAGCACCAAAAAATCCATTTCCTGAAGTCTGGGGCCAAGGATTCGGATATAGAGATGTATTCCCTGAGATTGTTGCCTCAGCAAGTACCTCATCATCAATCATCCACTTCTTTATGAATTCGGTCGTATAGGTGCAGGTGACCTCTGCGAGTTCCTGTTCTCCAGCATAACTATGAGAAGCATATATTACAGGCTTGAAAGTAGCAATATCTAAATGAGCCTGATTTACTTCTACTGTTCCGTCATTGGGGTGACCCGCAATAACCAATCCTCTGTTTCCTGCAATAGTACTAAACTGAACATCTCCATACCCAGAGTATCCAAGAAAATCCAACCATTCTCTCTCCTGCCCTGTTATTAAATCTCTAAAAACAGTTGTATGACCCCCAGAAGTAGCCCCCAACTCTGTGTCCTCCCCTCCGTCCTTTTGCCAATCCTGACTCCCCACTATAAAAGCCTCTGCGAATCTTTCAAGATAGGAACTGTATGGATGATGCGGTGTTCCAATTGTTATCACCTTCCTTATTTTGGACGAGCATCCATAATATTTCATTGTAGACCTTACAACATCTCCTCCCATACTATGCGCCACAATATCTACCTGAGATGCACCCGTTGCTGTAAGCACTTTATCTATAAAATCAGCAAGTCTCTTTGCATAT
>CAZQRW010000016.1:0-35042 GCA_964596115.1 uncultured bacterium
TTATTCTCTCAAATATCTCGCTGCATCTTCTGGTTTCATAGGATTAATATAGAATCCTGTTCCCCATTCAAAACCTGCCACCTTTGTGAGTTTTGGGATAATCTCAATGTGCCAATGATAGTCATACTCCATTGTGGGCCATTTATCTGACATACTTGCAGGTGCAGTATGTAAGATGTAGTTATACGGAGGGTCATTTAGGACAGAGTGGAGCCTTGAAAATACAAATTTGAATGTCTTAGAAAGTGACTTTATTTCTTCCTGTGTTATTGTCTCAAAAAATGCAGTATGCCTCTTTGGAAGAATCCATACCTCAAATGGGAATCGTGAGGCATAAGGGGTGAATGCAAGAAAATGTTCGCTATCAAAGACAAGCCTTTCTTTGTGTCTTTTCTCCTGTTTTATCATATCACAGAAAACACAACTTCTGTTTTCATTGAAATAATACCTGGCGCCATATAGTTCCTCTGAAACCCTTTTTGGAACTATGGGAGTTGCAATAATCTGCGAGTGTGAATGGGATAGGGAAGCGCCTGCCTCCTCCCCATAATTTTTAAATATTAGTATGTATCTTAACTTCTCATCCAGTTTTAGGGCAAGATACCTTTTTTTGTATGTTTCGATTATTAATTCTATCTCTCTTTTCGTCATATTATGCAGGGATTTATAATGCTTTGGAGATTCAATTATCACCTCATGTTTACCAACGCCATCCATATACTGATAAATGCCAATTTCTTTTTTTCTTACTTCCCCCTCAGGTGAAAGTGCAGGAAACTTATTAGGGACAACCCTTATTTTCCAGTTTGATGTATTTTTCCCCCCACCTTTTCTCACGGCGTATATTTCTGGTGGTGTCTTATCCTCATTACCCTCACAAAATGGGCAGAATCCCTTTTTGAGCTGTTTTTTTTCTGCTTTTGAAAAATCATCGGGTCGTTTTGCCCTTTCTGTAGCTATAATAACCCATCTTCCTATAATAGGATCTTTTCTCAGCTCAGGCATCCATCCTCCATCCTTTGGGTATTGTTATTATCCCCTCTTCGGTTGGCTCAAAGCCGTATTTTTTTGCCTCTTCTCTTTTGAATTTTTTGTCAACTACAACCTCTTTATCAACAATCATTCTTTCCACCCTTGCATCCGGATTAATAACCGTTCTGTGGAAGATTATGGAATCTTTTACAAGCGCATCCTTCTTTACAATAACAGAAGGGGAGATTACACTATTTATAATTTTTGCTGAGTGGATCTCAGCACCATTGGCAATAAATGAGTTTTCTATTAAACTATTTTTCATTATTTTTGCAGGAGGCAGGGGTGGGAAGTATGTTCTCACAGGTGATTCAGGATCGGAGAGTTTGATTGGTGGAGAATTTGATAGAAAATCCATTGTGGATTCAAAGTAAGAGTCAAGGGTTCCGATATCCCTCCAGTATGTATCAAATATATACGTGAGGACATTATATTTTTCAGATATCATTTTTGGAATGATATCCCTTCCAAAATCATGGGTACTATACTTATTCCTCATGTCCTCCATAAGGATTTTTACCAGCAAATCAGTTTTGAATATGTATATCCCTCCATTTACAAGAGAAAATTTTGGCCTACCCGGAATGCTCTTTGGAGAACCTGGTTTTTCTTCGAATCCCTTGACCCTATTGCTTTTGTCTATCTCAATAACACCGAATTGCATAGATTTTTTCTTTGGGAATGGAATACTGACAAGCGTGAGATCGGCATCTCTTGTGATATGTTGATCAATAAGATTTACATAATCCATCTTGTATATGTGGTCCCCTGAAAGCACAATAAGATAATCCGGTTTTTCCTTTTCAAGTGTATATATATTCTGGAAAACAGCGTCTGCTGTTCCTTCATACCACCTCATTCCATACCTTTGCTGTGCCGGAAGTGTATATATATAACCATCAATTTCGCTTCTGAAGATATCCCAGGCCATTCTTATATGCCTATCGAGGGATAGGGAACGGTATTGTGTTAGCAGAATGATTTTTCTTAATCCTGAGTTGACGGCGTTGGAAAGAACGAAATCAATAATTCTGTAGACACCAAGGAATGGCACTGCAGGTTTTGCCCTGTCCCTCGTTAGTGGATAGAGTCTCTGGCCCTTCCCACCAGCAAGTATAAATGTAAGTATGTTCATCCTATTAATCCCTTTACTTTTTTCAGGAGGTCGTCAAGGGAAGAGGATTTTATAAGGTATGCATCAGCTCCCCAGGTGAGGAAATTATCTTTATAGGATCCATACGCTGTGTTTATGATAATTTTTACATCTTTTCTCTGCTCAAGGATAGCGCCGAGTGTTTCTATACCGTCCATAACGGGCATTCTTATATCGAGAATTACAAGGTCAAATTTTGTTTTATTAAATTTCTCCAGTCCTTCCCTTCCGTTGGATGCAGTTTCAACGTAGTATTTTTCGTTTTTTAATACCTCGGCGTAAAGTTCTAAGAGGTCTTCATCATCTTCAATGAGTAAGATCTTTTTCATCCTTTACCTCCTCTGCGACAGGAAATAAGATAGATACAGTGGTTCCACTACCCAGCTTACTTTTTATATCAATTTTCCCATTGTGCAAGAGTATAATTTTTTTACTTACCGCAAGACCTAATCCCAACCCTTCCCTTTTCCCAGAGTGAAATGGAGTAAATAATGTATTCATAACTTCATCTGTCATACCTTTGCCATTATCAATGAATTCAACGGTTATTTTTGTTTCCTTGCGGTAAACATTAATGTATATCAAACCATTCCTGTCTATGGCATCTATACTATTTCTCAGAATATTTGTAAAAACCTGTTCAATTAATAATGGATCTGCATAGATCTTACCAATGTCTTGAATATTTTTTTCTATGGAGATATTCTTTTTGGTGATTTCAATCTGTAGATTTTCGAGACTTCTATTCAAAATTTCATTGATAGTAACAAAATTTTTTTGAGGTTGTGGAATCCTTATATAATCTGAAAGATTCTGGATAATAAACTCCATTCTATTTACAGTTTTTAGTATTATTTCCATTTTTGACTTCAGAGAATCAGGAAATTCTGCATTCCTGTAGATATTTTCTGCATAACCACCTATTATCGCCACTGGATTTCTTAATTCATGAGCAAATGTAGAGGAGAGTTCCCCAGTTGCTGCCATTTTTTCAAGGGAAATAACCTTTTTTTGTGCCTCCTGTAGTTTTCTATATGATTCTTCCAGTGCCTTTTCTTTTTTCTTTACCTCCTCAAAAAGGTTCGCCCTTTCGATGACATTCGAAGCGAGGGCGGCATATAATTCAAGGTGCTTTATATCGATATCCGTAATGGCTTTCTTATTAAACATATTATCCGCTATTATCAACCCAAGGAGTTCGCTTTCTGTTTTCAGAGGGACAAGAACAAAGGGAAGATATTCAAGGACAGATCTAAGGGTCTTGGGGACCAAATCTGACTTATCTATCTTTGTGGGCCCATTATTCAAAAAATCAGGATTAAAATCATTAATATTAAGCTCAATAGAGATTGTTGGCAGGCTTTTTAGATATTCCCTTCTTGAACATTTAGAGAGGAGGTCTTCAAGTGCATGTGGTTGAGAGGAGATTTCTTTCCATACCTTATAAGCCTCGTCAATTGTTTTTGGACCAATCCATACCTTTGGAATCAGTCGTGTGTCTTCCTTCAGAAAGATGATAGCCCTATTAAAGGCAAATCCATCGCCTGCTGTGAGGGCGGTAAGAATTTTGCATAAACTTTCATCGAGGCTGAGGGAAAGTTGCAGTTCCTTTGAGATTTTCCATAGTTTTTCAAATGAGATGTCCATATGTGTATCATAATGATAATGCCAAGACTGTCAAGAGGAGAGGATAAAAGAGAAAATTAATACGGTTGATAATAAACAAGAAGGAAAATGACATTTTCATACTTGACATATTGGTTCTATTTGTTATTTTCCTGTCATAGAGATGGAAGAAACAAAGGAAAATGAGCCACTTTTCATTGCGGAGAGTGCCCGCATTATTGGTGATGTTCGTATAGAAAAGAATGTAAATATATGGTATGGAGCTGTTCTGAGAGGTGACGTTGCCTTTATCAAGATAGGCGAAAATACTAATATCCAGGATAATGCCGTAATTCATGTTGATCACAATTTACCTTCTATAATTGGTGCCAATGTTACCATTGGCCATAGTGCCATAGTTCATGGTGCAAAGATAGATTCTTTTTGTCTCATCGGGATGGGTGCTATTGTATTAAGTGGTGCAGAAATAGGAAGAGGATCCATTATTGGCGCAGGTGCTCTTGTTAAAGAGAGTGAGAAAATTCCACCGTTTTCTCTTGTTGTTGGTGTTCCAGGAAAAATAGTGAAAAAATTGGATAAATCCATAATTGTGGATATAAAACGATCGGCTGAAGAATATATTGAACTTGCAAAAAGGAGGATAGATGAAAATTCATGAATACCAGGCAAGAGAATTTTTTAAAAAATACGGTATTCCTGTAAGTTCTGGGGAGGTTGCAGATTCACCTGATAAGGCAAGACAAATCTCAGAAAGCATTGGGAAACCTGTTGTTGTAAAGGCGCAGGTTCATGTTGGTGGAAGGGGAAAGGCGGGAGGAGTGAAATTAGCAAAAACACCTGAAGAGACCTATAAGGTTGCCAGTACGATTCTGGGTATGGATATAAAGGGTCTGAAGGTAAAGAAGGTGCTTGTTGCCCAAGCAGTTAGAATAGAATCAGAAGCATATCTTGGTGTAGTCGTTGATAGGAGATCAAAAAGGCCAGTTATTATGGTGAGTCCTGCTGGGGGTGTTGAGATTGAGGAGGTTGCAAGAGAAACACCCGAAAAAATTTTTAAATTAATAGTTGATCCGGCATATGGCCTTCTTCCTCATCAAGCAAGGGATCTCGGATATAAACTATATAGAAATCCTGGGCTTGCATCCAAAGTAGGGGATGTATTAATGAGGTTATACAGGTTATTTATGGAAACAGATGCATCTCTGGCGGAGATAAATCCCTTCGTTGTTACAAAACAAGGAGAACTATTAGCCATTGATTCAAAGATCAATTTTGACGACAATTCACTTTTTAGACACCCCGATTACGAAGAGTTGAAGGACCTTACAGAAGATGAAAAGGTAGAAGAGGAGGCAAAGAAAAAGGGGTTGAGTTTTATTAAATTGGAAGGGGATATTGGATGTGTTGTTAATGGAGCTGGCCTTGCAATGGCAACAATGGATGTTATCAAGTATTTTGGTGGGGAACCTGCCAATTTTCTTGATGTTGGTGGAAGCTCGAACCCAGAAAAAGTGATGAATGCCATGGATATCATTACGAGGGAGGAAAATGTGAGGGTAATATGGTTTAATATATTTGGCGGAATAACGAGGTGTGACGATATTGCTACTGGTCTTGTGACAGCGCTGAAAAATATGGAGGTGAACGTTCCAATTGTTGTGCGGTTGACAGGCACAAATGAAGAAGAGGGCAGGAGATTATTAAAGGAATCTGGATTAACCATACATTCAGTGAGCACAATGTCAGAAGGAGCAAAAAGATCAATTGGACTTGCCCATAGAAAGGGGGAGAGATGAGTGTTCTTGTTGGAGAGGATACAAGGCTCGTTGTTCAGGGGATAACGGGTAGGGATGGCTCATTTCATGCAAAGAGGATGAAGGAATATGGCACGAATGTAGTAGCAGGCGTTACCCCTGGTAAGGGTGGCCAATCGGTTGAAGGGATCCCTGTTTTCAATAGTGTAAAGGAAGCAGTAGAAAAAGAGGGAGCAAATACATCAATAATTTTTGTTCCTGCAAGATTTTCCATAGATGCAATATATGAAGCGGCAGATAGCGGAATTGAAATTATCGTAGCTATTACAGAAGGTATACCCGTTAATGATATGATAAGGGCTATTAGATTTATAAATGATAAAGGAGTGAAGCTTATTGGCCCAAATTGTCCTGGAATTATTTCACCTGGCGAGGCAAAGGTTGGCATTTTGCCGGAAAAGATATTTGAAAAGGGAAAGGTTGGCGTCGTTTCAAGAAGTGGAACACTAACATATGAAATTGTGAGCCATATAACGGAGGGGGGATTTGGAGAGTCTACTGCGGTTGGGATTGGTGGTGACCCAATCATAGGGACTAAATTTATAGATATGCTTGAGCTATTTAAGGATGATGTACAGACAGAAGCAATCGTACTTATTGGTGAAATTGGTGGAAGCGATGAGGAAGATACCGCTGAGTATATAAAGGAAACACATTATCCCAAGCCCGTTGTTGGCTTTATTGCAGGTAGAACAGCTCCCCCTGGAAAGAGGATGGGGCATGCAGGTGCAATAATTTCTGGAGGGGCGGGTACAGCTAAAGGGAAAATAAAGGCCTGGGAAAATGCGGGAATAAAAGTGGCCAGTATACCTGAAGAGATAAGAGATCTTTTAACGGAGGTATTATAATGGCAAAGAGAGCATTTTCTGTAACGATAGATAAAAAATTATGTAAGGGATGTGAAATTTGTGTCTATTTGTGTCCTGTGAAGATACTATACATAGGAGATGATAGGAAAGTAGCAGTTTCTGACGAGAATAAGTGTATTGGTTGTTATCTTTGCGAGTATCATTGTCCTGATTTTGCTATTTTTGTAAACCCAAAAGAGGTGGTGAAAAATGAGGCAAGTTAAATTCAAACAGCTTGTAGATGAAATTGAGAAACTTTGCATAAGTGCAAACTATTACATACCAGACGATGTCAAGGAAAGAATTGAATACTTCAGGGAGAGAGAAGATTCGCCTGTTGCCAGGAATGTCCTTGATATTATCCTAAAAAACCAGTATATCGCTGCGAATGAACAAATGCCAATCTGTCAGGATACAGGATTTGCAGTATTTTTTGTCGAGATGGGGGAAAATGTTAGAGTGGATGGTAGGGGCTTTGAAGCCGCAATATATGAGGGTGTCCAAAGGGGATATAAAAATGGTTACCTGAGAAAATCTATTGTTAAAGATCCGCTATTTGAGAGAAAAAATACAGGAGACAATACACCACCTATTATTCATTTGAGACTTATTCCAGGGGATAAAATCCATATAATTTTCGCCCCAAAGGGCGGTGGATCTGAAAATATGAGTGAGGTAAAGATGATGGTTCCAGCAGATGGAGTAGAAGGTGTAAAAAACTTTGTTGTAGATAGGGTTAGAAGATCGGGTGGCAATCCCTGTCCCCCTGTTATAGTTGGTGTTGGGATAGGTGGAACATTCGAGCATGTTGCGTTTCTTGCAAAGAAGTCATTGCTCAGGAAGGTTGGGACACATAATCCTGACCCTAAATTTGCGAGGCTTGAGAATGAAATACTTGAAGAAGTGAATAAACTTGGTATTGGACCTATGGGTCTTGGTGGAAGAACAACTGCCCTTGCAGTACACATTGAAACCCATCCTTGCCATATTGCAAGTATGCCAGTAGCGGTAAATATGCAATGTCATGCAGCAAGGCATAAAGAAATAACAATATAAGGAGGAAAGATGGAAGAAACCAAACGGATAAAGACTCCACTTTCAGACGAGGATATAAAAAATCTCAGGATGGGGGAAAACGTTTTGCTGAGTGGAACTATATATACTGGAAGGGATGCAGCTCATAAGAGGTTCATCCAGGCAATTGAGAAAGGCGAGAATATACCATTTGAGCCGGAAGGACAGGTAATATACTATGTTGGACCAGCCCCTGCAAAACCTGGGATGCCCATAGGCTCAGCTGGTCCCACAACCAGTTATAGAATGGATCCATACACACCAAAACTATTAGAGTTGGGTCTTGCAGGTATGATTGGTAAGGGGCAAAGGTCGGAAATAGTTGTGAATGCTATGAAAAAATATGGCGCAGTATACTTTGCAGCTGTAGGTGGTGCTGCAGCACTGATCGCTAAATCTGTAAGGGAAGCAAAAATTATTGCTTATGAGGATCTTGGGCCTGAGGCAGTGAGGAAGCTGTTCGTAGAAGATCTTCCACTTATTGTAGCTATTGATACATACGGCAATGATCTTTATGTTGAAGGTGTAAAAAAATATAGGAGAGAGTGATGGCAAAAAAATTACTGAGTGGAAATGAAGCAATTGGTAAGGGAGCACTGGAGGCAGGTCTTCAATTCTATGGTGGATATCCAATAACGCCTTCCTCTGATATAGCAGAGTACATCGCGAGAGAACTTCCAAAATATGGAGGTATTTTTATCCAGATGGAAGATGAGATAGGCAGTGCGGGCTCTATAATAGGTGCATCTCTTGCAGGAAAGAAGTCAATGACTGCAACGAGTGGTCCCGGCATTTCCTTGATGCAGGAACATATAGGCTTTGCAGCCATGGTAGAGGCACCAACCGTATTCGTGGATATTATGAGGGGGGGGCCATCAACTGGTCTACCTACATTTCCATCACAGGGAGATCTTTTACAGGCAAAATGGGGCACACATGGAGATCATGAGATAATAGTTCTATACCCCAATTCCGTTACAGAATGTTTCTATCAAACGGTTCGTGCTTTTAATCTTGCAGAAAAGTACCGAACACCTGTAATAATTCTCTCCGATGAGATTATCGGACATATGAGGGAGATGGTGGATCTACCAGAAAAGGTAGAAGTGATAAATAGAAGGATGCCAGAGGTTAAGCCTGATAAATTTAAGCCTTATGATACCAATTTTGGTGATGTCCCACCAATGCCCCCGTATGGCTCTGGTTATAGGTATCATACAACAGGTCTTGTTCACGATGAGACGGGTTTCCCTACACATAACCCAAAAAAATCGCAAGCACTTATTTCAAGGTTAGTAAATAAAATAAGAAAAAATAGGGATGATATTGTGGAAGTTGACTTTGAATATATGGATGATGCTGAGATAGGTATTTTTGCCCTTGGGCCTGTAGCACGTTCGGCACTTGAAGCAGTGGAAGAATTAAGAAATAACGGTGTAAAAGCTGGTTTAATAAGACCAAAGGTGGTATTCCCATTCTGTGATAAAGAATTAATGGAGTCTTCGAAAAATCTAAAGAAGCTTTATGTTTTTGAAATGAATATGGGTCAGATTGTGAATGAAGTAGAGAGGGTGATTGGTAGAGAAAAGATTGAGTGGCATGGGAAATCCAACGGAGAAATAATAACACCCGATGAAATAGAAGAATATATAATGGGGAGGAAATGATGTATACCGAAATTGCAAGAAAGTACTTGAGATTGGATAAATTTCCTTCAATATGGTGTCCCGGTTGTGGGCATGGTATCATCCTTGCTTCAATACTCAGAACTATCCACAAACTTGAATTGGATAGAAATAAAGTTGTGATGGTATCAGGTATAGGATGTTCGGGTAGAACACCAGGGTATGTTGACTTCAACACCCTTCATACCACACATGGAAGGGCTCTCAGTTTTGCAACTGGTATAAAACTCGCCAATCCAGAATTGACAGTGATTGTCGTTATGGGGGATGGTGATGCTGCCGCTATAGGTGGAAACCATTTCATCCATGCATGCAGAAGGAATATAGATCTTACGGCAATTATATATAACAATAATATTTATGGGATGACAGGTGGACAGGTTTCACCAACAACCCCTTTCGGTGCTTATGCTACTACTGCCCCCTATGGTCAATTTGAAACTCCATTTGATATCGCTCGGCTTGCCCTTGGGGCTGGTGCAACATATGTTGCAAGGGGAACATCATATCATGTACCTATGCTTGATAATCTAATAAAGAAGGGGATTCAACATAAAGGATTGTCTGTAATAGATGTTCTTACTACATGCCCTATTAATTTTGGCAGGAGGAATAAATTATCATCAGATGGGGCTAAAAACCTGAAATACATTGAGTCGATTTCTGTCCCCAGGTCAAAGTTTGAAAAGATGAATGATGATGAAAGAAAGGGTAAGTACCCTATTGGTATATTCAGGGAAGATGATTCGATGCCTGAGCTTACTGCGGTATACAGGAAAAAATTAGAAGAAATAAGGAGGGAAGGATGAAGTATGAGGTGAGGCTTGCTGGTGAAGGAGGGCAGGGGTTGATACTTGGTGGCATTATTCTTGCTGAGTCTGCTGGCATTTATGAAGATTACAATGTGGTTCAATCACAACTTTACGGTGCAGCCACAAGGGGAGAGTTGAGCAAATCAGAGGTTATCATTTCTGATGCCAGGATAAATTATTTAAAAGTAAGGAAAGCCGATATCTTTCTATGCCTTACCCAGGATTCCTACGATGAATACAGCACAGACGTTAAAGAAAATGGTGTAATAATTATAGATCCTTTTTTTGTAAAGGATTTCAATAAGGAAGACAAAAGAATAAAGTCTGTTGATCTGAGTAGAACCGCCCTGGATATAACGGGCAGAGAAATTACAACGAATATTGTTTCTCTTGGCGTTATTACAGTTTTAATAAAAATAATAACAAAAGAGGCAATGAAAAAGGCGGTTCTTCACAGGATTCCTAAAGGTACAGAAGACCTTAATCTTTCTGCCCTTGAGGCAGGTTTCCAGTTAGGGGGAGATATAAAATGATATTTTTAACTCTTTTTATTTTTGGCTTACCACAAGATCTACAGAACATAGTAGATTGGTTTGATAGGATTGGTGGACCTGTAGGGTTCGAGATGTTGACCCTTGATAATGATGCAGTAATTATTGGATCTGGGGGATTGTACAGTGGAAATACAGTTGGGTCAATCGCAAAAAACCCATCGTATCTACTTTTCAATCCAAGGTCCGCCTTGCTACTAAGCCATAGAAATCATATTGCCGGTTCAAAACTGGAAAATATAGTATATGCACGGATGGCTTCCTGGGGTTACTATGGATTTTCTGCAAAGGGTTATTTTTCAGATAATATGGAGTTGCACGGCGAAGTTCCAGGTCCAACAGGGGAGACCTACAATGGATATGATCTTTCCTTTAGATTTAATCTGGGGAAGAGATATAAAGATATTTCATTGGGTATGGGTATAAAGTGGCTTAAAGAAGTGATACTCACCCGGGAATACTCAAATTATGCATTTGATTTTGGTATGACCAGGGCTACACCTGTAGGGGAGATCGTTTTTAGTTTTTTGAATGTAGGCCCAAAATATATGGGGGGGTCTAAATTCAGACTTCCACTTACCTGGAGACTTGGATTATATTTGCCCACCTATAAATTTAGTTATGGAGAAATTAAGGTAGGAGGAGAGTTGGTGAAACTTTTGAATACAGTAACGCAGTTTTATTCAGGTTGCCAACTCAATTTGAGAGATCTCTTGTATTTCAGAGTTGGCAAAAAATTCAGAAGTCCGCTTGAGATCTTCTCAATAGGTTTTGGTTTATCCTACTCGAATTTCTGTATTGACTATTCATTTAGCAGATATTATAATGAGATAGGTAGTTCGAACCTTATAACACTTAACTGGGGAGTTTAATGCCCGTATACCTTGATTTTGAGAAACCAATAGAAGAATTGGAAAAAAGGATTGAGGAGCTAAAAAGTATCTCAGATACAGAGGGTGTCTCCCTGGAAGATGAAATAAAGCCACTTGAGAAGAAACTGAATGAGTTAAGAAGGAAGATTTTTGAGAACCTCTCTCCATGGCAAAAAGTGCTTCTTGCCAGACACCCTGATAGGCCATACACACTTAATTATATAGAGCTTATTTTTAAGGATTGGGTTGAACTTCATGGTGATAGGTTGTATGCCGATGACCCTGCTATTGTTGCAGGGGTGGCATCTCTGGATGGGATACCATTTATTGTTGTGGGGCATCAGAAAGGTAGGACTACAGAAGAAAAGATTAAAAGAAATTTTGGTATGCCTCATCCAGAAGGATATAGAAAGGCATTAAGGGTTATGCAAATGGGGGCAAAATTTGGCAAGCCGATAGTATCCTTTATTGATACACCTGGTGCTTTTCCAGGTATAGGAGCGGAAGAAAGGGGTCAGGCGGTGGCTATTGCTGTTAATATTAAAGAAATGGCAGTTCTTCCTGTTCCTATCATCATTATTATTACTGGGGAGGGTGGAAGTGGGGGTGCCCTCGCTATTGGAGTGGGGGATAGGGTTTATATGATGGAAAATTCGATGTATTCTGTTATCTCACCCGAGGGATGTGCGTCAATATTATGGAGAGACCAGAAGTATAAGGTGGAAGCGGCAAAGGCATTAAAAATTACGCCTGAAGACCTGCTAAGATTCGGAGTGATTGATAAAATAATCCCTGAACCTCCTGGTGGCGCCCATAGAAATCCAGAAAAAGCGGCAGCTATAATAAGGGAAGCGATCTTAGAGACCTATAATGAATTAGTTAAGGTACCTTCAGATGAACTTGTAGAAAAAAGAATAGAAAAATTTGGTAAGATGGGAATTTATAAGGAGAGATAGTGCCTTTATCTGGTAATCTTGAAGATTTCGAAATAACAGATGTTTTACAGGTCATTCACCTTTCCAAGAAGGACGGTGTTCTCCATTTATTCTCTCAAAACGGTGAAGCAATGATGTATTTTAAGAATGGGATTTTACTCCATGCAGAAATGGAAAACACCGATGGAATGAAGGCTGTTAAAAAAATAATAACTACGAAAAAGGGAACTTTTAAATTTGTGCCTGGTGAAAACCTTGATAAAACTTCTATACAGATGCCTATTCAAAATGTTATTATTGAAGCTGCAAGGCAGATAGATGAGTGGAAGCAGATAGAGAATGTAATTCCTTCTGTAAATGTTGTCGTTGATTTTGTAGAGGAACCCGAAGAATCAAATATTGAGCTTGACTCAATGGAGTGGAAGGTACTTGCTGCTGTTGATGGAAAAAGAACAGTTGAGAAGCTTGCAAGTATTCTTGGAATGGAGGAATTTGCAGTTGCCAGGGTCTTATACGGCCTTATTTCCTCGGGTCTTTTAAAGGTTAAAAAAGTGGTAAAAAAGGAGAAAGAAGAAAAAGAGAATGAGGGTAAGAGAGGAGGCTTTTTTAGAAGGAGAAGGTAGGTTAGAGAAGTATGGAGTTTCCCCCCAAACTATGTAAAATTTTACACAAAAAATTCAGTTTATAAAAGTTAATTATCTCATTTTCAACAAAATTTATTTTAGAATGATTTTTGTACATAAGAAAAGGAGGTGAAATATGAAAAGAGGATTTACTTTGATTGAGTTAATGGTTGTTATAGCTATTATTGGAGTGTTAACTGCTCTTGTTGCCTTTGGAATGAGGGGAAGCCTTCATTCGTATACCGTTCAGGAGGATAGTGGTAGATTCAGGCGATTCTTTTATGATGCACAGAAAAAACTGCAGGCTGACACACTTGCTACCACCTGGGAAATAATGGTTGATGAAAATACTCAAAAGGTATATGGGAGACCGAGTGGAGCCGCTAATTTTATAGATACATTGGAATTTAATTCAAGCGATTCTATTGAAATAGTTAACGCGTCAAATATTGGCTTTTTTACTGTCAGTAAATCTGGCACAGTAACTTCCCTTTATGATGATTATTTTTATATTATTAACAGAAATAATACAGGGAAGAAGATAAAAATTACTATAACACCGTTAGGGGAGGTGAAAGAAGAATGAATAAAAAGGGGATGACTCTAATAGAACTTCTTGTTACAATGGTTATTTTTTCTATTGCAATTGTCGCATTTATACAATTTTTTATTGCAAATCAGAGGGCAACTGCAAGAATTATGAATATGTCGAGATTATACGAGGAAGTAGACTCAAAAGTTGTTGATTTTCAGGCATGGGTATATTCAGGTAGATACGATAGCCTATGGAATGTACTGACTGTTCCAAATACACAGGTCAAGGCATTTGTTGATACCATCACGAGTGGTGTCTATAATACTAATATTGTTTTTGTTGGAAAGACAGGATCATCTTCTACATCCACTCCAAGCTATATGACATTTAAAGCGATGGCTACAGGACCAATGAATACATCGTTTACCCACAAATTTATACTAACTTACCATAGGTAGGTGAAAATATGCAAAGAAAACGAGGTTTTACACTTATTGAGATGGTTGTAACAATTTCTGTTTTGGGTATTTTGTTGGGATTTATTTATGGAACATTGATATATCAGCAGAGGAATGCCAATCTTCAGATTGAGTACACCGTCTTTTCCCAGAAATTACAGTCTTTCATTGGATTTTTTAAGACGAGGGTGAGAGAAATAGGGTATGATCCCTTTGAGACGAACGCCTATGGGATAATCAATGGCGATTCAACTATCCTGAGATATAATGCTGATGATAATGGAAATGGTGATTTTTCTGATGACCTTCCACACCAATTTACATTTAACACGGGTAAAATCTATTACGATGGGAGTCCCTTAATTTCGAATATCGATACATTCAAATTGTCTTACTATGATTTTTCAGACGATTCAATCCCAAGCATTGTTCAGGAGGTTGATACTGTGAATCATACATCTTCTCCTGTTGTGAGAAGGGTACACTATAAAGTAACAGGTGGGAAAACTGTTTTTGGTAAGAAAATCTCTGTTAGTTATAAAGGTGATGTAATCATAAAAAATAGGGGGTTGTGATGAATAAAAAAGGAGTAGCGTTAATAGTTGTTCTGATGACAATCGTTGTATTTTCTGTACTTGTTGCCGGTTTGATTATTTATACGCAGAGTCATGCCTCGAGCACCACCCTTTTTGGTAATAGAAAAAGGGCTTTTCTACTTGGCGAATCTGGAGAGGATTTTTATATGTCTTTTATTCCAAATACAGATATGATGAGGAAGGTCTTTGACACAGTAAGTGGATATTCCAATGAGGCATACCAGAGAAAAAGGTTTATTGAGGGGTCTATCAGGAAGGTGTACGAGGATAGCCTTGGAAACAGCGGAAAATATTTCATTTGGCCTATCCCTATGAATATTCCATATAAACAATTCTCACCAGCCGGTGATGGAAGGGAAGAGTGGGTTTATAATTTTAATACTTCTGGCTATATAATACACAATGGTTTCAGCCGTTCATTCAGTGTTGCTGCTTCTTTTGAATTGCCATTTACCGCGATGAGTGGTAAATTTGGTCACACAATGTATTAGAGGAGGTGGATATGTTCAGTTTATTGATTATATGTGGGCTTTTTAATAGTTTTAACTGGTATCCCTATCAAGGGATAGAGGGCTATGGCTATTTTCAATCAATTGCGAATTCTCCCCAGGGTAACAAAATTATATTTAGCTATGGTAAAGAAAATGTTATGAAGAGGGTTATTGCCCTTGACGAAGGGGTATTTAAGGGGGGTGATATGGTTTTATTCCCAAAGCGATGGAAATTCGAGATAGTTCGGACACCGCGAAATCTTGAATTCAGAAATTCAGGGATTAGAATGAAGTATTATGACCGTTTTGTTGCAGTGATTGAAAAGGGTAATCTATATAGAAAATGGAAGAATCTCACGAGGACAGAAATGGCTGTAACAGGAAATGAGGATCATATGTACTTCAGCTTTGTAGTGATTAGAATGGAGAATAGAGATTATCTTATTCCTATTGTTCTTAGTCTTGACCCGCTTGAAGAAGAGGATCTGGATGCGTTAGGAGGTGTACAATGAAGAGAATGCATAGATTATTTTATGTCTTTGTCTTTTTTGCTCCACTCTTTGCTCTGTTTGCAAATGATGAGAGGTTATTTTCTGTAACAAGAGTGCCGGCTGTGATGATTGCGTTTGATAGATCGGGTAGTATGAACTCTCGAGTAACATTGTCCTTTTTCGGGTCGGTTGATCTACATAAGTATTCTGGCGGTAATGCAACAGAATTGGATACCTGGTATGACTCTCTTACTGTTCCCGATAATGGAAGTATGGACGACTTTAATGGTATGCAAGCCAACGGTTATTGGGAGTTAGGATTTAAACATGCAAGGGGAGTCCCCAAGGGTACACTTCACAGGTGGGAATTGAGACTCAAGATAAATAATGTCTGGCATACATATCAAGATAACTCTTCTACATCAATTCGGAGCTGGATGAGGACTAAAGACATCTATGTTCCTGATGCGGGTCTGGTTCAGGATGTCCAGGTTTATGTGCGGGCAACACAATCTACCTTGAGTAAACTTTATGTTAAACTAAGTATTTCACAGCGAGAGAGGAGTACCAGGATGAAGGAGGCATTAAAAGTCATTTTCGATCTACTTGATGCAAATAACGACTTTGTTGTGGATACGCTTGATGAGAAACTACTCCCTATAACATTAAGCACCTCTTACTTTCTTGGTTGTCCTGCTTACGGTCTGCATCCATCTACTGACCCCATATACGTGCCTAACCGTTATTATAAATCTGTGAGCGGCTATGCGTTAAACCCAGAAACCTGGAAATGGGAATACCAATCGTCCCATATTTTTTATACGGACACTTTGGGTAGTCACTTCGGTGCAGTCTGGGCTCACATGAATAACGATTATAACAATGGCTACACGCCGAATGGTCCACTTCTTCAAAGGTCCTGGCAATATCTGAATAATTACGATACAACTGGTGCTTATATCTGCTATGACTATAGTATAATTTTTATTACAGATGGGGAATCAAATAGGTGCTTTGATTATTCTGACTGTTATGATAGTGACGGTTATAGCTCAACCGATGGTAGTAAAGAATTTGTGAGACAGGCATATAAGGCATACCACCAACATGGAATTAAGGTATATGCAGTAGGTTTTGGAACTGGTATATCCCAGGCTGGTGCAAATGATTTGAACTGGGTTGGGAGATGGGGAGGGACGCATTCCTACGCTGTTTCTGATTCAGTTACTGGAGATACGATGGCTATAAAGCCATGGTTGGGATGTAATGCTATGGGGACTCCAAGGTATACAAATCTCTCTGGTTACGCGTTTATAGCAGAGGATGCTACTGCCCTTGCAAATGCACTGGAGAGGATATTTGAAGAGATACTTTCTTCTAATTATAGTTTTTCAGGTATAGCAATTACCTCCATTCAGGAGGAGTTCCTGGCGACACAGTATCAATCAAGGATGTACCTTGCTTCATTTCTTCCAGGTGATACACCCCTGTGGAATGGTCATCTAAAGGCGCTCAGGTTACCACTTAATACAATTAGCTTTAGTCTTGATTCTATACCCGATTCCTTGCTTATTTGGGATGCTGGAGATACATTGAGGGTCACAGATCCGTCATCAAGAAATATATATGGAGTAAAGAATGAAGCACTTGAACCATTTGATAGTCTACATTTTTCCCCTTCAGACCTTGATGTTTCTACGTATTCTGAAGTGAGTGCAATAGTTAATCTGGTCAGGAGTGGTAGCCCCTCCCCTGTTGACACTTCGTATCTTGGGGATATTTTCCATTCAGCACCGCTGAGGATACATATACCGAATGTATTCTATGAGGATGATGACTTCTGGAAATTCAGAGTAGATATGCAGAGTGGTAGGAACCCTGCTGTATATGTTGGAGCAAATGACGGGATGTTACACTGTTTTGATGATTCTACTGGAGACGAGTTATGGGCAATTATACCTAATGATCAACTCCCGAGGCTAAAGAATTTAGCACTTGCGCATACGTATTATATTGACGCTTCTCCACAGGCGGCGGATGTCTGGTTCCCATCAGAGGAGGCAGATAGTTTCAAGAATTCATACGAATGGAAAACAGTTTTGATGTTTGGTGAGAGAGATGGTGGAAGGGGGTATACCGCCATTGATGTAACCTATCCAACCAGTCCAAATTATCTTTTTGAATTTACCAATGATTCCCTTGGTTACACGTGGAGTGAGCCAAGGATTTTCAAAGTAAACAGAATTTGTAGGATTTCCAGTGATACTGTGGAAAGATTTATGGGATTTTTTGGTGGCGGTTTCTGGCCTGACTCCCTCTGGAACACCCTTACAGATCCTGGAGATATTCCAGGAAATAGCATCTATGCGCTGGACATTTATGAAATGTCCGAGGGTAATAATGACCAGTGGTGGAATATACCTCCAGCATCGGGATTCCATATGAATTGGCCATTTCCTGCTGCACCTACCCTATTTAACAGAAATCCAGAAAGTGATAATATCTATGATGTAATGTACATTGGGGATATGGATGGGCAGGTCTGGAAGGTTGATTTGAGTGATCCGGACCCTGAAAACTGGGAAGCGAGAGTAATATTCAGGGCTAAACAGCCTGATGATAGTACTGATTACGATCATTGGCAGCCCATTTTTTATCCAATCACTGTTGTGAAAAATGGTCAAAATACCTGGTTGTTGTTTGGGACTGGCGATAGGGCAAATGTACTTCGTACAGGTACCCTCAATAGATTTTATGCAGTGCTTGATACGACACCAGTAAGTGGAGCTTATATAACAGAATCTCAGCTAAAGAAAGTTTCCCCTGACGGATATCTTACTGCCGGGGAGTTGATGCACAATTACAGAGGTTGGTATATAAAATTTTCAGATTATTCAGGTTATCATAACGGTGAAAAGGTAGTAACATATGCCACTGCATTTCTTGATACTGTTACATTTATGACATATAGGCCGAATGTTGGAATAGTAACCGACCCCTGTGCAATTGGAGCTGGTTTCTCAAGGCTCTATAAGTTTCAGATTACCTCTGGAAGATTTAACGGAGCCTTGCCATATATAGAGATGGGACAAGGCCTGCCCCAGGCACCAAAGTATAATTTCAATATGAGCGGTGAGGGTATTGAAATTAATCATACCAGTGGGAAAATCGAGATTCAAAAGAGAAGGACTATTGGTGCTCTAAAGAAACTGCTATGGTGGAAAGAATATTGAGATATTTATTGATAGTTCTCCTCGTCCTGCTTGTTGGATGTAAAGGGAAGAGAGGAAAACAAGGAAAACAGAGAAATATGGGGGTGACAGGATATATTGAACCATCAAGTCCAAAATCAAATACCAAACTCCTCCTCCACTATGTATCACCCCCAGGAACTAAAATATTATGGTTTGTAAATAATATTTTAGTTCTGGAAGGTTCGGATACCCTGTCCCCCTCTAATTTTAACAGTGGAGATACCGTTAAGGTAGTATTGGAAGCATCAACAGGAAAGAGAACTACCCTTGGCTCTGTTGTTATATTGAATACAATTCCTGTGATCAAATCAGGTAGAGTTCTTCCAGAAAACCCTGTTAATGGACAGGAACTATATGTAGAGGCACAACCATATGATGAGGATGGGGATGAGGTAAGTTTAAAAGTTAAATGGTATATAAATGGAAAATTTGTGTTTGAAGGCGATACTTTACCCGGAGATAAGATCAAGGCAGGAGACCTTGTGACATGTGAAGTGATCCCATATGATGGTGTGAGTTATGGCAGGCCTTTAAAATTAAATGTTCCAAAGATTGTTCAAAACACCCCGCCCAGAATTATAGCTGGCAAGGGGTATTTTGTTGATAAGACATTTATAATGCCTATACATGTTGAGGATCCGGATGGGGATAAATTTAATGTTACCATTGAGAAAGGTCCTGAAGGAATAGAGATAAAATCTGATACTCTCTTCTGGGAGTGTTCTCTGGATTCTTCTGCAACTTTACCTGTAGAAGTTAAGGCAGAGGACGATAAACATGGGGTGACGACACTCAAGTTTAATATTGTTGTAAAAAAGACGAAAGAATGATTTTTATACTTTTTCTTCGTCTTTCCTTCTCTCCCCAATCCATTAATTTTGGGTATGGAGAGAAGGGACGAGAATATAATTATATTATTAAAATTACAAATGATTGGGTAGATACAGCATACATAAAAAAGATTTTTTCAAGTTGCGGATGTACAGGTGTTAAGGTTCCGTCAAAGAAAATTCCTCCCAGAGGCTCTGTGCCTCTTCTTTTCACCTTCCGTTTTTATAAAAGGTTTCCCGATAATGTAGAGAAATATATATATATGTATGATAGGGGAATGCATTTTTATAGTTTTGTTTTTTATATGCATTCGGGTAAAAATCCTCCTGTAGAAATGATTCAACACAACGAAAACATTGAGTTTGTTAATAAAACATCCAGAAAGCTTAAATTGAAGCTATTACCTCCTTTTGGATTTGATGTTAAGAATAATATTTCTATTTCCCCTAATAGCAAAAGAAATTTAAAATTTAAATGGAATATTGATGGTTATGTATCTTTTTATTATCTAAATAAAATAGCTCTTCCTGTTGAAATAAATGGTGAAAGGTATATATTTAATATAAAGGTGGGGAGTGGTCGCTCCAATTAAATGGAGAGGAAAGTCCGGACACCGCAGGGAAGGATGCCTCAGGAAACTGAGGACAACCGTTGTTAAGGACGGTTGATGGAAAGTACCACAGAAAATATACCGCTCTGCGCTTGAAAAAGTGCAAAGCAAGGGTGAAAAGGTAGGGTAAGAGCCTACCGCTCTCTATGGTAACTGGAGAGGCAGGGGAAACCCCATCCGGTGCAAGGCCAAGCAGGGGATGGTTGTCCCAACCGATACCCCGGGTAGGCCGCTTAGAGCAATGACCACTTAAAACAGAATCTGGCTTATCCCCACCTTTACATTTTTATGTTATTCCGAGAATTTAGATTGTGAGGATCCCTTCACTTTTTTCCTTGACATTTGTTCCAAAGAGGGTAAATTTTTTCAATGGTACTTAAAAGGCTTATTCTTTCAGGATTTAAATCCTTCCCTAAAAAGACAGTAATTAACTTTAATAGAGGTTTTACTGCCATTGTTGGACCAAATGGAAGTGGAAAATCAAACATTATAGATGGGATAAGATGGGGCCTTGGCACCCTTAGTGCGAAGGAATTAAGGGGAGAGAAAATGGAAGATGTTATTTTTTTCGGTACGGAGAGTAAGCCCCCACTCAATATGGCTGAAGTCCAGATTATCTTTGAGAATAATGGTAAAATTCCCCTTGATTATGACGAAGTTGAGGTCAAAAGACGATATTTTCTTGGTGGTGAGAGTGAATATTATATCAACGGAGTACCATGTAGATTAAAAGATATTGTAGAGAATTTTGCCAATACAGGACTTTTATATAGTATACTCGACCAAACTCTCATTGAGCAATTTCTTCTTATGGATAATATAAAAAGAAGACAACTTTTTGAGAGTGTGTCAGGTTTGGGCAAGTACAGAGAAGACCGAAAGGAGGCTGAGTATCAGTTAAGGAGGGCATTAAGTAATCTTGAAAAATTGGATATATTGATTGGAGAAAAAAAGAGGGTGCTTCGTTCGTTGAGAGCACAGGCAGAGAAGGCAAAAAAATTCAGGCGCTTAAAAGAGAGTCTAAAAGAAAAATCTATTTTACTTGCGTCCCATAATATTTATTCTATCGACACAAAACTGAAGAATCTTTACGAATCAATAGATGATATGAAAACGAAAATCGATATAAAGATAAAAGAACGCGCACTTTTGCAGGCCGACAGAGAGAAACTGCTGAAGAGTTCTAATGAGGTTAGGAGTGATGCTGAGCGTTTGAACGAAGAAATACAGGTGTTAAATGAACTTTTATTAAAAAAGAATGGAGATTATTCAAGGCTTAAGGGTAGATTAGATGAGATGGAACATACTGCACTTAATTTCAGGGATCTTGAGTCTATTGATTTTGATTCAGAAAAAGAAGAAAGCAAAAAAATAGTTCGGAAAATAAATGAGCTAAAATCCGATCTCCAGTCCTCTGAAAAAAAACTTGAGAGCTTAATCAATGAGTTTTCCAGATTAAATAACAATTTATTTCAGAAAGAATCCCAGGTTTTACGAGCTCAGATGGAATTAAATAGCAACAAAAAAAGAATTGAAGAAGAGATTAAAGAGAGTAATGCACTTAAGGAGCGTGTAAAGAAAAATGATAATGAGAAGAATTTACTAAATCAGGAAAAAAGGAAATTAGATTTTACACTCAGGGAAAACACTGAGCTAATAAATAAATTATACTCTAATAGAGAAAATTTGAGGAAAAAAAGATCTATAATTTTAAAGAAAATAAGTGAAAATGAGAGAATCATAGCTAACCTTGAAGCAAGAAAGGATGCAATAGAGTCTATTGAGGTAGAAGAGATAGACAGGGCAAGTTCATTGGCAAAAAAATTGCAAATGAAAATTCTTGGTGAAAATATCGAGATCGAAGAGGGGTATGAAAAGGCCGTAGAGAGTGTATTGGAAGAGAAGATTTTTGCCATTTTAGGAAAGCGAAAGGATATAGATAAAATAATAAGGGATACATCAAGTAAAGAAATGGGAGAAATAATATTCGCGAATGAAGACACAGGTTACGAAGGGGATATAAAGGGTGATCTCATTCATAGAATTAAAAAGGGCCCAGGTGGTGTGCTTAGTTTTCTCTTCAATAATGTTTATGTTGTAAAAACCATTGATGAAGCCCTGGAAAAGGCAACTAATGATGCCCGCTCTACTTTTGTGACACCTGAAGGGCACATTGTTTCAGGCCCAATAATTAAGCTATATGGAAACAAAAAGGGTATATTGGTAAAGAAAAGCAATTTAAGAGAAATTTCTGAAAAGATTCAAAAGATAGCGACTGCTCTATCTAAATTGAATGAAGAAAATAGATCCTTGAAAAGTGCCATTGACGAGTTGCAGGCTGCAATTTCTTCTGCAGAAAAGAAAAGAGAAGAATTGATCTCTGAAAAATCAAGGATAGAGAGCAAAATTACGGAGTTTCGATACATAGAGGATATTTCCAGAGGGGAAGTGGAAAAGAGGGAAAGTATAGTAAAATCTTTGAAGAAGGGGATGGATTCTATCGAGTTGGAGTTAAAGAAAGACAAGGAAGAAATAAAAATTATCAAAACTGAGTTAATACATATAGGTGGAACAAAGGAGGAAATACAACATCATATTGAAAATGTTAGGGAAATGCTCAGGCGTTTTGAGGAAAAGAATAGTACAATATTAGAGAAACTTTCAAGGTATGAAAAGTTTAAGAGAGTAGGCGAAGAAAAAGAAAAGGTTGTTGAAAATATGAAATGCTTGAGAAAAGAAATTGCCGATTATAATAAAAAATTGGAGGCTCTAACCCAAAGAAGAAAAAGTAAAATGGAGACCCTTGAAGAAATGCAAACGAATACTAAACAAATGGATAATAGTGTAAATTCTCTTACTATTGAAATTGAAAATTTAAATGGTCAACTGGAGGAGATGCGAATTTTAGTTTCTGAATATGAAAGCGAAAAACAGAATATTATTGAAAATACCTATAGAGGCTTTGGAGTAAAGGTGACTCCCTTGAATGTTGAAGAGGCAGAGTTACTCCAACCTGAGATCGAGAATATCAAAAAAAAGATTGAAAGAATAGGTGATGTAAATCTGCTTTCACTTGAGGAATCCGAAAAGGTATCCGATGAATTAAATAGGCTTGAAAAGGGTAGGGTAGATTTACAAAAGGCGAAAAAGAATATTGAAGATACGATTTCTTCCATTGATGAAAAGGCAGAAAATAAATTTATGATAACCTTTAACAAAATCAGAGAGAATTTTGTAAGAATTTTTAAGATACTTTTTGAGGGTGGAGAAGCAGATATTAAACTGGAAGGCGATAGGCCCCTTGAGTCAGTAATTAATATCTATGCCAGACCAAAAGGGAAAAAGACAAAAAGGCTTGAGTCACTTTCAACAGGAGAAAAAACTCTAACGTCAATTGCTCTATTATTTGGAATAATGCTTTCAAAAAAAACTGGCATATTTATTCTGGACGAAATAGATGCTCCCCTGGATGAAAAAAATATTGAAAGGTTTCTTGCTTTTATAAGAGAAATAGCGGAAGAATCCCAGGTTATAATTGTAACCCATAATAGGAGAACTATGGAGGATGCTGAGTTTATTTATGGGGTTACTATGGAAAATCCTGGTATTTCAAAAATTCTCACTGTTGATAGGAAGATGATATTATGAATATTTCTGTTATTGGTACGGGTTATGTAGGGCTTGTTACGGGTTCCTGTCTTGCGAAGATTGGGCATAACGTTATTTGTATTGACAATGATAATAACAAAGTAGAGCTGCTTATAAGAGGAGAAATCCCTATATTTGAGCCTGGATTAAGAGAATTAATAACAAATGTAAAAGCAGATGGAAGGATAAGTTTCACAACAAGTATCAAGGAAGCAGTAGACAAGAGCGAAGTTATTTTCATTTGTGTGGGTACCCCTACTACTTTAGAAGGTGAAGCGGATCTTAGCGCAGTTGAAGAGGTTTCGAGAGAGATTGCAAAATACCTAACTGAATTCAGGCTAATTATAGAAAAGAGTACTGTCCCTGTTCAGACAGGAGAGAAGATAAGAAGAACAATAAAATTAAACAATCCTAACGCAGTATTTGAAGTTGCTTCAAATCCTGAATTCTTAAGAGAAGGTTCTGCGATAGACGATTTTCTTCATCCTGATAGGATAGTTATAGGATCGGATACAAAAAAGGCAAGGGATATAATAGCTAAAATTTTTGAAAAAATAGATGCACCAAAGATATTCACCAGTATCAAAAGCGCAGAAATCATTAAGCATGCTTCAAATTCCTTTCTTGCAATGAAGATTTCTTATATTAATGCACTTTCATTTATCTGCGAAAGAACAGGGGCTGATATTAATGAAGTTGCCAGAGGAATGGGTTTAGATCATAGAATAGGTATGGAATTTCTGCGTGCTGGTATAGGATTTGGCGGTTCTTGCTTTCCTAAGGACATTGAAGCATTTATAAAAATCGCTGAAAAGTTAGGGTATAATTTTCAGTTACTGAAGGACGTTAAAAAAATCAATATTGAAATAAAAGAATATTTTATAAAAATAGTAGAAGACCTATTATGGAATATAAAGGGTAAAAGAATTGGCGTACTGGGGCTTTCGTTTAAACCAAACACAGATGATATGAGAGAGGCACCGTCTATTTATATAATAAATAAATTAAAGGAAAAAGGGGCTAGTATTGTCGCATATGATCCTGTTGCCATAAAAAATGCTGAGAAATTTTTGAAGGATATAGCATTTGTTGATTCACCTTATACTGCGGCAAGAAACGCCGATGCATTGATCATTCTTACCGAGTGGGAAGAATTTAAGAAAATGAATCTTGATATGATAAAAAAGCAGTTAAAAACGCCTATAATTATTGATGGAAGAAATATATTTGATCCTAAAAATATGAAGGAAAAGGGATTTATCTATAGATGTATCGGCCGTACTTTGCCTTCTTCGTCCTTCAAGTAGACTTTTTTTATATCACGACCAATGAAATTATTTACGGTCCGTTTAAAATTTCTTGGTAAATCAGAAAGGTAAATTTCGATTTCCCCCTTCCCTTTACGTAAAAGATTATTTTTTCTCAAATGCTCTTTTAGAATTTTGCTTGCTTCTTTTCCTGGTTCGATTAATTTAATATCATTACCCATAACTTTTTTAATCACACCTTTCAGGATAGGGTAGTGAGTACATCCCATTATAAGGATGTTTACACCCCTAGATTTTAAAGGAGCGAGATATTCCTCTGCAATTAAGTAAGTAGCTTTATGGTCGGACCAACCTTCTTCTGCAATAGGCACAAATAATGGGCAGGGCTGAGAAAAAGTCTGTAAATTTGATAAAGATTTGATAGTTTTCTCATAGGTCTTGCTTTCAATTGTGGCATAAGTTCCTATTATGCCTACAATTTTTTGGCTGATTTTTATTTTTTTAAGTGCCTCAACACCTGGATTAATCATTCCAAAAATTGGGATATCAAATTCTTTTTTCAATGTGCTTAATGCATTTGAAGAAACAGTGAAACATGCAGCTACAATGGCTTTAACGTTAAAGTTTAACAGAAAATTTATGTCTTCTCTTGCAAATCTGACGATTGTTTCTTTTGATTTATTTCCATACGGAACGCGCGCAGTATCCCCAAAATATATAATTTTTTCATAGGGTAAAACCTTGACTATATCCTTAACTACCGTTAGACCACCTATACCCGAATCAAAGATGCCGATAGGTAAAGTGCTTTTAGCTTCTTGATTCAGTGTACTTTTGTATGCCATCTGCTATACCTTTGCCTATTTTCCTCAAGAAGTTTATATCCTTCAACTTTTTTGCATCCTCAGGACTTGTAAGAAAGAGAGTTTCAACGAGCACTGCAGGCATATAATTTACCCTGAGAACAAAAAAGTTTGCCTGGCTTACACCTCTGTTATATGTTTTACATTCATCAACAATTTGGTCCTGTATATCAATTGCCAGATTTTGTGATTCTTGTAAAAATTGATTTTGTGCAAGATCAGAAAGCACGTATTTGAGACTGGCGGTTTCTATATTCTTATCCTCGAATTTTATGGAGGCATTCTCTGTTGCCTCTACTGCCCTTGCCCAATCAGTTTTTGCAGCAGAAAGAAAATATGTTTCAGTCCCGTGCATTCTTGTCATTCTTTTGTTACCTGTAGCATTGCAATGTATGCTTACAAAAAGATCCGCCTTTGCATTATCAGCAATTTCAGTTCGTTTTTTAAGTGGAAGAAAGGTATCTGTTGTTCTGGTAAGAATGACATTAAATCCCATCTCAGTAAGATTTTTTGCTGTATATTTCGCAATTTTTAAAACGATATCTTTTTCACTTAAACCATTTGCTTGAGCACCTGGATCCATTCCTCCATGTCCTGGATCTATAACAATAGTTCTTATTTTTTTTACAGTTCTTTCTTTTACTATAATTTTTATTTCCCCATCGATTCTCTTAATATCGACATCTTTTCCTTTATCAACAATAAACCGTAATTCCAGGAATCCCTCACCATATTTTATTTCAATTCTTTTTATCAATCCCTTTCCCTTTTTGGGGAAGATTTCTGGATTAAATATTGCATCAAATATTGTTACAACCCAAAGTGTATCACTTCCTCTGTAGATTGTTTCTAAATTCGGTGAAAACTTTAGGCTTGCCTCTGTCTTTTTTGAAGTAGCTTTGATGGTAAAAGAGTAAACATTCATACTTTTCACAGCAGTTAATACATTATTCTTCAGTATAAATTCCTTATTTAACAATGGGTTAAGAATTTTTGGGAGTTCATTTACTGTTAAATAAATATCATTATCCAACAAAACTGGTGGATATTTTAACTGTATGACATTTTCTTCGATTTTTACAAAAGGACAATCTGGAATTAGAATTATCATTGCTTCTTTCTGCAAAATTAAGGTCTTGTTTGTATCATTCCAGAAAAAAGATATATCAAAATATTGGGAAACTTCCTTCAATGTTACATAATCAAGGTTCTGGAAGTGAAGCGTATTTATTTCTGTTTTACGCGGACCAATTTGGAGAGTTAATCCCAATAACAGTAGTATCATTTAATTTCCTCTTAATTCTCTTTTCATCTCTTTTTCTTTTATGATTTCCCTCTTTTCGTATATCTTTCTACCCTTTGCGAGGGCGATTTCTATTTTTACAATACCTCTTTCATTTATATATATCTTTAAAGGGATGATAGTCAATCCCCTTTCTGTAATTTTCCCATAAAGCCTTTTTATTTCTTTTTTCTTTAGGAGAAGTTTTCTTTTTCTTTTTGTTTCTGTATGGTAGGATTCCTTCTCATAAGGTGAAATGTGCATGTTCAAGATGAATATTTCACCATTTTCAATAGTTGCATAGGCATCCTGTAAGCTAACCCGGCCAGCCCTTATAGATTTTACCTCATTGCCTTTCAATACAATACCTGCCTCAAATTTTTGCAGGATATTGTATTCTCTGAATGCCTTTCTATTAGTGGTAATTGTTCTCATAATATTCTTGACATTATATTATTATTCCTTATCATAAGATATATAATATGTCAATAAAGAGAATTTTGCCAGTGCTAATGGTCTTTATTTTAGGGTGTATAGGAAGGGAGGTTAAAAGCAAGTCTCCTGTGACTCCGAATTTCTTATCCTGGACAAACAAGTTTTCAATAAAGGAGGGAAAAGGAGAACTATTTTTAATGATGACTAAAAATAGGCAAGGTTCATATTTCGATTTTGAATATGATGCAAATAATAAAAGGTTATCAGGTAACTTGATTGGGATGTTCGGTTTGAAACTTGCCTCCTTTGAGGTTAATGGAAATAGTTTAAATGTAATGTCCAGAAATAACGATCCAATAAGATTGGACACCCTCTTTTCTGGAACCGGGCTTACACCATTGATGCTTTCCCGTTTTCTTGCCTATGATATAGTTGCACCGAATTTAAGGAGCTTAATCCCTGTTTCTGATGGCTACCTATCCACTTCAGGTAATTCGAATATTTTTTTCTCGAGAGAAGGGTACCCAACTAAGGTTGTAATAGTTACAAATACAGGAGAAATAGTTATAGAGTATGGGGATTTTAGAAGGATTAAGTCTACAATTCAGCCATTTTCCGTTGTTATCACCCAGAACAGGATAAGAATAGAAATGAAACTTTCACAGATCAATTTAAAATGATACTATTACTAATTTCGCTTAATTATCTTGGATATGCTGAAGGTGAAATTAAGGCTTTAGAAAAAATTTACCCAGAGTTTTATAAGATTGTAGAGGGCAAAGGCTATATCCCTTCCATTGATCTTAATAAAGCTGAAAGGCTGATTAAATATAATGATGACGGCAAAAACCCTTTTTTTGCATATGCCAGAGGGGAGATAAGAAGACTGCAAAAACAGAATTCAGATCAATTTTATACGAATGCTATAGAGAGAGCAAATAGATATGATGAATTATTCCTTCTTGATAAGATGTTTATCCGACTTAACCTATTGAAGTATAGCAAAAATGTTGAATCAAAGATACTCAATAGTCTTAAATCAAGTAATGTTGTAGCAAATTTTCCACTTTCAAAGTTATATGAAGAACTGGGTCTCGAATTTATTCGTAATGGCATAACTCAAAAAGGAATTCATACGCTAGAATTTGCTGCGAGGATTGCACCCCCTCGCAGTAGTTTGAACCTTGTGTTAATGAAGGCTTACTTTCCATTAAATGTAGCAAAGTCATTTTATTATTTTGGTAGATATTTTTCTTCTGTCAGGTTTTTCTTTGACAGAATCCTTCTTTACTCAAATATGCTTACTTTTTTGACAGTCTTTTTTGCTCTTTTTATTATTTCTATAATGTTAAATGGTTTTATCGATTCCGTAACCTATTTGTCGCGGCTTTTTAGTATTAGCACGGGGTTAAAGCAAGGGTGGATCCCTGCGGCGATATTTTCACTTTTTGTATTTATACCTTTAAAGTATTTTATTTTCGTATTTATTATTTTTTCATTATTAAAGATAGGCCGAGGGAAGGGTATACTTGTCGGTTCTTTGGCTGTCTTGATGGTTTGCACTATGATTGTTAATATGCCATTGAAAAATGCTTATAGTAATAAAAATTGGGAGTATTTTTATAAGTTGAGATATGATCCCGTAAATTCTGAAGTGAAAAGCATTCATCATCCTTATAACATATGGCTTGTCGGCATACATTTTCTAAAAAATGGAAAATACTCAGATGCAAGGAATGAATTCAGGACTCTTCTGGGTAGTGAGAGGAAAAAAAGTGACGTTTTGAATAATATAGGTCTAACATACTACTTTGAGGGAGAGTTGGATAGCGCCCTTGTGTTATTCAAGTCGACTTTAGAGTACGACCCCAAAAATTCAGTGTATAATTTTAATATAGCGCATGTTTATAGTAGAATGTTAGAATTTGAGAAGGCATCCAATCATTTTAATATGGCTAAGGGTATACAAGATAGAGAAAGTGAAGGTATAGAAACCTACCCTCCAGATAGGTGGGTATACGAAGTTTTTATGTCACACAACTGGGTTAAAAGGTATGCTAATATTTTTATTATTGCAACTTTTTGTTTTGGAATATTTTTGATAATTCTTTTTCTTTTTATTAGGCAAAAGAATAGCAGTATATGCTCTGTGTGTGGTAGTCCACTTGTAATAGACTTAGAATTAGAAGAAAAAAAAGTTTGTGAAAGATGCTACAAGATTCTCTCTCAGTCGAGATCAAAGGGTGTCAGGGAAAGATTGAAGAGAAAAATCATAAAAAGGGCAACGAACATTTTTTCTTTAAAGGTTTACCTTCTTAATTTATTTTTGCCGGGTACAGCACACGTTGGGACAGGTTTTTGGGGAAATGGATCAATATATATATTACTTGTAACTGCTTTAATAGTATCCCGATTAAGCAATAAAATTTTGATTATTACCCAGACATATGAATTTAAAAGTTATTTTGGAACAGTTTCTTGGTATATCTTACTGGCCATTACTTATATTTCGATATTGATTTCAACGCGTAGAATATCTGAGAGGGGATATGGAAGGAAGTCTTAGAGAGTTTTCAGTAGCAGAGGTATTTCAATTTGTTTCTCTTCATGAAGGGGATGGAGTCCTGGTTTTAACCAACAAAAATGAGAGGGCAACATTTGGATTTAAGGGTGGAAAGGTTGTGGGGGCCATGTTTGGGAAAGAAGGATTATTAGAGCCTCTTGAAGATTATATTGTAAAATTCGGGAAAATGTCCATTGAGGATCTTTCCCATTATAAAGAGCAGAGTGAACAGGCTGGTATATCTCTTGATGAACTTCTCCTTAGAGAAGGAAAAATAACTTCCTTAGAAATACAACCTATCATAAAATTCAAGATTCAGGAGATCGTGGATGAGGTATTAACATGGCAAAATGGAAAGTATAAATTCATTCAAAATAGGGAGATATATCCTAATAGTAAGATATCTGTTTCTATTGAGCCAAATTCTTTGATAATGGAAGGAATGAGGAGAATTGATGAATGGCCAAGAATCCATGAGGAAATTCCTGATGATAGTGTGCAGTTGATAAAATCCGGGAAACCAAAAATAGAGGTCGAACTCGGGGATGAGGAGAAAAGGATACTCATGATATTCGAAGATGGTATGGATGTTGGAAAGATTGTTAAATTAAGTGGTCTTGGAAAATTCAGGACGTATAGTGCAATATTTAACCTTATGGAAATGGGCATCTTAAGAAAAATTAGAGGTGAAAAGATTGAAGTTGAACCGGTGAAGAGGAAACATATAGATTTTGTAAAACTAAGAAGGGCAATTGAATTAATTCTACTTTATTCATTTTTTGGTTTTAGTCTTTCATTCTTTTTCTCGAAAAAATTTCATTTAATACTTTCTTTATTAAAGTCATATTTTCAATAAGCAATTACATACTTCATCATCTCAACTACATTACGTGCATTCTTGATTCTGGCTAAGGGAGTTGCTTAAATGTATCTTAGTCTCCTATGTGAAGCCATAGGTAAAGCTTATTGAATGAAAGAGGTGCCCAACTATACTATTACAGTTCTTTTTTTTCTTCCTTTGATTTTATTCCAAGTGTTGCTAATTCTTTTAAAACTGGCTTATATATATCAGGGAGGACAGGAATATGAACACCCCGCTCTGTTATCTTACCTTCAAGTATCATCTTTGTTGCACAGGCAGCAGGTAGGCTTACAGTTCTTGCAATAGCAGTATCTTTGCCAATTAAACCGTAATCGATGAGAGTAGAAACATGTAGAAATTTTTTATTCCCGTATTCTGCTTCAATCTCATCTTTAAGGATAACCATATCTCTTTCCCCATTTTCATATCTTAACTTCTCAAGAAGTTTGTCCACGAGGACATCTATATTGCCGCCTTTCCCTATCCTGATTGGTTCTTCACTAAAGACCCCAAGCCATTCAAGCTTATCAAGTACTTCTGAATTCTTCGCAAGGTTGAATTTTGCAGCAATTGCACCTCTTATATCATTATGTTTTATTTTCAGTATGGATTTCATGAAATCGCTGTATGCCATACCAGTGAAATCTTTTTCTTCTGTTTCAAGGAGTCCAAGGTTCGAAATGATATACCAGAGATTACACCATCCAGGATATCGTAAGGTTCCTCTAAAGATAGTCTTTGCCTCTGGAATAGCATATTTCTTGAGATATGGAACAGAATCTCGGTTTGGATATACCTCCATTTCTCCAATTGTATTTACTTTTGTTGTGTAATAATGTTTAAAGAGTTCTCTACCTGGTATTTCCACTAAACTGCCATTTTCTATGTATCGTGCACTATTTCTCCCGGCGAGCGCGACACCACGTGGACTCCAACCAAATTTATATCTAAAGGGATTATTACTTGCTTCTGGTGCAGGAAGAGATCCACATAGAGAGCGAAAAGATATTATCTTTCCACCAGCTGCCTTGATATTATCAATTACCTCCATTGATGACATATGATCGATGCCAGGATCGAGCCCGATCTCATTAAGTATTATTATTCCAGCCTCACGTGCGTTTTTATCCAGATTTTGCATTTTGTCACTTACGTATGATGTTGTAACCATATGTTTCTTGTATTTTATGCATACTTCTGCAACCTGAACATGATAAATATAAGGAAGAAGGCTTACAACAAGATCAGAATCTTTTACCATTTCTTCGAGTTTATCTTTTTGCTCTACAACCCACTGTACCGCCTCTCCATTTTTGTGGTTTTTTATAAGGGCTTCTGCTTTACTTACCGTTCTCGTAGCCACGCGTACAAAAAAATCTTTATTAAGTAAATAATCTACCATTGGTTTTGAAACAAGACCTGCCCCAAGTACCAAAACTTTTTTCATAAGATTTCCTCCATTTTACTATTTTACGTTTTTTTAAGATTTTCTTCAAGATATCTATAATCCTCAGTTAGTTTACCTTTATATACAATTACTGCTTTCTTTAAATGTGAGGGGAGAGAACATCTGACGAAATCCTCCGGGTAATCTGCATTTAAAATCTCTGGAATGAATTGTTTCAATTTATGACTGAAGTAGATTGATGCATCTCGCGAGACCTCACTTGGCAGTATATCCACCGCAAGGATAACAGGCCCTTCCCCTTTAAATCCCATTTTCACTTCTTCTGTTTTTGGGTTATATACATATACAGGTTCACCTGGTTCAGTTGCCTTTTTAGTAATTTCTATTGCACCCTCAATATCGCAACTAATATCACCTATAATTTTTAGTTTTATTCCTTGCCTATAATTTTTCTTTACCCATTCTTTTGTAACAAGACGAGGGTATCTTTCATTCCAATAGATGGCATTGATAAGGACAGTTAAGTAGGGAAGATAATTTTTGAAAACAGAGTAATATTTATCGGGATTAGTATAGTAATCCTGAAGATCAAATTTACCATTGTCCTTTCTTTTCACCATATCTTCTTCCTTAAATACTACCTTGTATATTACATTCTCATTATTTGTTACTTTTGGTAATTCTTGTGGAGATACTTCCTTTACAGGGAAAAAGTGTAGCACTTCCTGTGCCCCCTGAGAAACATTCCCATAACCAGCAATACCAATTATTATAGGCGCAATCTCCTTATTGAAACCTTGAATCTTTATCTTCTCTCCAATACGTTTACTGTTCTCTTCGAGTTCTTTGACACCATGATATTCATAGGCTCTCTTAATATGTAAGAGAGGGGTGCTGTAACCTTCCCATTCGAGTCTTTTACCTAATGCCCAAAGGATGTCTATCATTCCAGCTATTCCTGCAAATCTTCCGAATGCAATAAGTCTTCTGTTTTGATCGTCTACAATCCTTTCATAGTCGATAAGGGTATCTTCCAATTCTATTATTTTCTTTAGCATTGGCATATTGTAAGATTGCCCTTTTATTGTATGTGAAAAGAATACATACGTCTTTTTTCTTTCAAAAAAGCTGACAGGCATTTCCTTAACTCCAAAAATAAATTTGGAATCAAGGTATTCTGAAAGTTTTGCACCAGCAGATATATATTCTTCATCTTTAAACACCCTTATTTTGGAGGGTTGTATTATCGTATTTATTCCATAGTGTTCCTTGAGTCCCACTACATCTTCTGGAATAACAGGGGTTCTCTTCTCCCAGATACTTTTATCCTCTCTTCTTATCCCAATAGTTTTGTTCATAATCTAATCTCCTTTTAATGTCCAGTGATATTTACAGAAAATATTTCTTGTGTCAACCCCCAAAACAAAAAATAGAGTAATAAATAAATTTTTTTATTTACATAATTGGTTAAAAAGATAAAATGATATTAAAATGGAAAAAAACTTTAAATATTCCTGGTCTATCTTTGAAAATCTTGCAGTAGATTACGATAAATGGTTCGAATTTGAAGGCAAGGGTATTTATGAAAATGAGATAACGGCATTCAAATCTATTTCAGAGGAGATAACCAATCCATCCCTTGAAATAGGTATAGGAAGTGGCAGATTCGCTATGCCTTTGCATGTGGACTTTGGAATAGACCCCTCCATAAACCTTCTTGCGATATCTAAAAAAAGAGGGATAAAGGTAGTTCAGGGGATTGGTGAGGATCTTCCATTTAAAGATAGAAGTTTTAAGACAGTGCTTATAGTTGTTACTATTTGCTTTGTTCGTTCTCCAGTAAAATTATTAAGAGAAACGAAACGTGTGTTGAAGCCTGGTGGGGATGCCATTTTGGGGTTGGTCCTCAGGGATTCCCCCTGGGGGAGATTGTACGAAAAGAAAAAAAATGAAGGGCACAGATTTTATAAGTACGCTAGATTTTACACATTTGAACAGATCAAGGCTATGCTTGGTTCAACTGGATTTAAAATAGGCAATGTAGTTTCCACTTTATTTTCGAGCCCTACAGGGAAGATAGAAAGAGAAACTCCACAATTTGGTTATTCGAAGGATGCAGGTTTTACGATTATAGATGCAAAATTCACTATGACGTAATAATCTTGATGTTATTTTGTTTTTTTCTTTTTGGTCTCCTGTAAAGAAAAACCTTTCCCCCACATTCCACGTTCTTTTCTCAATGTTGTCATTATGAGTGCGACCCTCCTCCACCTCTCAGGTGTGATAATCTCGTAGTTATTGTCTTTTCTCACGATTCACGAATCACGATTCACGGTCTTTGTGTCTTTCTTTTTCCCTCGCTCTTCTTTCTATACTTCTCCTACCTCGCTTCTCTTTCTACTTCTCTCCTACCTCGCTATTT
>CAZQRW010000017.1:0-10432 GCA_964596115.1 uncultured bacterium
AAGGAGGATAATTGAAGAAAAAATATTGTATAAAAAAATATAACAATTTTGTAAAAAAATACTTGACAAGAATTCTATATTTGGTACAATCGCTAAAACAAAAAAGGAGGTGTTTATGAAGCGCTCTCGTATTGCCTTATTTATTATTTGTTTGTTGTTGGTCACCCCTATCTTTTCGTACGGAAAAATTATATCCCATGACTATTATATTGAGACAGTTGACCCCGGTATTAAAGTTCACCTTAGAGAGGTTGTTTCAACAAAAACAAAGCAGTTTTCTAAGAAGAATGTCATTCTATTTGTTCATGGATCAACCACACCTGGTCCTGTTGTTTTTGATTTGCCGGTAAAGGGCTATTCATGGGCAAAATTCATGGCGAATCATGGTTTTGCGTCTTATATCATTGAAATTAGAGGCTATGGAGGATCAACTCGACCGCCCGAAATGGAGGAACCTCCATCAAAGCACAGACCAATTTGTAGGGCAATGGATGCGATAAAGGATATTGATGCTGCAGTAACCTTTATCATGGAAAAAAGAGGTGTAAAGAAGGTTTCGCTCCTTGGGTGGTCCTGGGGAACTATTACGACAGGTCTCTACAGTTCTCTTTTCCCGGATAAGGTAAATAAACTTATTTTGTATGCCCCTGTGTACAAAATTAGCCCTAGGATTAGTGCAATTTTTTCTGACAAGTCGTTTAAATATGAGTTTACAAAAAAGATAGGCGCATATACTTATCTCAGTGCTAAAAAGATACAATCAGGTTGGGACAAACAAATCGCAGTTGAAGATAAATCCTTATGGAGAGAGCCTAAAGTCCTAAAGGCGTGGCTTGCAGGATGTTTGGGTTCTGATCCTACATCTAATACAAGAACACCACCAAGCTACAGAAATCCTATGGGTTGTTATAACGATGCGTGGTATACTGCTACTATAGCAAGGTCTTATGATGCAGCTAAAATTACTGCACCTGTTCTTATTGTTAGAGGTGCTAACGACGGCAGCGTAACAAGAGAAGATAGTTTTGCAAATATGAGGGCTTTGACGAATGCTAAATATAAAAGATTTGTAGAGTTTGACGATGCAACCCATTTTATGGCACTGGAGAAAAAACACAGACATCTCTGGAATGAAGTTTTGCATTTTCTCAATAATGGTTAAACAGAGGAGGAGATATGAAAAAATACAGGTATATTCTTTTTTTGCTAGTGATGTCTATTATATTTCCTGTCACTTTAAGTGCTAAAATTCTAACGAAAGAGTATTATATCAAGGGTGGGAAATATGGCAAAATTGCTGTAAGGGAGAAGTATGATCCCAGTTGTAAGTTTAATGAAGGTAATATAATTTTATTTGTTCATGGCGCTACCTATCCATATGAATCAGGTTTTGACCTCCCTGTTCCTGGGTATTCCTGGATGGAGTATATGGCGGAACATGGGTTTGATGCCTTTGCAGTTGATATAGAAGGATACGGTAAATCAGCAAGGCCTCCTGAGATGGATCTTCCTCCTAATAAAAGTAAACCTCTCTGTCAATCAGATGTAGCGGTTCTCGACATAAAGAGGGTGGTTGATTTTATTACAAAAAAAAGAAAGGTTAAAAAGATCAATATTTTAGGGTGGTCGTGGGGAACGATAACAACAGGGAGATATACAGCGGAAAATCCGGGCAAGGTAAGAAAATTGATACTATTTGGGCCGCTGTATGGCGGGATTAAGAATCCTCTGGGAAAGAGGCTGGCAAACCCCAAAAATCCAAAAGAATTTAACCCTCGTATTCCTGGATATAGGCTGGTTGATGCCAAAGGCATAGAATCAAGATGGATGAAGGAAGTGAAGGGGGATTGGCTTCCAAAAGAAGTCTTGGATGAGTTTATTAAGCAATCTCTGGAATCCGATCCAACGAGTAAAAGTAGGAATCCACCTTCACTAAGAGCTCCAAATGGCTGTTATGTTGATGTTTTTCTTTCAACCACTGGTTCTCCAGTTTACGATGCTTCAAAAATTACATGTCCTGTCCTAATTATGAGGGGAGATGCTGACCATACTACTTTGGACGACGATGCAAGAAGTATTTGGAATGCCTTAACGAGTGTTCCATATAAAAGATATATTGTGTTTGCAGATGGGACGCACCATGCAAGCCTTGAATCAAAAACCCATTTACAAGTTTATAGTGAAACAGCTGCATTTCTAAAAGAATAAAAAGGAGGAAAATATGTTGAAAAAAGTAATTTTAATTGGTATATTTATTTTAGCTTTTCCAACTTTTTTGTATAGTGGAGAGATTAAATACAACGGTGTATGCAGAGTTAGAGCTTTTGACTGGAGTAATAATAATCTTAGGAGTGATACGTTGTTTAATAGTACATATTTTGATCAGAGGATCAGAATAGGCATGGATTTTGTTTTTAATAAAAGCTTGAAAGTTATTACAAGATTTGATGTCTTGGAAGGAACCTGGCGTGCACCTAGCTTTGACTCCCCTGATTTCGACGTTGCGTACATCTCTGTAACTAAAAAACTAGGGCATCTTGGTCTTTTTAACCTAAGAGCAGGATATGTCCCATTTGGGAGTTTTGGTACTTCTTTTGGTAATACGGTAGATGAAGCTTCCTATCCAGCTATTGAACTATTTTTATTTAAGGGAAAGAATACCTTCCTCATTATTCCGGAGGTAAAAATAACTGAAAATGATAGTGATTTTGCTGTAGAGAAGGGAGATTGTGACGCATTTGTAGGTTTATGGATAGGAAAATATTCTAATTTTCAAACTGGGATATATATACTTTATCTTAAAAACGATGCTTATATACCTGATTTTACATATAATAAATATGGTGCCACATACTATATTAAAGGAAAATTTGGAAATATTAATTATGAAGCTGAGGCTGGATATAATGGCGGGCTGAAAGATTATAGTGATACAACCCTTACTGATTCAAAGCTAAAAGAAATGGGAGCATACTTTAAGTCTTCTTATGCAATAGGTAAAAATAGTGTGGGCCTTTTAGCAGCATATACCTCTGGTGATGATCCTTCAACGGTTGATGATGAAGGCTACGATGCTAACATAGATTTTCAACCTTGCAGAATCTTATTCAACAGGTATACAGGATCCATTGGGTCATATGCCACGACAACAAAGACAATGCAAAATGCATACTTAGGTCAAATGTTTTTTGACTTTAGTCTTCCAAATAACTTTAAGGCTTCTTTGAGCGTATCGTATGCAATGGCAGATAAAGTGCCTTCTAGTTATATATCCAAAAAAATTGGAACTGAAATCGATGGCTCTATTAGTTACTCACTTATGAAAAATATGGATTTCTCTTTATTCGGAGGATATTTAATTCCTGGTGATTTTTATAAGGGAACAAGTACTACAAATAGAGTCGATCCTACCTATCTAATTGGAACAGAACTTATAGCCAAATTCTGACTATGAAAATGAGGGAATGGGTCAAAAATAGAGACGAGATCTTAAAAGATAGGCCTGCTTCGTTAATAGCTCTTCGTCAGGTTGCAATTGATCTAATAAATACTGCTATTGAGAGTTCTCAACCCGACTTAACGCTCAAAGAAAACGTTTCATTAAACCAGAACACGTTAATGCTTGGTAGTATTTCAATAGATCTCTCCAAAATTAGAAATTTATATGTTGTAGGATTTGGAAAGGCTTCCTATACGATGGCAAGATCAATTGAGGAAATTCTGGATGATAGGATAACCGAAGGTATTGTCTCCACTAAGTTTGGGTATGGAGGCAAATTAAAAAAAATAAAAGTTATAGAAGCAGGCCATCCCATTCCTTCAGAAGAGGGTTTAAAGGCTGCGAAGGAGATTGTAACAATCGCAAAAAAATCTAAAAGGAATGACCTCATTATTCTTTTGGTTTCAGGAGGAGGTTCTGCCCTGGCACCTTTACCTCCAGATACGATATCTCTATCGGATAAACAGAAAATAAACAATCTCTTACTTTCCTCTGGTGCAAATATAGAAGAAATAAATGCAGTAAGGAAGCACATATCATTGATAAAAGGTGGCAGATTTGCAGAAATTGCGTATCCAGCGAGGGTTATTGGCTTGATCGTCTCAGATGTTGTGGGTGATAGACTTGATACAATAAGTTCAGGTCCATCTGTCCCTGATAACACAACTTTTGAGGACGCCTTTGGTGTTCTTAAAAAATACAACATAATAGATAAAGTTCCTTCAACTGTCATTTCTCACATCAGAAAGGGGATAAAGGGAGATATTCCTGAGACACCAAAGAAAGGAAGTAAGTATTTTTCAAAAGTCAATAATATAATTTTAATAAATAATATGACTGCGCTTAAATCAATAGAAAGGAAAGCCAGATCTCTTGGTTTCAATACATTGATACTTTCTTCAGAAATAGAAGGAGAAAGTATAGAGGTTGGAAAAGTTATGGCAGGTATTGCAAAAGAGACAGTAAAATCTGGGTTTCCTATTCCTACACCTTGTGTAATTATCAGTGGTGGGGAAACAACGGTTACTCTGGATCATTCAAGTGGAATGGGTGGACCAAATCAGGAATGTGCAGTCGGTTTTGCGACCAAAATGCCTTCTTATCTAAATGTCGTTTTTACTGCAATTGATTCTGATGGTACAGATGGACCCACAAATTATGCTGGTGGGATTGTTGATACGGAAAGCAAAAAAATCTGGATAAATAAAAATATTGCACTTGATAAGTTAATAAATGATCATAACACAAGCTCAATTCTCAAGAGTTCCAATGATATTATTATTACTGGATCTACAGGAACAAATGTAAATGATATAAGAATTATCATTATGTCAAAAACTCAAAAAGAGAGGAGAGGTAAATATGGTTAATCAAATCTGGTTGTTCGTAGTTTTTGCAGTTTCTATCATATTTATCATTTTAGCGACTGCAAAATTCAGACTTCATGCATTTCTTGTCTTGATACTTGCAGCATATTTTGTAGGTCTTTTTTCAAAGATGCCCTTGCCTGATATAGTGTCAATAATCGCTAAGGGATTTGGTAATACTATAGGTTACATAGGCATCGTTATTGCATTTGGCACTATAATAGGGACTTTCCTGGAGAAATCGGGGGGAGCATTTTCTATGGCGGATGCCTTACTAAGGATTGTGGGCAAATCAAAGAGTCCCCTTGCAATGGCTATCACAGGTTTTATTGTCTCTATCCCGGTATTCTGTGATTCTGGTTTTGTAATACTGTCCCCATTGAATAAGGCACTTTCGAAAGAGTCGAAGATAACCCTTGCTACCTATGCAATGGCATTAAGTTTAGGACTTTATGCCACTCACACATTGGTCCCTCCGACCCCTGGGCCTATTGCAGCCGCTGGGTTGCTCTCTGCAGATCTTGGGACTGTTATTCTTCTGGGTTTAATTGCGTCTATACCGGCGACTATTGTAGGATATTTCTTTGCAACAAAATTTGCATCCAGATTTGAAATCGAACCTGATATAAAAGAAACTTATGAAGAGCTTAAGAAAAAGCATAAAAAATTACCTTCGGCAACAATGGCATTTCTTCCTATTGTTATTCCAATTGTATTGATTGTTTTTAAATCCATTGCTGATTTCCCTTCCCATATTTTTGGTGTAGGTATGGCAAAAAATATACTTGATTTTATAGGTCATCCAATTACTGCCCTTATGATAGGTGTTTTTATTGCGTTCGGAATGGCACCTAATCTTAAAGAAGAAATAATTGGAACAAAAGGATGGGTTGGCGTCGGATTAGTTAATGCCGCAATTATTATCCTTATAACAGGTGCGGGTGGCGCATTTGGGGCTATTTTAAAGGCTACTCCAATTACTGAGTTCTTAAAACAGCATCTTGTACATTATCGAATGAGCATTTTCCTCCCATTCTTAATTGCTGCAGCATTGAAAACGGCTCAAGGTTCATCAACAGTAGCAATAATAACAACATCTGCAATTATAGCTCCAATAATGGGTTCACTTGGGCTTGCCTCTCCAATTGGTAGGGCACTTGCTGTAATTGCGGTTGGAGCGGGTTCAATGGTCGTTTCACATGCAAATGATAGTTATTTTTGGGTCGTGTCTCAATTCTCTAATATGGATGTTGCTACCGCATATAAGACCCAGACATTTGGAACTTTCCTTGAGGGTTTAGCTTCTTTCATTGCAGTAGCAATTATGGCATTAATACTATTATAGTCAAAGAGGAGATTTTACTCCTATTGACTTTTTATAGTGTATAATTTATCATTAGTTAATGAAAGTAAAACTGGCATTTATTGCTTTATCATTGTTATTCTTTACAAGTTGTAATCTTGGAAATAAAACAATTCAGAAAGGTAACGATCTTTTTTTACTCACCAAAATTTTTGAGAAAAAAGGGGAGTCCTACTGTCGTCCTCTTGATTTAATGTATGGGCCTTCGAGTGAATTCGTTGTATTTACTATTGATAGCAACAAGATAGCTATACTTGACTCGAACTTTACTGTTACAAAGAAATTCTCAATTAGTGATAAAATTGATTGGGAGAATATTGAAGATTTAAATATATTCCCTGTAGATAGTCTGGGTCACAATGGATTCTCATTTGAAACAAAGGATAAAATACTACATTATTTTGATTATAGAACTGGCATTAGAGAATTTGATCTCACTGATATATACAATAATATTGAGGGAAAGGTATACTTTAAGAAAGTTTTCTTCTCCTCTTCTTTTGGGCCAATGATTGTTGTTACTACTGAAGTAAGTAAAAATGTTAATTTCTATATTTTTAGTCTTTCCCCTTTTAAAATTATTGAAAAGGTCGTTAGAAAAGGTAGACCCCTTAAAGCATATGTATCTGATAATTCATCCTTTTTCCTTATAAAAGGAAATAATTTTAAAATACTCTCGTTCTATCAAGGGACTTCTCTTTCAGTAAAAGAATTCAACCAAAAAATATCCGATTTTTTTGTTATTCGGGGGGAGAAAAGAGAGAAGGCTATATGTGTTGTACCAAAGGAAAATGGAACAAAGGAAATATGGTCTTTTTCTCTTAAGGACTCTTCTTCTCAAAAACTCTTTGAGATTACTGGGAATCAACTGAATTATTTTATTCCATTAGATACTTGGGGATCGATCTTAACCTGTATGGACGATACTCTTCTTTATCTATATATATCAAATAAATTAAAGAAATTTGTTTTTCCTCCAGTCCATTCCATAAGTACAGTAAGAAATCTATTGGGATGGAATCAAGTTTTAATCGTTATTAAATTCAAAGATAAAAAAAGGATAATTTTTGATGAACTTATGAAACCTATTGTCTCTCTACCTGAATTCAAAAAAATATATGAATTTAAAAAGGTTGAATCCTATGGCCTTGTGATTAATCAATCTAATGGGTTTGTAATCTCACTTTTGAATCTAAACTATTCACTTTTAAAAAGGGCTCTTATTTTAACAATATTGATAGTATTTATCATCTTTGGTTTACTCATAATAATATGGTTATTCTTTAAACTTCGTTTTCTACTTATTATTCACAATAAGCTTCTATCCAATTCTGAAAATATGATACTTGTAGTAGACAATTGGGGACTTGTTATTTTTATGAATAATCAATTCAAAAAGTTACTTTCTCCTTTTATTGATACTTCTTTTCATTATAGGATTAATATCAGGCATCTTTTTACCTCTCCCGCCTTAATGAAATTACGCAAACTTTATGAAAGTGCAAGAATAGATAGGAAGGAAATAGAAGACGTTTTAGAAATCACCATAGGTGAAAGGAGCGCTACTTTGGTCGTTAATATTTCTCCTATGAAAGTAAAAAATAGGCTCATCGTTGGTTATATAATGTCAATAGAGGACATTTCTGAAATAATTGAAAATAAAAGAATGATTACCTGGGCAATAATGGCAAGAAACATTACACATGAGATTAGAAATCCTCTTTCATCCATTATTCTGGCAACCCGAAGGCTTGAAAAGAAATTAAGTGATGAAAAGGAAAATTTGGGTGAGAAATATGGGAAATATCTTAACAGCATCAATTCTGAAGCTGAAAGAATTAATCACCTAATTACCACTTTGCTTAAGCTATATGTAGGGAATATCGAAGCCTATGCATTTGAGAATTTGAATAGTATAGTAACTGAGTCGCTCGAATCATTTAGCTCAAAGATACCTGAAACAATAAGCCTCTCTGTGAAACTGAAAAAGAAATTACCTTTGGTTAAAGTAGACAAAGACCTTGCAATCTTAGCGATTTCCAATATCATTAATAATGCAATTGACGCAATTGATAGTAAAAATGGACTCATAACTATTAGGACCTACATTGATAATACATATGCAGTTCTTGAAATTGATGATAATGGCAGGGGTATTAAACAGGATGACCTGGGGAAAATAATAGATTTGGGTTACACAACTAAAGAGACTGGTTTTGGTCTGGGACTGTCAATTGCGAAGGAGATAATTGAGAAATTTGATGGAAATCTAAAAATAAGAAGCGTTGAAGGAAAAGGAACAAGTGTTTATTTAAAATTTAAAATAGTAAACAAAGATGAAAAAAAGGATACCAAAGATTTTAGTAGTTGATGATGAAAAAAATATAACCCTTTTTCTCTCAGAAATTCTTGAAGATGAAGGCTATATTTCTGAAACAGCTGAGGATGGGGAAGTTGCCTTACAGAAATTACTGCGGGATAAATTTGATGTTGTCCTGCTCGATCTAAAAATGCCTCGAATGGATGGTATAACCCTATTAAAAAAAATAAATACTTTGGATATTGATCCTTGTGTTATTATTTTGACCGGTCACGGCACGATTCAGGATGCCTTGCTTTGTACAAAGTTGGGTGCATATGATTTTATTGAAAAACCAGTTGATGTGGATAAAATACTTGTTACACTTAAAAATTGCCTTAAAGAGAAGAAATTATTACTTGAAAACAGAATACTGAAAGGGGAAGAACAAAAACCTGTTTTTAAATCAAAATCAATGCAGAATGTTAAAAAATTAATCGAGGATAATGCAAATTCTGAAGCCCCCGTAATCATTTATGCTCCTGTGAATTCTGATAAAAGAGTTATTGCCAGATATATTCATCGTATTTCGAAAAGAAAAAGAGGACCATTTATATTTTTTGATTGTTCTTATACTCCGCAGGAACTCATCGATAAAAGCTTATTTGATTATTCTGGGAATAATGAAAATCTCCTTGAGGGTAAATTCTATCAAGCTCATACAGGAACCCTTTTAATTGAAAATATTGAACATTGCCCTCTAAAAACACAGGAAAGAATACTTTATTATTTAACTGAGGGAATGGTAGTAAGAAATAATAAATCATCAGGAGACCTATTAGATGTCAGGCTGATTTTTGATACCAGTGAAAATCTCTCTTTACTCGCTCAAGAAAAAAAATTCCATCCAAAATTATTATTTGCTATAGAAATTATTAAAATAAATATTCCCCCCCTCAGTACTCGTAAAGACGATATCCCTGTTTTATTCCTACAATTTCTTAATAACCTGTGTGAGAAAGATAGCCTTCCTGTGAAAACTGTTTCTAAGGACGTTTTCAAACTTCTTAAGGCATATCCCTGGCCAGGGGATGTGGAAGAACTAAAGAATTTTACGTATAAAGTTTATTCGCTTTTATCACAAAAGAAAACAATAACCCTGGAAGACATAAGGCCTATCTGGTTTGACTATGAGCAAAAAAATGAATTTATTCTACAGGATAAGGGAAGTTTAAAAAATCTTAAGCTTGCAAAAAATGAATTTGAGAGAGAATATATTAGAAAAGTCCTTGAAGCAAGTCATTGGGATGTACCAAAAGCTGCAAATATCTTAGGTATTGAAAGAACATACCTTTACTCCAAAATTAAAAAATTCAATATTCATAAATGAAGAATTGAATAATAGTATATTTTTTATTAGAAGGGTGAGGGAAATATATTTCCCTCACCCATATCAGAGATAAAACTATGGAAGAGGTGCTCGTCCATTTCAGAGAAGTGGGGAGTTTTTCATTTAATTACCTAAAAAGAAAGTTGAGCCCTAATCATAATATCATCTTTTTTATCATTATTTGTATAAAGGGCATTCTTATCATCTGTGATTTTTCTATACCCTCGCATCAACTTGAAATACTTTCCAACAAAAAAATTGGCACCAAGGACTAAATCACTGACCGGGTCATAACCAGTAACATCCAGGTCGAATACATTGTACTTGAATACAGGTTGAAAGGCAGTATAGTCATTCAGTTTAACCCTATAACCTGCCATAAAGTAGTATCCTTTATAACTGCCTGGAGTTATTCCCGCAGGTCCCATGGTAAGAACTTGACCACCCTTTCCAAAATCGTACTCATTCCATTTTTGGGTTAAGAGGTTTACCATATTTGACTACTTTTTTCTGA
>CAZQRW010000017.1:10532-28074 GCA_964596115.1 uncultured bacterium
TACTCATTCCATTTTTGGGTTAAGAGGTTTACCATATTTGACTACTTTTTTCTGAAGAGTTCTGACAGTCCTGAGCGCCTCATCAAAGCATTTAGCAGTGAAGGCATCAAGAATCTGATGGGCTTTTTTCATATCTCCCCTATTCATTGCAGCGAGAGCTTTCTTCTCAACGGAGGGAAGTTCCCTTTCAAATTTTGCTTCGAGCTTATCAAAGGTTTTTCTAACTATTGGATGTCTTATGTTCCACACGCTTCCAATTTCGTCTCCCTTCGTCAGATCTATTAGTTTTCTGAATTCCCACCAGTAGGAATTTGAAGAATATCGATCTTTTTTTGCTACATTTGGTGCTGTAACCTTTGTCCCTACTTTACCAGCATTTGTAACATAATTTGGTAGTTTGCTTCCGTCAACAAAAACGGGAACATAGACACCATTACAGGGTGGGCCAGGATTCCACCACATTACCGGCAAATGGCCACTCCCCTTAGGTGGGAGTATAAATACTGCTGAACTCGCAGTATTGCCCCAGGTGAATCCAGCTGGTGATGAATGCATACAAATGGTCAGAAAATCAGGTAAGGCATCATTGTACTGAGGTCCCTTTAAGAAAGTAGTCTCATAATGATCCCTTAAGATTCTTTTTATCCAGTCGACATCTATAGAGCCTTTTTTCTCATTAAGTAACTGACGATATCTCATTGCACGAATATGAGAGACCTGTGGTGAAGTATAAAAATCTAAATATGCCAGGGCGGCATTAAATTCTTTAACTCTGTTGGCTGGCCACCACCCCTTTTTCACAGCATACTTAACAAGATTAGGGTCAGAAAGATCCCATTTAGTAGTAATGCTTGGCTCGTTAGAAATCGCATAGGTCCCTTTTGTTATCCTTTTAGCAGACCAGTGCTTTGCATACGTTTCCACTACCCAGGCTTCTTTAGAATCAGCAACTATGTAAGAATTATCGTAACCACCAGATGCATGGTCTGCTGCTGGGACACCTGAACCAAATTGCCCATATTTTTCAACGAGTTTTCCAATCCACTGTACTGCTTCCTTTGCTGTTTTGGACCTTTCAAGAGCAAGCCTCAGGATATCCATTCCGAGTAGACCAAGTTTAGGTGGATGCCCTGCCTTGACAGCTTTTGCGGCTTCTCTGAATGTTTTTGTAAAAATTGCCTCGTTACCTATAGCAACTCCGTATTCGTTCAACCCTTCTTCGTATCCCCAACACCAGTAAGGACTGGAGCCGACTGTAGCATAGGTTTCTTCTACCTGAGGTATTGATATGTATTCGAGTTTCAGCATTCCATTTCCTGTATGTGACTCTCTTGGGTGAAATTCAAGGGGTTGACAATCAAAAATGGGCCTATCGCTATTCTTACCCAGGATAGTATACCCATCCTTTGTAGCATCAGGTAAAGCAACCCCTGTATCACAGGCAAGTACAACTCCACTCGATGTAAGAATCAGAGTAAGCATAATACCCAACAACAATCTCTTTGATCTTTGCATCTTAAACCTCCTTTCTTTTGTGTTTGTTGTTAACATACAAACCTCTGACAAGCTCACCTCCTTTCATTTTTTTTGATTTTAAAAGCAATTACCAAATTCATTGGCGTATCTACTGGAACTATCTTACTCAACGCCGCTGAATAAAAACCTCCGTAAGGAGAGGGAGGCTTGACTATTGTATTTGGGAATATATTTGGGGACGTGAATCTATCAAAACCTGGGCGACTTAGAAAACAGCCTACTTGCTCAAAGCCCATATAGAATTTATTTTTTACAAAACCTATCCATACTACTAAAATTTCTGAATTAGATAACTCGTAATTAACTCTCAAATTTGATACCACCGAATTCTGATAAAAAGATGTTATTAATGTTTCTTTATTCACGATATCTCACCTCACTTGCCCTCAATATTATGCCTTATATTTAATTTTTGTCAAGTATTTTTTTACAAAATTGTTATATTTTTTTATACAATTATTTTGATCTATCTCAAAAGACTTTTTTTATTTCTTTGTCATTAGAATTTGAGAAAATATCCTATCGGAGCATATTCTATTACTTAAATACTTTGTTTGTGATTAGTATATTTCAGAAAAAATGATAAATTTTGGGCATTTTAAGCACCCTTGACAAAATAGAGTATTTTTCTATACTATCAGTATGTTCAGGCTTTTATTATCGGAGGTTACCTCTGGCGAGGTTAAAAGATTTGTATATTTTACTTCAGAGGATGTATATATAGATGAGTTAGTGGGAAAGGGTAAGCTGGAAGTGGTAATAAAAAGAGCAGGTAATACTTACTCTATTAAGGGAAAGATATACTTTAAATTGAGATTGCAATGTTCAAGATGTCTTGAGTTTTTTGAGAGAGAATTTAATGACAATATTGATTACGTTTACAAGAAGGGACAGATGAGGTATAGAAGAGAAGCTAAATTGAGAGGAGAGGATTTTAAAACTGAATACTTTGTTGACAATTCCATTGATCTTCTTCCAATAATTCATGATACTGTTCTTCTCTCAATTCCAATGAAACCGCTCTGTAAGGAAGATTGTAAGGGATTATGTCCTGTCTGTGGTCATAATCTCAACTATGGTCCCTGTAAACATATGCTTAGAAAGAAAGAGGAGATAGATCCTCGCTGGGAAAAACTTTTAAATATAAAAATGGAGGTATAGATGCCGGTTCCAAAGAAGAGATCATCTCACACAAGAGGAAAGAAGAGAAGGACAGGTTGGAAAATAAAGGCTCCTACACTTGTAAGATGTCCCAAGTGTCATGAATGGATGGTTCCGCATAGGGTTTGTCCACATTGTGGATACTATGCAGGAAGATTAGTAGTGAAGCAGGTCGAGGAGGTGTGATAAATTATGATACTTGCCCTTGATGCAATGGGTGGGGACAATGCACCAGAAGAGATAATCAAGGGTGCTATAGAAGCCTGTAGGGAAACAGGTGGCAATTTAAAGATTCTTCTTATTGGCAATAAAAATGAAATTAAAAAATATCCCTTGATTGATACAATGGAAATCATTCATACAGACATTTCTATTGGTATGGATGAACATCCAGCAGAAGCTTTTAAGCAGAAGAAAAATTCTTCTATGGGGATAGGAATAAATCTACAAAAAGAAGGGAAAGCAGATGCCTTTTTATCCGCTGGTAATACAGGGGCTTTAGTGGCATTTTCACTATTGACACTTGGTAGGTTGAGGGGTGTAAGGAGACCAGCACTTGCAACTTTTTTCCCCACAAAAAAGGGCCATTCTCTTGTACTGGATGTTGGTGCGAACTCAGAGGTAAAACCTGAGTTCCTGTACCAATTTGGTGTGATGGGATCAATCTATCTCCAAAAGGTATATGGTATTGATAGGCCTTCTGTAGGTCTTTTGTCTATGGGCGAAGAAAGAATAAAAGGGGGTAGTTTAATACAGGAGGCACATCGTTTATTGGAGGGTGGAAGTATAAATTTCTATGGGAATATTGAGGGACACGATATTCTGGAGGGCAAAACAGATATTTGTGTAACTGGAGGATTTACAGGTAATGCAATTTTGAAGTTTGGGGAATCACTTGTAAGCTTTGTAATGGATATACTTAAGGATGAGATATATAGATCATTCAGGGCAAAAATGGGTGCATTCTTAATGAAACCTGCTTTTTATAATCTTCTTTCAAAGGTAAATTATGAAGAGTATGGGGGAGCGGTTCTACTTGGAGTAGATGGCATATCTGTTGCTAGCCACGGTAAATCGAAGGCAAAGGCTATAAAGAATGCCATAAACCTTACTTATAAATTTCATCAAGAGAAAGTAAATGAGGTGATAAAAGAGGAATTATTATAATGAGGGCATTTCTTTTCCCCGGTCAGGGAGCACAGAAAGTGGGGATGGCTAAGGATTTTTACGAATCTTTTCCACAGATCAAGGAAACGTTTGATAAAGCAGAGACCTGCCTTGGTATTGATATAAAGAAAATTATGTTTAATGGGCCTGAAGGAGAACTGCGGGAATCAAAAAATGCACAGGTATCGATTTTATTGCATTCTTATACAATTCTTAATCTATTAAAGGATTATGTAACGCCTGACTATCTTGCAGGACATTCACTTGGCGAATACACTGCTTTTCTCGCGGCAGATGCATTGTCATTTGAGGATGCGTTGCACCTTGTACGCTTCAGAGGAGAATTAATGTCAATGGCTGGCGAAAAAAAGCCCGGGACAATGGCAGCTATTATTGGCTTGAATATAGATGAAGTCAAAAATATTGTTGAGGAGTCAAGGCAATTTGGTATAATCATCATTGCCAATTTTAACTCCCCAATGCAATTTGTGATTTCTGGAGAGAAAGAACCTGTTACAAGGGCTATAAAACTAACAAAAGAAAAGGGTGGAAAAGGTATCCCTCTGAGGGTGAGTGGTGCCTTTCATTCGCCACTTATTGAAGAGGTGGTAGAGCCTTTTAGAAAGGTACTTTCAAAAACAGAGGTAAGAACACCAAAATATCCTGTTTTTTCTAATGTCACTGGCGATGTTGTAAATAAACCTGATGAAATAAGAGAATTACTGGCAAAACAAATTGTAAGTTCTGTTAGGTGGACTGATATTGTTGTAAATATGCATAACAAGGGAGTTGATCATTTTATAGAAATGGGTCCAGGAAATGTTCTTTCAAAATTACTTGCACAAACGATAAAAAATGTTAAGATTACTACAATTTCAACAGTTGATGATTTCAAGGGGTTTGTGAATGAGATTGAGAGATAGGGTAGCGATAATAACTGGTGGTGCCAGGGGTATAGGGAAAACTATTGCCCTTAAATATGCAGAAGAAGGCGCAAATATTGCCATATTTGATCTATTAAGGGATGAGGGTGATAAAACAATAAAAGAAATAGAAGATAAGGGGAGGAAGGCAATATTCTATCCTGTGGATATAACTAATTTTGAGAAAGTCAAAGAGACAGTAAAGGATGTCGAAAAAAAGTTTAATAAAATTGATATACTCGTTAACAATGCAGGTATTACAAGGGATATGCTACTTTTAAGGATGGAAGAGGATGACTTTGATACTGTTATAAAGGTTAATCTGAAGGGAACATTTGTTTGTACCAAAGCAGTAATAAAAGTAATGATGAAGAAAAGATACGGTAGAATTATTAATATGTCCTCTGTGGTCGGTATAATGGGAAATGCAGGGCAAGTTAACTACGCTGCTTCAAAAGCCGGAATTATAGGTCTGACTAAATCGGTTGCCAAAGAGGTTGGTAAGAGAAACATTACTGTGAATGCCATTGCCCCTGGTTTTATTGAAACACCAATGACAGAAAAACTGAGCGATGAGGTAAAAAAAGCATATTTTAATGCGATTCCTCTTGCGAGGTTCGGGAAAACTGAGGATGTAGCGAACCTCGCCTTATTTCTGGCTTCCGATGAAGCAAGTTACATCACCGGACAGGTGATCCAGGTTGATGGTGGACTTTTAACGTAGAAAAAAGGAGGTTTAAATGGATCTCGAAAAAGAAGTTAAGGCAATTATTGTCGAGCAATTAGGTGTGGATGAATCACAGGTTACTCCAGAGGCACATTTTATTGATGATCTTGGAGCTGACTCCCTTGATACGGTTGAGTTAGTTATGGCACTTGAGGAAAAATTTGGCATGAAGATTCCAGATGAGGAAGCAGAAAAACTTGATACAGTTGGGAAAGCCCTTGATTATATAAAAGCTCACGTAAAGGAATAATTTATGCAAAAAAGGAGAGCAGTCATCACAGGGCTCGGGGTTGTATCTCCTGTGGGGAATAACCTTGATGATTTCTGGAATTCGTTGCGGAATGGCAAGGGTGGAATTGGGTTAATAACAAAATTCGATGTAAGCAATTATACTGTTCGAATAGCAGGCGAGGTTAAGAATTTCGATCCCACTGATGTAATAAATCCAAAATCACTGAGAAGGATGGATCTCTTCACGCAGTATGGTGTGTATGCAGCAGATATGGCAGTTAAAGATGCAAACATAGATGTCCAGAAATTGCAAAGGGAAATGGTAGGAACAATTGTTGCATCCGGTATAGGTGGGTTGAACACCTGGGAATCTCAGCACAAAAAATTGCTCAAAGATGGCCCTAACAGGGTTTCTCCTTTTTTTATTCCGATGTTGATAATTAACAGTGCTCCAGGTACGATTGCATTAAGGTTTGGATTAAAAGGACCTAATTTTGCAGTAGTCTCTGCCTGTGCTTCTTCCGGTCATGCAATTGGAGAGGCATTTAGAAAAATACAATATGGAGAGGCAGATATAATGATTACAGGTGGAGCAGAAGCCCCAATAGCTCCTCTTGCCGTAGCCGGATTTGGTATTATGAGGGCGCTTTCTACAAGAAATGATGAACCCGAGAAGGCGTCAAGACCATTTGATAGAGAACGGGATGGCTTTGTGATAGCTGAAGGTGCAGGAATACTTATATTGGAAGAGCTTGAACATGCGAAGAGAAGAGGCGCAAAGATATATGCCGAAATCTCGGGTTATGGCGCAACGGATGATGCATACCATATGACTGCCCCTGATGAAACGGGTATAGCTCCATCGATGGCTATAACAAAGGCTTTAGATGATGCAGGAGTAAAACCTGAAGAGGTAGATTATATTAATGCACATGGGACATCTACTCCACTAAATGATAAACTCGAAACGCGTGCAATAAAAATTGCCCTGGGCGAAGAGAATGCAAAAAAAGTTTCTATTTCTTCGACAAAATCAATGACAGGGCATATGCTTGGAGCCACATCAGCCGTTGAAGCAATTGCTACTACTCTAACAATAAAGGATGATTTTATTCCTCCTACTATAAACTATGAATTTCCAGACCCTGATTGTGATCTTGATTATACACCTAATAGAGGAAAAAAGAGAGAAGTCAACGTTGCTGTCTCCAATTCCTTTGGTTTTGGTGGTCATAACGTTTCTCTGGTATTAGAAAAATATAAGGAGAGTTAATGCGAATAATTGTATGCGTTAAACAGGTCCCTGATCCTGAGAACGCAAAGATGGATTGGGAAAAAGGAACCGTTGTTAGAGAAGGAGTTCAGAACATCATTAATCCCTTTGACCTCTATGCAATTGAGGAAGCAATAAGAATAAAAGAATCTCTCGGTGGAGAAGTAATTGTTATATCAATGGGTCCTCCACAAGCAGAGGACGCTTTAAGAGAGGCAATAGCTATGGGTGCAGACCAAGCCTACCTTGTTACTTCAAGGGCATTTGCTGGGGCTGATACACTTGCTACATCGTACACGCTTTCAAAGACAATAGAAACAATTGGTGATTTTGATTTGCTTATTTGTGGAAAACAAGCAATTGACGGAGACACTGCACAGGTAGGCCCAGGTATTGCAACGCAATTAGATATACCTCAGATAACATTTGTTAAGAAGATAGATGAGATTGATGAAAAGCATATAAAGGCAGAGAGGATGATAGAAGGTGGGTTAGAAATTCTCGAAGCCCCTCTTCCCTGTTTGATAACCGTTGTAAAGGATATAAATACACCAAGGCTTCCCTCTCTGAAGGGGAAGATTAAGGCAAAAAAGGCTGAAATTATTCATTTTGGTCCTGAAGATATAAATGCCGATCCTATGATGATTGGTGAAAAGGGCTCACCCACATCAGTAATGAAGATATATTCACCTGAGATTAAAAAGGAAGGGATGATTTTTAAGGCAGAAGAGATAGATAAGGCTTTAGAAGAGGTCATAAAAAAAATCAAGAAAGTGGGTGTGATTTAATGGATATAAAGGTCATAGAGGAAAAGTGTGTTGGATGTTTAATTTGTAAACAGAAGTGTTCATATGGAGCCATAACCTTAATCGATAAAAGGCACGAATTACGGGGTCTTTCTATAAAGACAAAATTTGCAGTTAAACTTGCTGTTATTGATAAGGATAAATGTACCTACTGTGGTGAGTGTGTTACTGCCTGTCCCTTTGATGCAATAGAAATTATTAGAGAGGAAAAGGCATTTGCAGTTAACAAAGAGGATTATAGAGGGGTAATGGTTCTTGGGGAATTACGGGATGGAGAGATTGAAGCTTACACCTTTGAACTTATAGGAAAGGGAAGGGAGCTTGCAGATAAATTAAAGACGGAACTCACGGGTGTTTTAATAGGTGATAATATAAAGGAGAAAGCACAGGAGTTGATCAGTTACGGTGCGGAGAGGGTCATTGTTGTTTCCCACCCCCTTCTAAAAAATTTTATAGCAGAATCCTATTCAAAGGTCGTCAGTGAAATAATCAAAAAGGAAAGGCCAGAGATTTTTCTTGCTGGTTCTACAACGATGGGTAGGGCATTGCTATCAAGGGTTGCGGCAAATGTGAAGACAGGATTAACAGCAGATTGTACTGGGCTTGATATAGATTCTGAAACTGGTAACCTTATCCAGACAAGACCTGCCTTTGGTGGTTCTGTAATGGCAAGTATCCTGACGCCTTCTCATCGGCCTCAAATGGCAACAGTAAGACCAAGAGTTTTTAAAAAACCGCAAAGGGATGACTCGAGAAAAGGAAAAATTGAAGAATTTATTCCCTCAGATGAAGCAGTTAAATGCCGCGTAAAATATTCTGGATTTATCCCGGATGAAACTTCACATATAAATATTGAGGAGGCAGATATTATTTTCTCAGGTGGCAGAGGTCTAAAGGGACCAGAAAATTTTAAACACTTATTTGAACTTGCTGAAATGGTTGGTGGCGCGGTTGGTGCCTCAAGGGTTGCTGTTGATGAAGGCTGGATTCCCTATTCCCATCAGGTTGGTCAAACGGGCAAAACAGTTGCACCAAAGATATACATAGCGTTTGGGATAAGTGGGGCAATTCAACATCTTGCAGGAATGCAGACGGCTGATGTTATTATTGCAGTTAATAAGGATCCTGATGCACCCATCTTCAAAATTGCGGATATAGGGATTGTTGGTGACCTATTTGAAGTCATACCGGTATTAAAAAATAAACTCAAGCAAGTAATAGAGAATAATGGCTGAAGAAAGAATATACTCGGTACCCATTGAAGAAGAAATGCAGTCAAGCTATCTTGATTATGCGATGAGTGTAATCGTAGGGAGGGCTCTACCTGATGTAAGGGATGGTCTCAAACCAGTTCATAGAAGGATCCTTTTTGCTATGTATTCTCTTGGTCTTTTTCATAATAAGCCTTATAAGAAATCTGCTACAGTGGTTGGTGAGGTACTTGGAAAATTCCATCCCCATGGAGATGCCGCTGTTTATGATACGCTTGTGAGAATGGCACAAGATTTTACTATGAGGTATCCACTTGTTGACGGCCAGGGTAATTTTGGTTCAGTCGATGGCGATAGTGCAGCTGCATATAGGTATACGGAGGCAAGATTATCAAAAATATCTGAAGAGCTGCTTAGTGATATTGATAAAGACACAGTTGATTTTGTGCCAAACTTTGATGAAAGGTTGAAAGAACCTGTTGTTTTACCGGCTGGATTCCCTAATCTTCTTGTTAATGGCTCTTCTGGGATTGCGGTAGGTATGGCAACAAACATTCCACCCCACAATCTGTCAGAGACAATAGATGCCCTTCTTGAGATGATTGATAACCCTGATGTTGACCTTGATGGAGTTATGAAATATATCAAAGGTCCTGATTTTCCAACAAGTGGTGAGATCCTTGGGGCACAGGCAATAAAAGAAGGATATGCAAATGGTTCAGGTTCCATTGTGGTTCAGGCTAAATTCCATATAGAAGAAGGAAAAAGAGGCAAGGATAGCATTATTGTTACAGAGTTGCCCTACCAGGTTAACAAGGCAAATCTCATAACAGACATTGCCAATCTTGTAAAAACGGGGAGGATTGATGGTATCTCTGATATCAGGGATGAATCAAATAGAGATGGTATAAGGATAGTGCTTGAGATGAAACAAAATGCACAGGTAAATGTGATAATAAATAAATTGTTAGTGCACACAAAACTGAGAACTACTTTTGGTATGAATTTTCTTGCCCTTATAGATGGAGTTCCAAAAAGAATGAGTCTGGTAACTATGCTTAGGCATTATCTCGAGCATAGGAAGGTTGTTGTCGAGAGAAGGACAAAATTTTTACTTGATAAGGCAGAGAAGAGGGCACATATTATCGAGGGTTTAAAAAGAGCCCTTGATCATATTGATGAAATTATTGCGATCATAAAACATTCAAAGGATGTTCCTCAGGCGAAGAAGGCTTTAATGCAGAGGTTTAAGTTTTCTGATGTTCAGGCACAGGCAATTCTTGATATGAAACTTGCAAGACTTACAGCCCTCCAGAGGAGTGAACTTGAAAATGAATATCTTAGTATAATAAAGGAGATTGAAAGATTGAAATCTATTCTATCCTCTCCAGAGGCATTAAATAGTGTAATTAAGAAAGAACTCAAAAATATAAAGAATACCTACGGTGATAAAAGAAGAACAAAAATTATTGCAAAAGGGCCCGAGAAGTTTGAAGATAGGGATTTAATAAAAGAAGAGGAAGTAGTTGTAACGGTTACACATAAAGGGTGGATAAAAAGGCTTCCTTTATCTGTATATCGCTCACAGGGAAGGGGTGGTAGAGGTGTTATGGGTATGGCACAGGGAGAGAATGATTTTGTAGAGAAAATATACGTTGCTTCTACACATGACAATATGCTTATATTTACTGAAAAAGGAAAATGCTATGGGATTGATGTATTTGAAATTCCCGAAGGAAGCAGGGTATCAAAAGGTAGATCCATTTTAAACTTAATAAATATTTCGAGAAAAGAAAAGTTAAGAGGCATTGTCTGTGAGAAGAACATCGATCAGGTAAAAATAACAATGGTTACCAAGAAGGGTATCATTAAGAAGGTTAGTGGTAGTGCATTCAAACATGCAAGGAAAAATGGAATTATAGCAATGAACGTCAAAGAGGATGATGAACTTATTGATGTGAGTGTGCTTTATGGTGAAGAGGATGTTATTTTAATCTCTCATTGTGGAGTTGCAGTTAGATTTAGTGCAGAAAGAGTCAGAACAATGGGGAGAACGGCTGCAGGCGTAAGGGGAATAAGATTAAGAAAAGATGATTATGTAGTGTCTGTCATCATCGTCAGAAAGGAATCTCATCTATTTATCGTGACCGAAAAAGGTTATGGCAAGAGGACATCCATTAGTGAATTCAGAAAGACAGGGAGAGGTGTGAAGGGTGTCAGGGCAATAAAAATAACCGAAAAGAATGGATACGTTATAGGAGCAGCCCCTGTAAATGAAACAGACGAGATTATTTTTATATCTCAGAAGGGACAGATTTTAAGAGCAAAGGCTAAGGATATTAGTGTTCAGCACAGGTCTTCAACGGGTGTAAAGGTGGTAAAAATTGTTGGAAATGATAAATTAACAGATACAGAAAGAATAAACCTTGAGTTATGATAAAAGTAGATTTTTATTCAGGATATAAGGGCGAAGAGAAACCATCCAAAATATTTAATGGAAATGATCAGATTGAGGTGAAGAGAATTTTATCTTCCGAATTGCATCAAAATATAGCAGACTCAAAAAAATATAGAATATTTGTGATTGAGGCAAGCGATGGGAGGATAATAAAATTAGTGGAGGGAAAGGAAGGATGGCAGATGTCCTTATTATCTTAGGCAGTGAAACGGATAAAGCGTATATTAAAAAATGTGAGGATATACTTAGGGAATACGGAATTTCTTATAATGTAATAGTTTCCTCTGCGCATAGAGAACCTGAGAAAACAATGGAAATTGCGAAAAGCGCAAAGGAAGATGGGTATAAAGTGATCATTACAGCCGCTGGTTATTCTGCCGCGTTAGCGGGGTTCGTTGCCTCACTAACTGAGCTTCCTGTAATAGGCGTTCCCCTCTCCACTTCAGAGCTTAAAGGTGTAGATTCTATTCTTTCGATGGTGCAAATGCCTGCCCGTGTTCCTGTCCTTACCGTCGGGGTCAATAATGCCTCAAACGCAGCTCATGGTGCCATAAGAATCTTGAAACTATTAAAGCAACATTAAGTTGTTCTATTCGAGAAAATAAAAAAAGAGGGGGATTTCCCCCCTCTTTTTAAAATACAACCACTTTGTTTATATAGGTTTTATTCAGTGCTCTTGTTCTAATAAAGTATATACCCGACCTCTTAAGATTTATCCTGTCTGTGTAGTAACCAGCCTGTCTTACCATATCTCTGCTCTTTATTACCCTTCCTGTTATATCAAGCACCTTCATACTTACCCTTCCAGCCCTTGGTAATGCAAGGTTAATTACCACATTCTTCCGTGATATTGCACCAATCTTTATACTAAATTCTGCTGGTTTATTTGTCCTTACCCCACTGCGATTTACATAGTATACAGATACGTCGTCTACATACCAACCAGCATATTCCACTGAAGTATCGCTTCCGAAGTGCCATCTTAGTTTTATTGTATGTCCCACATAAGAAGTAAGGTCTGCTGAAACCTTCTGCCATCCTCCACTATCACCTGTATATCCCAGTTCCCCTGGTATACCTGAATTCCAGCTGGAAATAGTACCTGTATATGCTGGCTCGACATTATTCAGTACGTTAAATGAGCCTCCATCAACAGAGATCTTTACGTTACCACCATCCCAATTGCTGGAACCCTGCTCTATTATATACCACTGATAGAAATCTAACTTTGCTTCACTCACTCCGGTAAGATTTATTTCAGGTGTTGTCAGCATAGAGTTTGAATAGCTACTATAATTACCAGAGAGGTTTGTCGCCCAGAGTTTTACACCCGAATGTGCATTTCCTGGTCCTGAAGAAGGGATACCCCATTCCCAATCACCTGTTCCTGTGTATGTACCGTTGCTATCTTCAAAATCCTCCTGATAGATATAAATCTTTGGATAAAGCTGGAAGTTTAGCTCTAAATTTCCAGAAATATTTACAGCAGTTAGCGTAGAATCACCATATCCATCCCTGGATGCAGTGACATTATAGGTCCCATCGTAAAGCCCGGTTATTGTATAGTTTCCACTTGAATCAGTCGTATCAATTGTAACGAATCCACCCATTTTAGCAGTTACAATGCATCCCTCATAGTTTGAGGCACCAAACAAAGTAACCTGACCATAAAGTGTGTCAACAGGTGCAGGCTCCAGGGCGGTTAAATAATTAACCGTATTTTCGACGAGTTCTTTTGCATTATTTGTGTCAGAAAGGGCATCAAGGTTAAATGCGTAATATACGACCTGACCACTCTCTATTGGTGGGGTGTTGTCATATACGAGGATACCTGCATCACCTGTATGATTACTCGTTCCAAAGATAAGATGTGCATCAGGGGATAGTGTCATAGCATCCTCGTCACCATAACCGCTATAAGAAATTCCAATAGAATTGGGAAGCACATTTGGTATGGTGGATAATGGATGCAGACTATCCTGCTTTGTCAGACTTCCTGCATTGTCGCCCTCCCAGTTTATGACATGGAGAACCTGGTTACCAAAGGAGGTTCCTTTCCAATCAAATCCTACCTCCCCACCTTCTACGAGTAATTTTCCTCCTTTATTTGTCCAGTTTATCAGTTTGTCAGTAATGTTGTTGGCACTCAGAGGAGATAGATTTGCACCAGAAGTCACGATAAGAAAATTGTATAGTACCCACTGAGAGGTATCAATGGAAGCGGTTGTTGTTGTATCCACGTAGTAACCAAGATCGGTAAGCCATCGGTAGAATTTGCTGGCAGATGCACCGACTTTTGATGTTGATGGAAGACCTTCTTTTCTACCTCTCTTTAACGCATCTTTTTCTGCAGATTTGTTTTCTCCCTTAGAACCGCTGTCATCTATGATAAGAATCATACCGGATGTGGTATCCAACACAAAATTCATCTCAAGGGTGCTTGTATTAAGGTTTATTGTAGTATCAGCAGGAATATGCCTATATGAGGTTACAACAAATCGATATGTAAATTGTGGTAAATTCACAGAATAGTTTCCTCCAGTTGTGGAATCGGTGGTGGTAGACATATATAGCGAACCGTTGTCTGTCCTGTATATCTTTATTGTAGATGAGAGAGGGCTTCCTGTTCCCATTTCCGTGACAGTCCCATAGACATTGCCAGAAGGAGCAGGGCTCATCAAGATATTATGGGTATTATCACCAAATTTTATTGTCTTTGTCTCATTCGTAGGTAAAAATCCGAATGCAGTTGTGTAAATATCATAGTCGCCGCAGGGTAAAGAATCGCTCAACTCGTAAAATCCGTTGCCATCAGAAAGAAGATCAAAGACAGGTGTATTAGAAGATGTGTCTGTTCCAGCAGGATAACCCTTTATACGTGCCCCTGATATGGAATCAGAAGTAGATGAGTTAATTACATAACCAGATAACCACCCCTTGTATATCCTTACTGGTATGTACTCCTGGTATATGTTATAGCCACTTTGAGCAATAGTTCCTAACAAATTACCCGGGGTTAAAGGTGTTACATCTACAAATAAAGATTCGTTGGCAGTAGTGGCAGATGTATCTATTCCGCACCCTTCGAGATACATTGAACTCCCTGAGGGATTACTGTAACCCCACACCGTTCCCGGGATTCCCTGCATTAATCCTCCAATGACACCGATTGTATCAGAATAAGCACCAATATCTGCCTGGGAAAGATTAGAGGCATTTATAACCCATATTGTATCAGAAAAAGAATTCCAGGTCTCATTTAACTTTCTGCCATCGACCCATAGCATCTGTCCATAGGGCGAATTAACATTTAATGTGCATACACCAGCTGAGTTTGTGGTATCATATTCAGAGACACCATAACGGTATATATGCACTTCTATGGAGTCTTCAGGATTTGTCCCTGTAGAATCCATTACTGTAACAGCGATATCCGTAGGTGTATTTACATTTATTGTATCAGGTATTATGGAGACCTGAACACCCGATATCACAAGGATAGAATCTTCAAGTGGTATTTTATTTTCTCCAGATGCCGTGATATCCATCCATCCCAATGTTGTAGGGTGAACCTGAAGCACAACCTTACCGTCTGTGCCCGTGTGTCCTGTTTTATAGACCTCACCATCCTTCATTGCACATACAAGGGCATTATTCACGGGAAGACCACCTGAGGTAACAGTCACCTCAAGGTTACCACCTGGGATGGGGACAGCACTCATATTATATGAAATATTTAATGACTCTGGTGTATCTGTCCATAGAGGCATCTCAGGATCACCAAGCAGATTTAGCTCATATATACACCAGCGCGTCATATCGTATTCATTACCAGAATCTGCATAGGGGACCCAGGTATCCTTTGCGAGTGCGATTGCATTTCCAAGGTGATAGATGTTGGATTCGAAAATGTTCGCAAAGAATGTGGTGTCTATTCTTTCGGAGGGCCCAGGGACATACTGTCCACCGACATAGGCACCCCAACCGTATCGGGAATTCATCATTATACCAATAAATCCACCTCCTACGCGGTTCATCAGATGTTCTGCAAAACAGTCGCCTCCAGGTGTTTCATCCCAGGCACCGGTGAAACATCCAATAGAGATTGCAATTCCATCTTTATCACCATTGGTTAGATTATCCGCATCAGTAGAGTCTAACATAGTAGTCCAACCCCCATTATAGTAAATGCCAACCTCATTGCCGTGTCCTTCCCAGTGCCCCATATTATAGCCTGTATTAATTGAATCAATCATCCCCTGCTCTGATATGTTGCCAGTCCTCTCATACATTTTTGCATCAAACCACCCTGCAGGTGTCATCCTTGCAATGGAATCTTGCATTGGTCTCTCTTCATAACTGGACCATAGGACTCCAGTAGGGAGCATCATCTTTTTTATATAATCAAATGGAGGGTTCTTCTCGTATGTTAGCACCTTGTAGACGAAATTCTGAGCCTGTGAGATATTATAGACTGCTGCACGGCCAACATAGACATCTGCATACATATCTATATTATCCGATAATTCTCCCCAGACGTGGTTTCCATTTGTGTCCCAATTATTGTCAAGATCTGAATAGTATAGATCAGATGGAATGGTATCCTCGTCATTATAATATCCGACCCCACTTATGGTGTAGAAAGCCCTTCTCGCAGGGACTATATTCTGTCCACTTGTTTTCTGGTCAGCTGCACCAGCGAGAAGAACATATATGGTGCCCCAATTTGTATGTGCATCAGTGATAAAATTCTTTATTTTTTCCTGAATATCGTATCCACTATAACTACTATTTATCCAGGATACGGTTACAACCGTTGCAGGGACGCCCTTTTTTGTCTTCCAGTCTGCAAGACGTTGAAATACTGTATCCATCGGTGGTTCACTGATAATGACATATTCATAATAGCCGGATGGCAGGAAGGATGGTGTTCTCGAATGAAAAACCTCTGGTGCGAATGGTACCACATCATCAGGGTTTGCAACAATGGAACGGACCTCCTTGCCAAAGATTTCTTTTTGTCGGATTGTAGGTATAGTGGAAGGAATTTCATCCTCAGCATACTCAAGTTTATATGTTATACTTGTTGTAAACTGAAGAAACCCCTTTAGAGGTATGTAGCGAAGTGGGTATATTTCAATCTGTACAAGTTTATAACCGTTCTTATTTCCCATTCCATTTATACGAATACCTACATTTGGGTATATATTATTTGAAGAGTAAATAGTTGTATTTGCCGGGATTTCCTTCGCTTTAAATGTTTTTCCTGGCATAGGCAAAGGAATATTTGGTTGTGCAGGATAAATATTGTAGGTACCGGGAATGTCAATTGTGTTTTCATTAATAATTTCTATGCTTGTAGGTCTCGCATCTGCAGGTATAATCAAGGTTTGTATCACACGTGGGATTCTTGGTGCACCGGGTTTAATCAAGGAAGGATACCCCTTTAGATCCACAATATCATATCCATTACTTTTAGAAAAGATCAGGTTCTGTTGGTTAAATGTAACAGTTTTTGTTATTGTTCCTCCATAGAGTTGTGTGGCTACTAAAAAAGCGACAGAAAAGTAAGAATAAAACTTTTTCATAAGGCCTCCTTTTAAAGGATTCTTGTTTTTGATAATTCTATGGAGAAATGATATATGTATTTAAATTTTTTGCAAGGAATAAATCTTATATTGTGGTGTTGTTCGCACTTTTCTTTTTTGTCTCTTATACGAAAAAACGAGGCAGAAAAGAATAGTTTGTTTTTATGCTTTTTCACTTTTGGTCTCCTGGACAGATAAGGTAGGAGCAGAGATATTAAGAGAAGCGAGGTAGGAGAGGTATAGAACAAAAAGCGAGGGAAAAACGGCAGACAACACACAATAAAAGACGAAAGAAAAAGGCAAACAACGAGACGCAAAGCTCAACTTTCGGATTTATATATTTTTTCTTTTTGATTTCCTTTTATCTTTCGTTGTTTTTCTTTTCTCACGAATCACGGTCTTTTAGCTTCTTATTTCCCCAAATTTGTTTGACATATTTATGTTTGAAATTATAATATGGA
>CAZQRW010000017.1:28174-35000 GCA_964596115.1 uncultured bacterium
CTTCTTATTTCCCCAAATTTGTTTGACATATTTATGTTTGAAATTATAATATGGAAAACAGGAGGTGCTATGAAAAAGATAAAGGTACTCCACAATGTCCTTGCTGCAAATGATCAGGTTGCTGATACACTAAGAAAAGAATTGAAAAAGAGGAGTATAACTCTTATAAATGTTATGGGCTCTCCTGGTTCAGGGAAGACAAGTTTAATTGAGAAAAGTATCAAGGAACTTCCCGAGAGGCATTTTGCCGTTATAGAGGGGGATATAGAAACCTCCCTTGATGCAGAAAAAATGTCTTCTTTAAATGTCGAAACATTTCAGATAAATACTGGTCCCTTTGGGGGGGATTGCCATCTCGAAGCAAGTTGGGTAAAATCTGCCGTTGATAGTATGAGTCTAAAGGGAGTTGACCTTGTGTTCATTGAAAATATTGGTAATCTTGTGTGTCCTGCTGAGTTTGATACGGGCGCTCATATTAATGTTGTAATTTTAAGCACCCCTGAAGGTGAAGATAAACCCCTAAAATACCCCTTGATGTTCAGAAAATCTGATGTATTGGTAATTTCAAAGATGGATCTTGTTCCGCATCTTAATGTTAACATTGAAACGATAATAAAAAACGCAAGGGGAATTAATCCTGAAATACTCGTCTTTCCCCTTTCAACAAAAACGAATGAAGGAGTAGACAAATGGGTGGAATATCTTCGGAGGGTCTAAAGTTTGGCTTATTTATTAATGGCAACTGGGTAGAGGGTAAAAAAAAGATTGATGTATATAACCCATTTAACAATCAGGTTATTGGTAGCGTTTCAGAGGCAGATGAGAATGATGTCGACAAAGCGGTAAGTTCTGCAAAGGATGCATTTCAGCAATTCAAAGATATGCCTTTATATTTGAGGGCATCTTATCTCAGAAAGATTTCTGAAGCGATATCCAAAAGGAAGGATAAAATAGCCCGAACAATTACGCTTGAATCGGGTAAGGCAATAAGATTTTCTACAGGAGAGGTAGATAGGGCTGTTGAGACATTTAAATTTGCAGCAGATGAGGCTGATAAACTTTCGGGAGAAACCGTTCCTCTTGATGCGGCTCGTGGAGGAGTTAACAGGATTGGCTTTTATATCAGGGTCCCAATTGGGCCTGTTGTTGCTATAACTCCATTTAATTTTCCATTAAACCTGGCAGCCCATAAGATTGCGCCGGCTCTTGCTGCAGGTGACACAGTGGTCTGGAAACCATCTACATATACCCCCCTAACTGCAGGTCTCTTTGCAGAAATCATTCAGGATGTTGGGATACCGGAGGGTGTTTTAAATGTTATTTTTGGTCCCGGGGATGCAGTAGGAGAAGCGTTAATTAAAAATAAGGACATTAAGTTGATAAGTTTTACAGGTAGTCCCGTAGTTGGAAAGAAATTGAGAAATATCTCAGGGATGAAAAAGACACTTCTTGAGCTTGGCTCAAATTCAGCACTTGTTATAGATGAAGGGGTAGAAAATCTTGAAGATGTAGTAGACAGAGCGATAATTGGGTCATATGCAAACGCAGGTCAGGTTTGTATTTCCATACAAAGAATTTATGCCCATTCGTCAATATTTGAGGAATTCTCTCATTTGTTTGTTGAAAAGGCAAAGGAAATAACAACAGGTGATCCACTTAATCCAGAGGTGCTATATGGTCCAATGATAACGGAGGGTGAAGCAATGAGGGCAGAGGAATGGATAAAAGAGGCATTGGAAATGGGAGCGAGGCCTCTTTTACTGGGAGAAAGAAGGGGTGCTATGTATACACCAACTGTTTTGACAGATGTAACCTTTGATATGAAGGTCGTGTCAAGAGAGGTATTTGCACCTGTCGTGTCTATTATGCCTTTCAATACAATCGATCAGGCTATTGATATGGTAAATCATTCTGAATATGGTTTAAATGTTGGCATATATACCCAATCTATTTCTAATATGATGAAGGCAATAAAGGGATGTGAGGTAGGTAGTGTTGTTATAAATGATTATCCTACTTTCAGGGTTGATAATATGCCTTATGGAGGTGTAAAGATGAGTGGAATGGGAAGGGAAGGACCTCCATTTGCCATTGAAGAGTATACTGAAATTCGTTTTGTGGCAATCAAATGATTTTTTTCCTCTTATTGATGTTTGAACCAACAAAAAGTGGCTTGAGCACTGGGTGGGGAGGAATGTACCTTAATGAAAAAGGGATAAGTATAACGGGGAGCAGATTATATGGTATAAATGAAACGCTTTCCTTCCTTTTTAATTATAATGGGAGATTTAATCTTGCCTTCTCTTCCTTTGGCATTGAGGATTATAGAGAAGAAACAATGGGCATAGGCATACCCGTTAATTTCGACTATGCGATCCTTTTGATAAAGGGAAATTTACATTATCTCAGGGAGGAGAATGACATCAGGTGGGGAGCCTCTTCTGATATGTTTCTTTTCTGGCATTATACAAATTTTTCAGGTGGTTTAAATCTTATTTCTCCTTTATCATATTTTTCAGGTGATACTGTTTACGGAGAAGAGCAGATATTTTTTTTAATGAAGAGCAGGAATATAAGGACGGGTATTAAATTGAGTTTTATAAGGGGGTGGGGTATAGAGGCAGGAGGAGGTATTGAAATATCCTTCGGTTCATTGGAGGTAAGATCAGGCTTCAGGACAAATCCTGTTGTTCCAACGATGGGATTTTCGTTTGTGAAATCTCCATTCAGGTTTGATTTTGGATTTGAATCCCATCCTGTCCTCGGTATTTCAGAATCAGTAACATTAAGAATAGGAGAATAAAATGGAAAAGCTTATTCAAACCGTTAGGGTTTATACAGGCAAACTTATAAATATGAATGTTGATAGGATTGAACTTCCTTCGGGTAGAAGAACACTTCGTGAATATGTTATTCATAGAGGTGCAGTAGCAGCTGTGCCATTAATTGAGAGAGATGTAATTTTTGTAAAACAGTATAGATACCCTGTTAACAAAGAACTTCTCGAAATACCTGCAGGAACAATGGAGAAAGGTGAATCACCGGATGAAACTATGAGAAGGGAGCTTGAAGAAGAGATTGGTTTTCGTCCTGATAAATTGGTAAAACTAACGAGTTTTTTTTCTACCCCTGGATATACCACTGAAGTAATTCACCTCTATCTTGCAAAGGGTCTTGTCCCGAACAAGAAAAAGGCGGATGACGATGAATATATCACAGTTAAAAGGATACCATTTGAAGATGCATTAAAGATGGTATTGAATGGAGAAATAAGGGATGGAAAAACTATTATTGCTTTGCTTATTCTCGCAAATAGAACCTCTTTACTCACCTGAGGCGAAGGAGGGTGATGACCTATACATCATCCAGTATTTCACATCCCATCCACTTGATTTAAACACGGCATCTGGCGAGGATATGTTGTTGATACCATTTCTTTCGAGAGAAATTGTTGAAAAAATTATCGAAAGAAGAAAAGATCATCCGTTTAATGATGTAAATGGATTGCTCCTTATTGATGGAATAAGCCCATTAATGTTTGAAAGAATTAAACCAATGTTCACTGTAACAGGTATAAAGACACCACCCCCACGGGGGTATAGATACCTTCTAAAGGGTATAATAAAATTCCCATACGAGGAGGATTATCTGGGGACACCCGAAAAATTATATGCAAAGGGTAAATTTCGTTATAAAAATAACAGCATAGGGTTTATTGCTGAAAAGGATTATTATGAACCAGACTATCTTGATTATTATTCATTCTCTTTCTCCAATAAATATATTGTTTTGGGTGATTATGACCTTTCATCAGGTCTTGGCCTTCTCTTTGGGAGACCCGGTTATTTCTACAAGGGATCAGGTGTGAATATATTAGGTAAGGGTTTTCTTCCTCACCTATCAACCTTTGAAAACAATGCACTCTTTGGGATAGGAATAAAAAATAGGGTATTGGGACCATTTCTTAGCTATAGAAAACTTGACTGCACATTTGCTGATTCTGTTTTCAAACCATACGATACGGGTTACCATAGAAAGACTTCAGAAATTGACAAAAAAGATAGAATCGTTGAAATAACAGGCGGAACAGTTTTCTCTTATAAATGGTTTTCTGGTATTATTTCCTATGCGCACTACGACAGTAGCTTTTTACAGATGAATGGTGTGAATTTTTCTCTTTCATTCGCAAAGGAACTTAGCAATAACAAATTTGTAGGTGAAATAGCAAAGGCAAATGGTCTTGCAATTGCGCTCTACTATAAATTGAGTAACGGGCTTTCTTTTCTTTATTACAGAATTCCTGACAATTACTATTCCTATAGAATGTCTCCACTTGAGAGTGGGGAAGGGATGTATGTATACCTTGAAAGAAGGATATTAGAGCTGAAAACATACTCATATCTCAATTTTGAAAAAGTTGATTCAGTTTACTCTTACGATATTGATGGTGGAATAACAATAGATTATAAACCCTTGAGGTGGCTCTTAATGGAAGGAGTGGGGAAATTCCGAAATGACAGGGGCTCTTTAAGGGGTGATATAATTTTGAGAAAAGAAAAAAAATTTGTAAGATATAGATTAGAGATGAATAAATACCAACACGAATTGGGATATTTGACCTATGCTTGTGTTGGAGTAAGTGGTGATCTGGGGTTTGAATTGAGGTATATCTGGTTCAAATCAGATTCATACAACAGCAGGATATACGAGTATGAGAATGATATACCCGGTGAATTTACTATTTTGCCATTATATGGAGAGGGGGATAGGTTTTATGTGCTTATCCATTATAAACCCTTAGGACTCTATGTGAAATATTCCATCAGTAGAAAAGAGGAACAAACTACAAAGATAGGGGTGGCATTTTCAAAATGAGATTTGTTAAGGTCGCAGTTCCCATTAAATATTACGATACATTCACATATAGGGTTCCAGAAAATATGGAAATAAAAAAAGGAAGTGTTGTCAGGGTTTCTTTCAGGAACTTGCATCCTATTGGCGTTGTTGTAGGAGAGGCAGAAGAATTCAGAAATGCAAAGACAATAGCAGAAAAAATTCTTGACCTACCGGAACAATTGTTCAAACTCGGGGAATGGCTCAGCAGTTATTACCTCTCTCCACCTGGAGAGGTTTTTAGTGCAATTTTGCCCCCCCTGTTAAAAAGGGTAGAGGAGCCCTTTCATTCAAAATCAACAAAATTTAAAATTTCTTTGAATAAGGAACAGAAAAATGCAGTAGAACTTATTAGTCCCTATATAGAGAACAAATCACACCGAGTTTTCTTATTGTTTGGTGTTACAGGGAGTGGGAAAACAGAGATTTACCTTCATCTTATGAAACACGCCATTTCAATGGGAAAGTCTGTTCTTTATCTTTTACCCGAGATAGGAATGGTGCCACAGTCCCTGGAAAGGGTAAGGGAAAGACTTGGTGTGGGTGATGAATACCATAGTAAGGTTACACCTGGTGGGAGATATTCTGTATGGATGAATAGCCTTGAAGGAAGGGTTCGGGTGGCTGTAGGCGCAAGGATGGGTGTATTTCTTCCAATGAAGAATCTTGGCCTTATTGTAATAGATGAAGAACATGATTCATCCTATAGACAGACAGAAAAAGAACCAAGGTATTCTGCAAGGGATACAGCTGTAATGAGGGCAATGATGGAGAATATACCTATTATTCTTGGCAGTGCAACGCCATCAATAGAATCATTCTATAATGGGAAAATTGGAAAGTATGAAATTATAAGGCTTAAAAATAGGGTTGCAGATATGAAGTTACCCTCTGTAAATGTAGTGGGCTTAAAGGGTAAAAAAATTCTTTCAGACGAGTTGAAGGAAAGGATAGAAAAGGTTTCAAAAAAAGGTAAGGTAATCATCTACTTGAATAGAAGGGGATACTCACCCTTTATTTTTTGCGAAAATTGTCATTATATTGCAAAATGCCCATATTGTGATATTCCGCTTACCTATCATAGGAAGGAAGGTGTTTTTCTCTGTCACCATTGTGGTTACAGGGTCAAGAGTTTCAACAAGTGTCCCAAATGTGGAGGTTCCCTTACATTGAGTAGCATTGGAACGGAAAGAGTTGAAGAGGAGTTAAGGGAGACATATGGTAGTGCCATAACAAGGATGGATAGGGATGCATTAAAAAAAAGACAGGAACACGAGAAGGTATATCTGGGGCTCAGGGATGGAGAAATAAGAGTTCTTGTTGGCACACAGATGGTCACAAAGGGATTTGATTTCCCTGACGTTAAATTAGTCGTAGTGCTTAAGGCAGATAATATCCTCAATTTTCCTGATTTCAGGGCATCAGAGAGGACATTTCAGACCCTTTCACAGGTGGCAGGAAGGGCTGGAAGGGGTGAGAAGGGGGAGGCATTGATCCAGACAAATTTGCCCGAGCACTATGCAATAAAATTTGCTTCAAGGCATGATTATGAGGGTTTTTTTGACAAAGAGATAGAGTTTAGAAAGAGGGCAGGATATCCACCCTTTTATAGGCTTGGAAGGATAGTCCTCTCATCTTCGGAAATAAGAATGGTCCAGAAAAAGGCAGAGCAGATAGAAAAGGAATTGAGAAAATACAGGGATATTCAGGTTCTAGGCCCATCTATCTGCCCTATAAAGAGGGTGAGGGGAAGATACAGGTATCATATACTCCTGAAATCAAAAAAAATAGGGAGTATCCAGAGGGCGCTTCTCCCCATCCTGAAAACAAAAGGGGATAAGGTCAGAACCAGCATAGAGATAGACCCACTTGATATGATGTAAAATTTTTTAGATTTAGTTATTCTCCCCCGCCTCCAATGCAGTCATTCTGA
>CAZQRW010000018.1:0-34602 GCA_964596115.1 uncultured bacterium
TTCCTTCTTCATGCTTCGTCTTCCCTTCTTCGCTTTCTTATACCTCCTTTTCTGGGGATATATTTTACTATTTTCGTGTTGATTTTTAATGAGCCAAATCGATACCTTGACTTTAGTACAGTTTTCTCTATAATGTCTAAAACTGGAGATTAAATGAAGATAGGGATGATGAGCCTGTGGAATGCCGCAAATGGTCCTTCTATCCATGCAGAAATGATTGGACGAGAGTGGGTAAGGATGGGTCATCGGTTAACGATCTTTTCCTCCATTAGACATCCAGATGCCAGGCCGACACGCCAGAAGGACGAAGATTTTGTTATAAGGCACTTTGCAGTAGACAATGTTTATCCATTTACAAGAGCCTCTTTTTTCAATCCAGAGCCTTTATTGAGGGAAAATTTTGATATTTTCATTGCACAGAATGTAGAGCGACTACCAGCAAAAAGCCTCCTTGAGATTTTTCCAAAAATAAAGAGGAAATCGGTTACCGTTATGGTCGTCCACGAAGGGAAAGAACCAGAAGATCCCCTGTATTACAAATTCAACTGGGATGCAATAGTTTGTTTTGATAAAAGATATATAGATTTCCTTGTAAAACATTTCCCAGATAATATAATCCATATTATTCCTTATCCTTGTTATCCTTACACCCCTGGTGATAAGAATGAATCAAGGAAAAAATTAGGTATTCCTCTGAACGCTAAGGTAATTTTTTCCTTTGGGTTTAGGGCAAAGGAGATAACAAGATTACTACCACATATAAAGGAGCTGACAACAAAGTATCCCCTGAAATATATTATAATTGCTAACCCAAAAAGTGAGGTCAATCTCCTTGAAGAACTAAAAATAAAGTATAAATTCGTTGATCTACAGGTAAGACCAATACCATTAAAAGAGTTATACATATACCTGTATGCCTCTGACGCCTTGCTTATTCATAGAGAATCTTCGGAAAAATATAACGCTGTTATCTCGAGCTCCGTATGTCAGGCTTTGGGTTCTGGTTGTCCAATCCTATTTCATAATTCAAATTTCGTTGATTCTCACAACGGAGAAATTATAAAATACTCAAATTTCATAGATATGAAAAATAAACTAATAAAAATTTTCCAGAAAGGTTTTGACGACAAAAAGGTGCAGGAGTTTTTAAGTGAAAAAAATTCGCACGTTATTGCTAAAAGGTTCATTCGTCTGTTTAAAGAATTACTGGAGAGACATAAATATGATCATACCTCAGAAAACATTTGACAATCTTGGAGATGGTGAAATAATCTCTATCAATCCTAATAAGAGATTGTTTAAACTCTCATCCTTTCATAGTAATCCTATCATCAAGCCACAGGATTTTGGCCTTAAGGGAGATAAACAAGACGATTGGTGGCCAGGTGCAGTCTTTAATCCTGGGGCAGAAGTGTTCAACAATGGGATTGTCCTCACACCAAGATGCCATAAAAACTACAAAAAGGTAATTTTTTTCGATAAAAAAATGGGGACAGAGAGAACTGGATTTGAAAACTACATCTCGGAGATTTTACCCCTCTTTAGCAACGATGGCATACATTTCAAGCAAATAGATCACATCTCTATACAAGGAAATGGAATTAATAACAAAGATTTTAGATATGGTATAGAAGATATTAGAATTATTAAATTAAAGGATAAATATTTGCTGGTGGGATGCGGAAAGGTCAAACCGCCGTTTAAAGGTAGAAACGCTGATCGAGTAGCAATATATTCAACACATGATTTCAAAAATATTGAATATTATGGCATAATCACAGCATTTGATTCAAGAAATGCCATTGTTTTCCCTGAGACTATTGAGGGAAAAATTTATATGCTCTTTAGATTTCATCCAAACATTCACCTTGATTTTCTCAAAGCAGGTTTTGACCAATTATTTAACCCCAAAAACTATAAAACAGAATGGAAAGAAATTTATCAAAGAAAAGAAAAAAATATCCTGATAAAAGCTGGGCGAACTCTCCATTCAAAAGAGAAAGTAGGTCCTGGTACACAGTTAATAAAGACTCCAGAGGGTTGGCTTCTCATTTACCATTCAGTCGGAACAATAGAAAGAAATATTTTATTGGCTTACGGCATTGATTCCGAATTGAAAAGGGCTTATTCTATATCAGCAGCCCTTTTAGATTTAAAAAATCCCAAAAAAATCATTGCAAAAAGTAAGTATCCAATATATATACCACATAAGCCCTATGAATTAAATGGCAATAAGGAATATCCAATTGATATAGCCAATGTGGTCTTTCCTACGGGTGCCCTCGTAATAAATGGAAAATTGCTCATCTATGCAGGGGCAGGTGATAAATATGTTATACTTCTTAGTTGTAAACTGAAAAAACTGACAAATTTGCTTCTTGATAGAAAGATCTGATGTTTTTAAATATTTTTTCAATAATTGTCTTTCTCAAAAATAACAAATGAATACCTGGGTTACTTATAGAGTTTATTTTTAATAATGTAATCTTTTACCCTTTCAGGAACGAGATAATCAATGGGAAGACCTCCCCTAATCCTCCCCCTTATTTCTGTAGAAGAGATGTCTATTATTCTATTTTTTAAAAGTATAAGTCCAGATAAAAGCTTCCTTCTTTGGCATTTACGTCTTAAGACATATACATCCACCAAATCTAAAATATCTTTCCACCTATGCCATTTATCAAATTCCGAAGCCTGGTCATCTCCAATGATCAAACAGACATTTCTATATTTTTTTTTCATTTCCACAATAGTATCATAGGAATACGAAATACCCTGTCTCTTTCCTTCTATATCAGATACATCAAGGTTTTTATTCCCCTCTATTGCCAATTTTACCATATTGAGTCTATGGCAGAATGACGTGGACTTAATGTCTCTCTTAAATGGCGATGTTTTGGCGGGAATGAAAATTACCTTTTCGAAATTCATCTCTATTATCAGATCTTGAGAAAGGATTAAATGCCCATTGTGTATGGGATCAAAGGTTCCTCCGAAGAGTGCAATTATCTTAGTTTCCCGATTCGTTTTTCTGCCTCTTTTTTTAAATTGCCACTAACATTACTGTATGCTTCTCTTGCCTTTTCTTTGTTGCCCAAACGTTTATAACAGTCTCCAAGCAGGAGATAAGCCTTATCCTTGATATTACTTTCCTTTTTGATTAGCCTCTCAAGATAGATAATTGCAGATTTATATTGGCCAATCTTGTAGTACTGTAAGGCTATATAATAATCCTTCAAATTCAACTTTTCCAAGCATCTTTTCTCTCCATTTTCCGCTTCATTTTTATATTTTGAGTACGGATATCTTATTATGAATTCTCTATAAGCGTCTATGGCCCTTTTGGTTAATTCCTGATCTCTCTGGAAATAAGGAGATAATTTTTCAAGACATTCAGCCCTCCTCAAATAACCCATCTCAAGATATTTACTACCTGGAAAATTATTAACAAGAAATTGAAATTCCTCCAGTGCACTTTCATAATCTTTTATTTTGAAATAGGATTCACCTAAATAAAATTGTGCGGCGTCTATAAATTTGCTTCCAGGGTGATTGTCAAAAAAAGACTTAAACAATGTAATGGCATTGTTGTAATCGCCCTTATTAAAAAATGACATTGCTCTTTCAAACTCTCCTTTTGCATCCATTGGGACAACCTTTACTGAATGCGAACAACCAAGAACAATAAATATTACAATAGCTAATTTTTTCATTATTTTTCTCCTCTATACAGTTGTTTACACACGTCAATTCGCTTTTTGGCCTTTCTTACAATCCTATTACTGGAAAAAGGATTTAAGTCTTCAACCTTCCTATAATATTCAATCGCCCTGGAGTATTTCCCTTCTGAAAAATAGATATCTCCAAGATAAAAATACGCATCATCCACAAGAACTTCTGGTAATCCCAGCTTAATTGTCCTCCTGAATAATTCCTCTGCTTTTGCCACACTGCCATTATTAAAATATTCCTTACCAAGAATAAATGAAACTTTTCCAAGATTATATTTGATATCCCAATCCTTGGAAATTTCATTGCCTGCATCAAGCACTTGATACGCATCTTCATAGTCACCGGTCTTTTCATAGCTCTGAGCAAGTTTTATTCTTATCAGTGTGGCACTGGAGTCCTCCATAAGAAATTTATCGTAAAATTCAATTGCTTTCTCATAATCTTCCTTATTGTAAAACCAATTTCCAAGAAATGCATAATCTTTTCCAAGATCATATTCGGGGTCAATTTCAAGAATTTTAAGTAAGCATATCGCCGCCACATAGTCTCTGTACGTTTTCTTAGCTCTTTCTGCATAGTCAGACAACATCTTAATACCCTTTTCTTGATAATTTGTACCATATTTTACTAATTTTTCAATAATTGGTATTGCCTGCATAGGATGATCTATTTTAAAATTTATTTGTGCCATCATTGTTAGACAAACAGCAGACGAGTCCTCAGCAAGGACAGAAAGAGCCTTCAACGGCTCGAGCATTTTCATATAGTACTCTGCTCTCTTTATTCTTCCGTTCTGCCTGCTGCATCCAAGGAGCATTACGACTAATATGATACTATAATTTCTTAAGGATTTCACTGACAAGTTTTGTTAGCTTTGGTTCTGATTCCTCTGCAATCTTCAGAATTTTTTCGTGGCTCATAGGCTTAAGTGCATCAGGAAGGCCCATATCTGTAACAACTGAAATGCCAAGAACCTTCATTCCCATATGTCTTGCAACAATGACTTCAGGAACGGTTGACATCCCTACTACATCGGCACCAATGATTCTTAACATTCTATACTCTGCAGCAGTCTCGAGATTAGGACCAGCAACTCCTACATATACACCCTTTCTAATTTTTATACCTAACTTTATAGCTGTATCTTCTGCTAATTCAATTATTTTTTTGTCATATGTGCAGCACATATCAGGAAACCTTGGACCAAGTTTATCGTCATTTTTACCCCTTAGTGGATTCTCAGGAAATAAATTAATATGATCCGTAATGATCATCAAATCTCCCGCACTGAATTGAGGATTTAGCCCTCCACATGCATTGGATTCGATAATAGTATGGGCACCCAAGAATTTCATAACTCTTACACCAAAAGTTACTTCTTTCATTGAATAGCCTTCATAATAGTGAAATCTGCCCTGCATTGCCACAACCCTCTTACCAGACAAATTTCCGGTTACTAATTGGCCTTTATGACCTAAAACCGTTGAGACAGGAAAATGAGGTATTTCAGTGTAAGAAATTTCCGTTTTCTCAATGATATTTTCACCAAGATTTCCAAGACCAGTTCCAAGTATAATTCCAAAATCTGGCTTGATATTAATCTTCTCTTTAATTGCCCTTACTGCATCATCGATTTCTGCATAAAGCTCCATCACTCCTCCTTATGTCTTATTTTTCCTGAAAAAGATCCCCTATACTTCTATAACCCTCAGTCTGCGAAGATTTCTTTGATATTTTTTTCTCCTCTTTTTCAACTTTCTCTTTTTTCCTTGAACTTGTATCAATCTCTTCAAGCATCCTCAATTGAGAATAAAGAAAGCCCTTCATCTGAGAGATAAATCCTTCTTTTTGTGTTTTGAGTGCAGCTATCTGATTATATAGTGACCTTACCTGCTTTTTTGCCTCATTAATAATATCTTCTGCTTTCATCTGAGCATTTTTAATGATTAATTCTGATTCCTTCTCGGCATTTCTTCTCAGTTCATCAGTAGTTTTTTGGGCACTCATCAAAGTGTCCTGCAAGGTTTTCTCCATCCTTTTATAATCTTCAATTTTAGAGTCTAATTCCCTTACCTGCTCAATAAGAGTATTGTTCTCTCTAATAAATTCCTCCATTTCTTTTGCTACCATTTCAAGAAATATATCAACTTCATGTTTATCATATCCCTTAAGGACCTTTTTAAATTCTTGTTTCCTTATATCAAGAGGAGTAACCTTCATATATCCTCCTTTCACGTGTAAAATTAAATAACGTTTTCCCCAATATTATTTTCATAATTTTTGGAGGCGGCGGGAATTGAACCCGCGTCCAATAACGCAGTGCCAGGAAGCACTACATGCTTAGCCTGGATTTATAATTTACCTTCCTTACCCTCCAGGCAGGATATTAGAAAGGAATAGCCTATATAATTTCGCTCTCCAGCCCCTAGGCTAAGGGTTGAAAAACTATCCTTCCTTTATGACGCCCTTCTTAGAACTGGAAGGAAAAGTCCTAAGAGGACGTGACTGCAAATTATGCAGCCAGTGCGTAATCTGCGTTGGCAGTTGTTTTTTGCTGCAAGTTTAACGAGTTTACAGCAACTCGGCATGCTCTTCCCAGCCCAATTCGTTACTGTCGAAACCAAATCGCCCCCGCAATAAAATAATACCTATCAATATATTAAAAGTCAAGGGGTAATTGGAACTTTTAAAATATCAGTTTAACATTCATATGTCCACCGTATGAATATTGCTTATCTGCACTATTTACATAATTCATATGCCTCTTAAATGTAAAGCCAAGACTCCCCTGTACACTCTTTGTAAAACTGTAACTTCCACTTAGATCAGCATTATAGCTAACTCTATCTACCCTTACATCTGATTTCTTAATAAGAGAAATATAGTTTACTTCTTTAGTTTTCTCAACTCCTATTTTAAGAGCCAATCTCAAAGAACTCTTTAATCTAATTTTCCTCTTTCTGAATGGTAGTTTAATACCTGTGCTGGGCGATATTGTATATCCTGTTGTGCCATTTATATTCCAATTTTCTGAGTGGGTCATTGTAGTGTCATTCCTATCAATGATTCTATAAGTCCTTTCATTAAAGTTCCCATCAATATTAAAGCCTAACTTATTCTTAAGCGTAAACTTAATAGTGGGAGTAACTGTGCGATTAACTGTCTTCGTTTTTACATCTGGGTCAGCCATCGAGTATGAAATTGTTGAATCCCTCGAATAAGCAAAGGTTGCTGAAATTTGTCTGAACAAATTCCTTAACCTCAAAAATCTTTCAATATTGTTTACTTCACCGCTTATATTTGGAAATGCCACTGTTTTTTTCATAATTGGATTGGACGATTTGTGCGGTATCTCATATATCCAATGACCGTTAATATTAATACCTATACTACTAATGCCTAAACCAGTAGATACATCATACATTCTTGTTTCTTTATCAAGATCATATGGGTTTGATTTTACAATTCCATCAGGGGTAAAACTAGTCCCAAAACGAAAACTATAATTGGGGCTTTTTGAAAGATAACCATAGCTGGTTATTCTCTCAATAGAGCCCTTTAAAAGTAATGGATTTACTGATTTTATTACCTTATTGACAAGCGGAATTTTCATTACAACCTTTCCCCAATCAATATTATCACTCATCGATATGTTTTTTCTTGCCCCCGCTTTCATCACTTTTAACGTGTCCCCCAAGGAATGTATATAATCATAAGGACTATTTTCCTCATAAGCAGCAGTGTAATTCAGTATAAACTTGTTTAGAGGGATGCTGTAACTTTTACCCAGGGAAAGTCTCTCTGTCAACTTCTCAACAAATGGAATCTTCTTTCCATAAAAGGTCTCTGAGTGAAGATTGTCCATAAATACACCTGCACTGTAATTAGCTGAAATAAAACTTATTGGTGAATAACTTGTGCTAAAACTTCCCGTTAATTTATTGATTTGGGCAAGCGGCTGTTTTATATATTGAGAATCATCGGTGGAGAATGTAAATCGAGTGGGTGAAAAAAAGTTATATTTTGTGTTTATACTAAAGTTATTTGGAAGAAAAGATATAAATTGATTAAAAGGTAAATTTACTTTTAATGTAGGTATTTTAGTAACATATTTGATTTCAGCAGTATTGGCGATCTCTTTTCTTTTTTCGAGATATGGTATGAAATTTGAATAAAATCTTTTTGTCACTGACCCACTCAATGGCTCAAGGAGATATTTGCCAAAAACATTAGCGTATGTCTTTGCTGTTTTAAATGCGACTGTCCAATCTTTTGAAAATAAAAGTGAAGTCTCAGAAGATTTTCTATCTTCTCCAAGAAGTTGATCAGAATTTCTATAGTAGAGAGGACTGGCTCTATTATACTTAAAATTATATGTTACTGGAACATTCATAAGGGAAAGAAACAATCTGTCAAGATTAAGAACAATGTGATCTTCATAAAAGAGATTCTGGTTCTCACCAACTTTTTTTAAATCACTTATTCCGCTTTTGTAGTTTGCATTTTTTGTATTGAATCGAAAACGCAATGTAGAAAAATCACCAATATTACCTGAAGCAAGCAAATCTATATTATTACCATACGTTCTGTTAGGGTTCTCAAGGTATACATCGTCAAAAAGAACCTCACCATTAATCGGGGCAGGCTCAATATTTTTCACACCAAGATAAATATATTCTATCGATTTTAAGGTTGGTTTCCCAGTCATACTGTATCCATCCCGAGGAGTTGGATTGCGCTTTAAACTGGTGAACTTTGTTAGTGGAATATTAATCGTATCCCAGAGGCCATCGTTCAATACTACTCTACTGTATTCGTAGTAGTTGGCAGAATCTGTTGCAACCCTGATAAATATATTGACTGAATCACACCCAGGTATAGTATTTTTTGAATAAAATTTTAGTGAGCCGTAATTTCTGAAATCCTTCCCTTTTCCAAGGTAATTTTTGGCAATTGCTGTATGACCAGATTCAAAATTCCTTAGAATAAACGACAGTGATTTTTCTTCAAGTATCCCACCATAAGGATTTCTCTCTACCTCAACGGGTGATTTATACGAAGAATCTTCGAAACTACTTCTGTAGCCAACAACAAAATCTTCGTTAGAACTAAGGGAATCACCTTCTATAGGTTCTTTCATCCAATTATTACCTACAACACCAAAATTAGTCAGTCCAATTCTATTGGGCCCTTTAACGCCGTCAAACCAAATTCTCAGATAGCGAATATTTGTCCACGATGGGTTTCCTTCAACCTTAAAATTTGTTGTATCATGCAACACAACTCTATATTTTTTCCACCCATTAAGTCCATTTGCAACAACATATTTTTCATCCATAAAATTTATAGTAACTTCAAAGTAGTTGGAATTAGTATCAAGGAATGCATCCCTATTTAGATCCTCTGAATCGATAATTAGGTTTCCCTCAGTGCCATTCAATTTTAGTGTATCTTCAAAAGACTTTGGATTACCCTGAAAGTCGTCATTCCCATCATCGCCAGATGTATCAGGAGAAGAAAAAAGAAAATCAGCCCTTTGCACACCATCAAGCCCTGTATCTTCATTATTTGAAAGAACACCATTACCATCCTTATCTTCTGTATCCAGCAAACCATTCGGTGGAACAATAGTACCATCGGCCTTTACCCTTGGAATATCTTCAGATATATCCCCTCCTAAATCGATATGCAAGACACCAGAGTCACCTTTTGCCCAGAATTCTATGAATTCATAATTAGAGAGATCAAACTCTGCGGTTCTTATCGTATTTATGCTACCCCATGAATTCGGGTCATTGTTTCTTGGAACAAAGTATAAGGCAAGGGCATAAACGGGTGCCTCCTGATATTGAGGGTATTCTGGCGCAATATTCCTCCTGGACATTTGAAAATTCCACCAATGAATTTCTCCGAGCAAACTAACATCATTTGACTTGGGTATACTCCCATAATACCACTCCCTCCTACTACTTGGGAAATTTATCATTTTTTTGGTTTCCTCCATATCGTCAATATACCCCTTTCCGTTAGTTGCAGGGTTAGGGAGAGAAAAACCATATGTAAGATTAAGATTCATACTGGTTTTCTTCTCACTGCCAATAAAGGGGATTTTCTCTATTAAGGCATCAAGAAAAGATAGGTTTAAGCCTGTATTGAATTTTGTAGTGCCCAGTAAGATATGCTGGGGTTCCTCACCTAACTTTGGCCTGAGCTCCGGTGAAGATGATGTATTAAATTGTAATGTTGTCTGAATATGAGTCTTATCCGAAATTGCAGTACTCAATTTAAGTTTAGAGGAATAATTAGAAGAAAATGAGACGAAGGGTAACCTTTTATATGAATACTCTATTTTTGCATCTGAAGGTACATTTACACTTGGTTTGAAACTAACGATGCCTGTATCATAATTAACGTCATAATCAACCCCTCTTTGCATTGTAACACCATTCACAACGATAACCTCCGTGCTTTCAACAACATCAGGACCGAGTTGTATCCCACTCTGTGGTTTCTCATATGTAATACGGAGATAATATTTCCTTCCCTCATCAGGTGTAAGAGTTGCCTTATCATAAATTTCAGGTACACGGGTTGGCAATTGAGGAGAGTCAAATGGCCTCGTTTGAGGGAAAAATATATACCCGTGGGCAAGATCTACATAATTTATATCAATACCAGGGAGTGAGTCTAAATCGAGCCCTAAAATTTTTAGATAGGTCTTCTGGGTAGTTGGATCAAGATTCTCATCATCTCCACCATGGATTACCCTGTATATATCTACAGATAAATTCGAAACCATACCTGTCGTACCAATAGGATAAACATTCCTCATCATCATATTCCAGGTTGCACTATCTGAAGATACAGGGATATCCCTTTTTATAAGAAGAAAACTTGAAGTATCAACTCCCGTTCCAAGGTGGCCAACTGTATCAATAATACCAGTAGAAAGATTCTTTTTTATATAGTAAACAGCAATCATTTTATTATCATCTGGTCCTCTAAGTATCTCTAAAAAGGGAAGGAATTTCCCCCCTGCAGTCTGAAAATAACCTTTGATATAATCTTCATCCTCTCCCTCACTTTTCAACACAAATTTTCCCATCCCTCTGTCACTCCCATCAACCGCAAAAAGCCTTGCTGGAATGCTTGAAATGTCTGTTGCATTCTGATAGTATACCCTGAGGGTAATAATTGAATCATCTGGAGAAAGACCAAGATAGAAAAATTTGTTTTTTACAAAATCCTTATCGTAAACAATCTCTGTATCTGAAGAGGCACTTATCGTTCTGGTTACTTTTTCAGGAATCGTCTGGACCTTCGAAATGCCAAAATCAAAACTTGTATTCGCTATTTTACCATCTCCGAATATCCCAAACGACCCCTTTTGCTTTAGGCTATTTCCTAAATTAATATCTCTTATTATATCATCTTCATCAGGACTTTTATAATACACCCTGACTGTATTATCAGATTGACTTGCTCTTTTATCGCTATGATCCACATCAACATGGATCTTTTCCCCCACCGTTCCTTTAATCTTAACCTGTAAGTTTGTCTCGGGCTTAATGATAAATGAAGTTGGGTTTCCTTCCTTTACAACCTCATTGGTACTCTGTATCAAATTTAAGGTTATATCCTCAGAGCCTGTCACCTTAATATTTCCTCCCTCTCCAATTATATACTTAAATGATGAAGGGAGTTTTATAGGTAATTCGATTTCAGGAATAAAGCCTTCAGAAGAGGCTGCATTTTTCCTAATAGATTCTGTAATTGATGTTGAAAGCGCTTCTCTATATGAATTTATGAATATGTAGTCTTTCAATTGTTTCTCTGGAATAAATTTCACTGTATGTATGTAATGCTGGCCGTGATATTGATTTATTGCAATGACATCCCCTGCCTTTTCTATGCCTTCTGTTATGTTTTCCTTATAGAGATAATCCTTGAGAGAAGGAATAAAGGCAAGTATTATAAAGCACATAACTCTTCAGCTAATCTAATCGCTGAAATAATACTGTCAGGTTTGGCTATGCCTCTTCCTACAATATCAAAGGCTGTTCCATGGTCAGGTGAGGTTCTTATAAAAGGCAATCCGACTGTTAGATTAACCCCTTCATCAAAAGCAAACATCTTAAATGGAATCATCCCCTGATCATGATATATCGCAATAACACAATCATTGCTTTTTGTGGAAAAATATGTATCAGATGGAAAGGGACCACCTATGTTGTTTCCTGATCTCTTAAACTCTTCGATTACTGGCTTAATCACTTCTATTTCCTCTCTTCCAATGTAACCACCTTCTCCCGCATGGGGATTTAACCCCAGTACACCAATAGAGGGTGAGTCTATCTTAAACAATTTCTTCATACTTTTTATACATAGATCTATTTTCTGACGCAAAAGTTCCGTTGTTAGAATACTAGAAACATCTTTCAAGGGGATATGTGTAGTAACAAATAGAATTTTTAATTTGTTACTCACCATCATCATTCCATAATTTTTTGATCCCGTAGTTTCTGCCAGTATCTCTGTCTGCCCTGGATAAATATGACCTGCCATTGACATGCCCTTTTTTGAAAGGGGTGCAGTCACAATTGCATCTACAAGGCCTTCTTTTGCAACTTCTATTCCCTTGATTAAAGATCTATAAGCAATCTCTCCATTAATTGATGAATCTTCCCCGATTGTGAAATCTGCACCCCCAACATCAACGAACTTTGCTTTTGGAATAGGTAAATTGAGCTTTTCAGCGAAATATTCCAAAACTACCCTGCTTCCTATTAAGAGATAATCATTCCTTAATACCTTTAGTGCCTTTAAGACAATCTCTGGACCGATTCCTCCCGGATCTCCAAGTGTAATACCGATCCTCATAATTTTTCGTAAAATTTTTGCCTATCTTCCTTCTTAACATTTCCAGAAGGAACATCTAAAATCCTGAAAGCCCTATTTTCAATATTGATGATATCACCTATATGAATTTCTTTCGCTGGTTTGGTACTCTGTCCATTTAATTTTATCTTCCCAGATTTTATCAGCATTTGTGAGACGGACCTTCTCTTTGTAATTCCAATGATTTTTAAAAAAATATCAAGCCTCATCAGGAAATAAAATAGAACACTTTTCCCTTTGCTTCATCAAGCAATTTTTCATATCCTTTTTCTAACTCTTTATTAAAAAGATAGTTCCTGATCTTTTCCCTTACATCGGATAATTCGGGAATCTTGCTTTTCTTCTTCTCCACGACTTTAATAAGATGAATATCTATACCATCGACAATGGGGTGCGAAACCTCACCTACGTTCAATGTATCCACAATGGACGAAAGCGCACCTAACATTTTAATAGGAACTTCCCCAATATCAACAGGCTCAACAGGCGGATTCCCATTAAGCCATTCTCCTCTGACTTTCTCCATATTTTTTTTAGCAACTTCAACCTCATTTTTACTAATGCGAAATTGCAGAAAGATATGCGCAATCGTAACCATGCTACCCACCCTTGAAATCAATTTTATTATGTGATAACCCTGAGGGGAGGTAAATAGTCTTGTTTCTCCAACTTTCAGAGAATCAATGCCAAGAAAGTAAGGAGGAAGTTGATAAATGGAAAATGAACCGAGAAGACCCCCATTGTACTTTGTGGATGGATCTTCAGAATATTCCTCAACGAGTTTGGAAAAATCTTCCTTCTTAGATAGAGACAAAATTTTTTCTGCTTCTCTTTGGAGCTTTTTTATGGAGTTAGATTCTATTCTTTTCGTTATTCTGTGTAGAACAACAGAAGAAGGAACTCTAAGAGATTCTTTATTTGCAATATAAAATTTTTGGATGTCTTTGTTCGTAATGTTAATGCGAGGAATTACCTCTTTAGCAAGAAGTTTCTGTACATAAAGTTGATTTGTCAACTCAGCTCTATAAAGAGAATCAAGCCCCCGGGCTATAATATCTTTTAGCCCAGGGTTCTGATTCAGCATATTATTATATGCCTTTTCTATCTCTTCGGGGGTAACTTGTATACTATCCATCTTCGCAAATCTAAAAAAAATCCTCTCTTCTATTACCTTCTGGAGTATATCTTTTTCTTTCATACCAGGGTATAGAGACTTCATTGACTCTACTTCCGAACTGGTAATCGCCTCTTTCTCAACAGCTCCAACCATCCTGTCAAAGGTAAGAGCAAGAAATATTAATATCACTTACCTTCCCCTTCCAGAAAAATATTTACTTTATATTGATCTTTTAAACTTTTCACCAAGCTGTCTATCACTACCTTTTGTTTTTCTTGCATCAACCTATTGTAAATGCTCTTTTTGAGCTGTTCATAAGTGATGGGTGAAGTTGCTTTTCTTCTACCAATAAGCTTTAGAATCTCGTACCCCATTGGAGTTTCCACTATGCCACTTATTTCACCAATTTTCTTCAGTGAGTATGCTGCATCCTCAAATTGGGGAAGCGCGGCATAATCCCCCCTTCTAATCCAACCGGCAATAACACCACCAGACCTTGCTGTAGTAGAATCAAGAGAAAACTTTCGTGCGAGCCTTGAAAAACTTTTACCAGATTTAAGCATCCCCATAACACTGCCAGCTTCTTGTAAGTTTTTGAGGGTTATATGTGCTACCCTTAATTCTGTGTTGTAATCTTTCTTATGACTTTCGTAATACTTTCTTACATCCTGTTCAGTAACCCCTGCCTTACTCTGAAATACCTTACTTACATAATTATTAATCATAATATTCTTAATTGCTCTCTTAACGGCAGGATCATTGTTAAGGTTCTCTTTTAGAGCCTCCCTGTAAATAAGTTCGTTATCCACCCACCACTCGACTATCTGTTTTAACTGATCCTTAGGATAAACGTTTAACTGTTGCTCAGACGTACCAAAGTCCTTCGCAATGTCAGCCAGGGTATAATACTTTCCCTTAATTTCAACTACTGAATTTTCTACTTTTTTGCCCTTGCATCCAGAAACAAACACAATTGTAAAAATTGATGCCAATAAAAATAATTTCTTCATTATTCCTCCTTATTAAGGATCTTAACGTTAAATTGATCTTTATATTCGTTATAGATTTGATCCTCCCATTTTTTCAGGAGATACATTTTATATTCTCTTTCAACACTGTTTCTAATAGTATTGAAATCCTGGATTGTTGGAGGATTTACATTTCCAACCTTTACAATAGCCCACCCATTACTCATCTGAAAAGGTTTTGATACCTCACCTTTTTTAAGGTTAAAGGCAATTTTACTAATCTGTGGATAATTATCCGCTGTGATCATCCCAAGGTCTCCTCCTCGATTTTTACTCCAATGAGTTGAAAATTTCCTTGCAAGCATTGAAAAATCCGCTCCCTTTATCACCTCGTTTCTAATTTTCATAATTTTATCTTTCTGGTTAACAAGAATAACATAAACGTGCCTTTTTTCAGGTATTTTAAATTTTTCGGTATTCCTATTAAAGAAATTCTTGAGACTATCGGGATTTACATCTATTGTGCCAAGTTTCTTTCCTCGCAGAAGGTTGAGTATCAAAGCTTTCTTTGTTTTATAAATATAATCTTCAACATTTTTCTTCCTTGTAACTCCTCTGTTTACCGCCTCTATTTCCAGTGCCTTATAAAGTATCTGCCATGTGATAACCTGTTTAACAACCTTTTCATTCCTGTAATCTGGGTTCCTTTTTGCTCCTACAGACATAAGCATAAAATCTTTCACTGTAAACGGTCCAAGCACGGAAGTTGCGAGAATTACTCTTTCCTGCCCGGGTTGAAAATGGGGTAAACCTGCTTTACCCATTCCAGGTCTAACCGGTGCAGCATCCATAAAACTTTGTATACCAAATTTATTAAATTTTATATTCAACATCTTCTGAAGATACTCAATATGTCTTGTTGCAAGTTCTCTCTGTTTGGCCCTTTTTATCTGTGTGAAAAGTTCTCTTCTCAGGCTTTCATATGATGGAACTTCCCTAATTCTGACATCCTCCAGTTTTACGATGAACCAGCTTCCCCTATCTCGGAAGGGAAAGGAAATCTGACCTTTCTTCATGCGATATACCTTTCTTATCAATCTATCTGGAGGATACACCCATTTAATCCAACCATAATCACCCTTTTTATTCTTTAACTTAATGTCGTCGGAATACTTCTCTGAAATTTTTCCGAAATCTTCTCCTCTCAATATTCTGCCAAGAGCAATATAAGCTGTCTTGAATCCCCTTGTTTTTATTACTTTTACCTTAAACTCCTTATCCATATGTCTGTAAAGACTGTATACCTCTCCCTCATTCACATTTGCTTTCTTCAAAACTATATCGTTGTAGAGGGAACGAATAATGTTGTTAAGTGATCTTACACGAAGTATAGGAGCAATTGTATCCCCGTATCCCAGCCTTAAGGCGTACCTATAAAGTACTTCTTCCTTAACAGCCTCCTCGAGTGTCTTGCCCTTCAAGTCTGTATCCGTTATTTTTGTCTTATCTACAACTGCAAGAACCTTTGGGAAAAGGCAAAGGGAAAATAAAAAAATCAAAAAAACAAAAGGCCTTCTCATTACATCCATTTAAACCTCCTTTTCTTTCAATTTACCCGATATTATCATAACATTTTTTTCCTTCTTTTCAATAGCAAATTTTTTTAAAAGCTTCTAGTTCTTTATATTTTTCGTAGAGTGTAGGCCTATTTAGAGAAAAATAAAAAAGGGGGCAAAATTGTCCCCCTTTTTTACCTATAAATTTTTGATTTAATCTGTTTTTACTATATGAGGGGTAAGAAATATAAGAACTTCTCTATCCCTGTCTTCTGTATATGTTCTCTTAAAAAGCCTTCCAAGAAGAGGAATGCTCATAAGAAAAGGTACACCCTCTTCATGTTTTGTCTCCGTCCTATGTATAAATCCACCTATCACAAGTGTTTCTCCATCCTTTACAAGAGATTGAGTGTTTGCTTCTGTTTTTGTAATCTCTTTTTCAGAAATAACATCGCTCAGTTCAACCTTTACATCCATCGTAATGTCCTGAAGGGAATTAATATGTGGGGTAACGTTAAGTTCAATACCTGCCTTAAACCATTGAGTAATAGGGTTACCCCTTATATCTATCGTGGTAATAGCAAATTGCTTCCCACCAAATATCCTTGCTTCTTTATTATTTGCGGTCGTAACCCTTGGATTAGCTATTGTACTCAATTTATTCTTATTTTCTAATGCCTTAATATTTGCAAGGAGCTTGGCATAATTCCGGATCGTTCCTAGGGTGAGGTCTAAACCTGCAATAGGGGTAGTGGAAGGGGTAAGTGATGCCTTTCCCTTTATATTCCAGGCAGCCTTCTGCATATTTTCCGAACCCCAATTAACCCCAATATCGCGAATATTCGTTCTATCCACATCAACGACCCTTGCTTCTATTGCGACCTGGGGTGTCTTTGAATCGAGAATTCGAATAAGACTCTCAATAGAATTTACTTTTGAACCAATATCCCTAACTATCAATGAGTTTGTTCGTTTATCTATGTTGATAGATCCTCTTTTCGAAAGTAAATTCTGGATTATTGGCTTTATCTCCTCTACAGTCGTAAATTCAAGTCTAAAAACCTTCTGTACAACAAGTTCTGCAAGCTCCTTATTCTCTCTCTCACTTTCAAATTGTTTACCCGTTCCCACCCTTATAATATTTCCTTCGATTACATACGCATAGCCCTTGGTTTGAAGAATGAGCCTTAAGGCACGCTCCCAGGGAACGTTATCCAGTTTTACTGTAATAGTTCCCTTTACATCATCTCCAATTATTATATTTTTGCCTGCGTACTCTGCAATTGCCCTCAAGGCAGTAACAAGATCAGCATTTTCGAACTCAAGTGAAATTCCTTTCACTGGTTTATATGTTTCTCGGACGGTCTTTACTTCCTTTGGAGCAACAGTTTGACCCTTAATTCCCCATTCAGCAAAGGGGGAAGAACCTGTCTCAATTGTGACCAACAATGTATTAGCATTTGAGGTAACCGTATAGTTATAGGAAGAATCTCTTCCTATTATTACCCTTAAGAGGTTTGCTGATGGAATTTGAGAAACATCTATCGAATCTATACCACCCCGAGATACACCCCAGGCTTTTCCCGCGTAATTTGAAACCCCTCCTATAACGTCAATTGCAATCTTACTATCTACGGTAAAATCACTAAAGTTCCTTACACTCTTGTCAAATATAAGCAATACATCCGTTGCACCATTTTGTGATTTTACTCTGATATCATTTAAAGAAACCGCAGAAAGACTTAGAATAAAGATAAACAGGGACATTATTGTTTTTCTCATTTTTCCCCCTCTCTTTCTTTGAGATGTAATACAACTGTAGAATGAACTCCAAACTGAAACATGCTAAATGTTATTGAATTTTTATCTATATGTGAGACTTTCCCTCCTACGATGCCATCTCCCTCTCTAAGCACATACCCAGCTCCTCCCTTCTCTTTCACAAGGGCAAGGTAGCCTCCTGCTCCACTTATTATACCAACAAGCTCTGCCTGTTCTACGTGAAGCCCTTTTGAGATTGTCTTTTTCGTAATAAGTGGCTCAAAAGGATCAGGTTTCCCAAGATCATCATAATAGAATTTTTCCCAGTTCAATGCTTGGATAACCTCTTTGGCAGTATCTATTTTTGTTGTGTCCATCGTATTAGAATTATTTCCTTCAGAAGCAGAAGGCAGTGTAGAAGAAATTGAAACGTTATTATTCACTTCTGAGGTTTTAATGCGGGGAGAGAAAAATCCTACAACCTTACCAATTACTCTGTTGACTTTACTTCCTTCCCCACAACCAGTAAGGGAAAAGAGGATAACAGACACAATTATAAGACCTACACTACTATTTCTTTTTAACAACTTTGCCTCCCTTCGAAAAATAAGCTATAGCCGTAAACTTTGCAGATATCTTTTTTGTATTAGCATCTCTCTCAAGAGAAAGGTCTTTGACATTTATTATTCTCTCCATATTGTTAACAGATGCAAAAAATCTTGCCAGGCTGTGATACCCACCCATTACTGCAATTTCAATTGGCAATTCGGAATATTTTCTCGATTCCTTTTTTTTCTTAGGTTTAAATCCGACAATTTTGACGCCCGATGCACCTGCGACCCTTGTAAGCTCCGAAAGAATATCAGGGATATTCGCAGATTTTGGGAGCATTTTCAGGGCATTGTTCCATTGCAGCGTAACAATTTTGAACTGTCTTTCAGCCATTGCACGTTTTCTCGCTACAGCCCTTGCCTTGTTGATATCAGCAGAAAGTTTATCATACTGAGATTGAAGATTAATAATTTTCGCCTTCTTCTTTTTCAAAAAGCCGTAATATCCACCAACAAAAAGTAAAACAGCAATCCCGCCAATAATATAAGAAAACCTTATCTTCCCAACCATTTATCACCCTCCTTGGGGTAAAAGAGTTGCATCAATGGAAAATTCCATTACGCTATGCCCTTCTACCAACGAATTTTTAAGCTCATTCAATTTAACATTAGAAAAATAAACGGATTTTTCTAATCTGATCATTAAGTCTGAAACGATAAGGTTTGAAAATGTATATCCCTTTAGACTTACTGAATTGCCTTTATCGGTAACCTTACTCAACCAGACATAATCAGGCAGTCTTCTATTTATCTCATCCATCATATGAACCATAAGGGATCTGTTACTATTAAGTCCCTTAACAATATTAACAAGGACATTTAACTCGGCCTTTTTCCTCTCTATATTTTTTACAACAGCAACTTCTTTCTGAAGCTTTTTTAGCTCTTTTCTTGCAGTAACAATTTCCCTATTCAATTTCTCTATATTTTTGGTATAAGAACTATTCATAAAAAATAAAACACCTATTGCAAGTATAAAAATTACAAAACTAATTATTAAATCTAACCCCATAACGCCCACTCTCTTTGGGCCCCTGGCTCTTTTAACCCTTACTTTCTTCCTCTCTTCCTTGGGTATCAAATTTATCCTAATCATCCTTCACCCCTCAATGTTAAGCCTATAGGCATAGCAAGGAGTGGAGAAATTTTTGTGAGATCCCCTGTATAAGCATCTTCATCTATCTCAAATTTTCTAAGGGGGTCTAATGTCTCTATCGTAACACCAAATCTCTGATTCAAAAATTCATGTATTCCAGAGATTAATGCACCTCCACCACTTAAAACTATTTTGTCAAGTTTATCAAATCCCTCAGGAAGATAAGGTAAAACCCTTTCAATGCCTATGGCAAGATCATCTTGAAATGATTGCATAGCATTCTGATAAGAATATCTATCTATATCCTCAATATTTTTACCACTTATAATCTCAAATGCCCTATCTCTGTTTATACCCAATTCCCTTTGAAGGGCTTGCATCAGCGTGTTACTTGCGACTGGAATATCCCTTGCAAAATGATTTATCGTCCCCTGGACAAAGCTAATACTTGTAAATTGGGCACCAATGTGAACTAATCCAATTAGAGTGGTATTATCAATTTCATAGTTGTACTCATACGCATTTTGAACTGCAAAAATTGGAATTTCAAGAACTGATGGATTTAAACCTGCTTCCCTCAATAAGCTCAATCTGGATTCTACTGCGTCCTTTTTCGCTCCGACAAGAAGAAGTTCCATCATATCACCACCCGCATCGGGGTTTATTATTTCAAAATCTATAACGACATCTTCAATCCCATATGGGATATACTGTTCAGCTTCCCACTTAACCTGTTCCTCTGCTTCTGATTCATTCATTTTTGTCATCTTAATCTTTTTTATAATGACATCTCTACCAGAAACTGCGGAAACAACCTCTGTCTCAGTCAAATTGGTCTTCTCAACCAAAGCCCGAATGGTATCTATCACAACCTCCCTATCCATCACCTCCCCATCTACTATTGCATGTGGGGCAATAGACTCCATTCCAAACCTTGTTATCTTTGGCTTTTTTGGGAAACCCTCCACTTCAATTACCTTCAAAAATGTACTCCCAATGTCAATTGCAGCGGATAATTTCTTCTTAAACATTTATCACCCCTTGTATTTTTGAAAATTATAAGGTTTATTTATAGTCTTGTCAAGGATTTTTTTCACACTTTATTAATTATAAAATCTTTCTTTTAATTTTATTCCGAATGAACAGGAAGCCCAATTCCAATACTGCAAGCTTCTTTTATTGCCTCTGAGTAGGTTGGATGCGGGAAAATAGTTTCAGAAATGTTATCGATCGTTAAATTATGTTTCATAGAATTGACAAGAAGCGTTATCATCTCAGAAGCAATCCCGCCCAGTATAGAAGCCCCTAGAAGCCTCTTTTGTTTATCAAACAAAATCTTAATACCACCCACCACATTATTTTCTGCAATAGCCCTTCCGTTAGCGGAAAATGGGAAATAAGCCTTATCGTATTCAATATGTGCTTCCTTTAACTCCTCCTCACTGAAACCAACAACCGCAAGTTCTGGTCTCGTATATACAACCCTTGGAATATACTCTTCTTCTATTTTTTTCTCTTCCCCCATGCAATTTTTGATGGCTATTTCACCCTCATGGAAAGCACTGTGGGCAAGCAAATAACCACCTATACAATCACCAGCTGCATAAACATTTTGCATACTCGTTTCAAGCTTTTTATTGACTTTGATATAACCATCCTTTTCAATAGTATCCGGTATGCCTATACTGTTTAGTTCTCTACCAATTGCAATAAGAACATTAGAGAATTCTTTCCCTTTTTCTACTCCTTCATTGTCGTAAATCACTCGGAATCCCTTACCCTTCTTTTCGATTTTTTCAACCTTTGTCCCCAGGTAAAAGATTACCCCCATCTTTTCCATTTCTCTTCTTAACATAGATGCCATCTCTCTATCTTTCCTACAGAGAATCTCATCCATTATTTCGAATACGGCTACCTTTGAGCCAAAGGAGGAAAAAATATAAGCAAACTCCATTCCAATGATACCACCACCAATTATACCTATTGTTTGGGGTATTGAATCACACATAAGTGCCTGGTCGCTATGCCAAACACCTTCAGGAATAGGAAAAGGAGGATTCGATGGTTTCGATCCAGTGGCAATAATAATCTTATCCACATTGTATTCTTGATTATTTGCAAAAATTGTTCCCGGGTGGATAACCTTAGCCTCACCATTAATAATAAATACTCCTCTTTTGTTCAATAATCTTTCTACACCACTCACAAGTCTCTTTGCCGCTCTTTCCTTCGATAACAAAACCTTACTCCAGTCAATTAACGGCTCAGAAAACTCAATCCCATTCTTTCTTATTTTTTTAGATAAATTAATAGTCGCAGAGGTTTTTATAAGCGATTTAACAGGAATACAACCTCTATTAAGGCAAACACCCCCCACCCTATCTTTTTCAAATAAGTATACCTCAACACCTTTTATACTTCCAATTAGAGCAGCAAGGTATCCAGCTGGTCCAGCACCTACAATTCCTACCCTCATATTAATCCCTTTATCTTTTTCTTCAATTCTGGCATAAATTCGGTTATTGTCTTATTTTTCACTGTAAATCCTGCTGCATTCTGATGCCCCCCACCTCCATATTCTTTTGCAATTAAGTTGACATCTGTACCTTTCTTTGACCTTAAAGAGATCTTCAATTCTCTTCCCGCTCTCTCTTTTAGGATTGCTGCCACCCTAACACCATCCAGTGTCAAACCATAATTAACAAATTCCTCTGTGTCTTCTTCGTTAGCTCCCCTTTTTTTCATCATGTCCTGGTTCACCCACATAAGGCTGAAACCATCTTCTACAACTAATGTCTCAAGAACATCTCCAAGTAGTTTTATCCTATTTAAAGAATCTCTGAACCATACCCTTTCTGAAACGAGACTTGCATCTACACCATAAGTAAGTAGTTCTGAAGCAGACCTTAACGAGTTAGCATTAGTGTTTGCATACCGGAAGGACCCTGTATCTGTCAGTATTCCTAGATACAGATATGTGGCAATGTCCTTATCAATATTAATAATATCTTTGATTATTTCATAGACTATTTCACAAGTAGAGGATAAATTCGGCTTAACTATGTTCAATGTTCCAAAGTATGCATTACTTATATGGTGGTCTATATTTGCCAGAGATTTGGAAAAATCTATTTGTTCCACTATAGGACCCAATCTGTATTTATCTGCAGAATCAAGGACGATTATTGCATCGTATTTAAAATCTCCCACCTCTCTTTTTACCATATCTTTGAGCTCAAAATGCCTGAACCTTTTTGGAACAGCATCTGAGGCAACAATTTTAAACTCCTTTTTCATTTTTTTCAATCCAAGTCCCACCGCAATCTCAGATCCAAAGGCGTCTCCATCTGGATTTTTATGTGAAACAATAAGGAAGCTATTGTGGTTTTTTAGAAAGCTTCTCATTTTTCAGTTCCCCTAACAATCTCTCAATCTTCTCAAATTTTTCAAGAGAGTCATCATATTTAAATATAAGCTTTGGAATAGATCTCAATCGTATTCTTTCGCCTAATTTTCCTCTCAAATATCCACTTGCCCCTTCAAGAACACACCTTGTTAATTGGATCTGTTCTTTACTCCCATGCACCTCGAAAAATACCTTCGCAATACTCAAATCTGCTGTGCATTCAACATTCGTAATTGTAACAAACCCAACACGTGGGTCTTTTACATCCTGTTGAATTACTTCTGATAACTCCCTCTTCAAAAGGGAATTAACCCTTTCAATTCTTCTGCTCATATTTTCAACTCCATCTTATAATCAATAACTTCAATTCTCAGGTCTTTTTTTATCTCATTTAGAACCTTAGAAAGGGTGGAATCAACGAATTTAGAAGAGTTCCCTACAATAGATACACCAAGCTTAGCCCTCTGCCATAAATCGCTAAAATCAACTTCATTTATAGAAACATTATATTTGTTTCTGATTCTGGATTTAATCCCGTTTAATACTTTTCTTTTCCCTTTAAGCGAACGAGAGTCAGGTATAAAAATTTCTATGGTGCTAACTCCAACTATCAAAGGGTTCTCTCCTTCTCAATGATCTCTATTACTTGAATTATATCCCCTTCTTTAAAATCCTGAAAATCTTCCACCCCAATTCCACACTCAAAACCACTTTTTACTTCCCGTACATCCTCTGCAAATCTTTTAAGTGAAGATATAGTTGATTCAGATATTATCTCCCCATTGCGTAGAACCAAACATTTATATCCTCTTACCACCCTACCTGAGTTTACAAAAGAACCAGCTACATTACCAATTTTAGGAACTTTTATAACTGCTCTAACCTCTGCTTCTCCAATAACTTTCCTCTCAATTTCGGGCGAAAGTAAACCACTCATTGCTTTTTTTATATCATCAAGTGCTTCAAATAAAATTTCATAAAGCCTTATTTCGACCCCTTCCGATTTTGCCAATTCTCTTGCCTTCGGATGGGGTTTTACTCTGTAACCCGTTATTATTGCACCGGAGGCAGCTGCAAGAAGAACATCATTCTCAGTTATCTCACCCACTCCCCTATGAATTATATTTACCGTTACTTCATCTGTAGAAAGACCCTTAAAAACATCGGAAAGTGCTTCAACAGAACCCTGATCATCACCTTTAAGCACAATCTTTAGCTCTTCAAGTTCTCCCGAGGTCAATTCTTTCTGTAATTTGTCTAATGATATTGCACCCTTTTTCATTGAAGCCTTTAATCTTTCGACTATTTTCCTTTTATTGGCGATTGCCCTGGCCTCCTTCTCACTCTCAACAACTATAAGCTGGTCACCTACCTGAGGCATTTCATTGAAGCTTATTACCTGTACAGCAAGGCCAGGAGTAGCCTCTTCCATTTCATCTTCATTTTCGTCTTTAATAAGTTTAACCTTACCATACGTAGAACCCGAAACAAAAGCATCTTTTTTTCTCAGAGTACCCTTCTGTATTATAACTGTAGCAACATTTCCAAAGCCTTTCTTTACCCTTGCTTCCAGGATAAATCCCTCTGCAGGACCATCGTATGGTGACTGAAGTTTCATATCATCTGCAAGTAAAAGGATGGTATCTAACAATTCATCCACGCCCTGGCCGGTTTTAGCAGAAACATCAACACTAAGAACATCCCCCCCATACTCCTGGACTATCACCCCTATATCAGCCAGTTGCTGTCTAACCCTCTCAGGTTTCGCATCAGGTAAATCAATTTTATTGATAGCTACAATGATGGGGACTCCTGCAGCTTTTGCATGGTCGACTGCCTCAATGGTTTGTGGCATCACACCATCATTTGCAGCAACGACTAAAACAACTATATCAGTAATCTTGGCACCCCTTGCCCTCATTGCTGTAAAAGCTTGATGCCCTGGGGTATCTACAAATGTAATTTTTTTCTCTTGATGTGATATGTGGTATGCGCCGATTTTCTCAGTTATACCTCCCTTTTCTGTAGCCACAACATTTGCATTTCTTATATAGTCAAGCAGTGTTGTTTTACCATGATCAACGTGACCCATTACAGTAATAACTGGGGGCCTCTCTCTATAATTACTGTACTTTCCTTCGTTGGTCTCCTCCTCATATTCTTCATATAGCTCTACTTTAACACTATACTCCTCAGCAATCAGAGAAATAGTGTCAAAATCAATCCTTTGATTCATCGTAACAGGCAACCCAATCTCCAGACACTTAATAATTATTGCGTTAGGATTTTTATCAAGTAGTTCAGCTAATTCACTAACGCTGAGAAAAGCCGGGACTCTTAAAATTTCTTCTTCAACAACCCCTGTATCGGTTCTTCTTTTCTTCTTATATCTTTTCTTTTTGCTTGTCTCTAACCTTGCTTTTGTTAATCTTATTTTTCTTTCTACTTCTTTTTCATCTATAATTTTCTTTTCTCTTTTTCTTCTTTTCTTTTTGTATACTGGCTTTACTTCCTCAATAATGTCGTAAATTTCTTCTTCTTCTACAGCCTCTTCTAAAAGAGTACTCTCCTCTTTCCCGGTCTCTCCTGTGGGCTTTACATCTGGAGGTACTTTCTTTTTTTCCTCAACTGTCTTTTTCTCTTCCTTCTTTCTCTGTGGTTTTTTCCGGGCTTTTATTACCTTCTTCTCTTTTTTTACTTTTTTCTTTTCTTTTTTGGGCAACTTTTTAAAGGCATCCTTCAGTTTTTTTTCTTCCTTCTCTGTGATCGAACTCAACTGACTCTTTACCTTTACCCCTATAGATGCAAGCGCATCCATTATCTCTTTTGTGTCCAGTTTTAACTCTTTTGCTAACTGATAGACTCTTTTTTTCATTATTCTCCTAAGTTGAGAACCCTATGTAGAGAAACATAAATTTTATCAACAGTTTTTGAGCCAAGACCAGGTAATTTCTCGAGTTCTTCTTTTGAAGATGACATAATGTCCCGTGCAGTTTTGTATCCATGTTTCTTTAAGAGAGATTTTATCTTCTCACTTATATCCGGAAGGGCATCAACCTTTATCTTCTTTCTTTTTTTATCTTCTTCTTTTTTATGAAATTCAGTCTGCCCAATTATTTCTATTTTCAATCCAGTTAATTCATTTGCCAGTTTAATATTTACGCTATCCTTACCAATGCCAAGCGTAACCTGGTCATCAGGTACAACACAGATTGCTTTTTTCCCAGTTTTTTTCATTATCACTTTGACAACCCGAGCAGGGGCTACAGACCTTCCAACAAATATTTTCTTATCAGGACTGAAAGGAATGATATCGATTTTCTCACCAGACATCTCCCTTACTATACCTTGAATTCTTGAGCCTCTGGGGCCGACACAGGCACCTACTGGATCAACTTTTTCCTCCTTAGAGTAAACAGCTATTTTTGTTCTTATCCCAGGACTCCTTGCTATCCCTTTTATTTCTACTTCACCTCTCAAAATTTCAGGTATCTCAAACTCAAGTAATCTCAATACAAAATTAGGTGTTTTTCGTGTAAGATAGACTACGGGACCTTTGATCTTAACCTTCTCTTTGTCCCTTGTCTTCTCTTCAATATCAAGTACCACTGCTTTTAACTGTTGGCCTCTTCTCAATATCTCGCCGGGTATCTGTTCTTCTCTGTCGAGAAATGCCTCTATATCTGAGAGTTTCACATATGCCCCTGCTGCATATGCGCTTGCCACTGTTCCCGCAACCAATTCACCAATTTTGCCCTTATATTTTTCAAATACAATTCTTTTTTCTCTCTCTTTCATTTTCTGAACAAGAAAATTACGTATCTGTGTAATTGCATTCCTTCCAAATTCCTGTGTTATAGGAATCTCAACATATACTGTATCACCAATCTTTACCCCTGGATTTATTTCTATCGCATCTTCCATAGAGATCTCATCCAGTGGATTTTTCACCTTTTTAACTGCTTTTTTCTCCATATATAATCTAATCTCCCCTGATGCTTCAGAAACTTCGCACTGGAATCCCTCTTCCTTTCCAAACATTTTTTTTGCTGTACTAATGAATGCTTCTTTTAAGGTTTCTATAACGAAGGTTTTCTCCAACCTTCTCTCTTTGGCAAGTTCTGTAAGCATTTCAACAACTTCTCTATTTATCACTCCTCCTCCTTCGCTCTCCTGGTGAAGAGACCTCTAAAATGTAACTGCCGGGTATAGGATCTTCAACATCCAATCTCACAGAAAGTTCCTTTGATACCTTTTCACAGTCGCCTATTGTTACTCCTCCCGGTTTATCTATAAAAATCCTCAACAAACTCCTTCTACCCGGACCCTTCAATTCCAGGTCAATAAGCTCTATCTTTTCTTCATCAAACAGACTCAGCGTTTCTAAAACTATCTTTTTGACTTCTTGCCTTATTTCTTCCCATTCTTCCATAATTTACTCAAAATATTCATTACATTTTCAGGCTTAACCAGAGTACTCCGTTCTTCATTTCTCCTTTTTACTTCAACCTTGCCCTGAGCCAGACTCTTCTTTCCTATTGTAATCCTGATAGGAATTCCAATAAGGTCGGCATCCTTAAGTTTAAAACCAGGGCCAAGATCCCTGTCATCATAAAGAACATCGAAATCCTTATTCAATAATTTATATATTTTTTCAGATATTTCAAGGGCATCAGGATTTCTAACCTCCAAATTTGTAATAATGACATCGAACGGCGCTATTCCATCAGGCCAGATAATCCCGGATTTATCATGAAATATCTCTATTGCCGTTGCCATAATCCTTTCTATTCCAATACCATAACTACCCATAACAATAGGGTTCTCCTTCCCATCTCTGTCTGTATAGAAGGCGCCCATTGACTCAGAATATTTTGTTCCAAGTTTAAAAATATGGCCCAATTCAATTGCATTAAGAACCTCAACCTCACTCTTACATCTGGAGCATAGATCTCCTGATTTTATTTTTCTAAGTTGAACAACCTCCCTCACTTCAAAATCCCTCTCCACATCAATCCCTGTATAGTGATAAAAATCCTCATTTGCACCACTAATCATCCCTTTCGCACCCAAAAGGCTATTATCAAGATAGACCGGAATATTAAGGCCAACAGGACTCACATAGCCTGGTTGTGCACCTGTATATTTTTTTATTTCTTCAGGCTCTGCTGGCCTTACATTGGGAAATTTCTTAGCTACCCTGTCATTGTCGAGCTCGTAATCACCCCTCAGAACAATAAAAAATGGCTTGCCTGCATTATCTATAAAAAGAATGCTTTTCATTAACATCGAAGGCTTTGTATCAAAAAATTCAGATATTTCCTTAACTGTCCCACCAACAGGTGTATGTTCTTTTTTTAACTTACCATTTTTATATTCAACTGGCGAAGGCAGAAGTTCTGCAATCTCCATATTTGCAGCATAGCCACAATTTGGACACCTTACGATTATATCTTCTCCTACAGGAGAAACAACCATAAATTCTTGCGATTCAGACCCTCCCATTAACCCACTTGAGGCACTTACAATAACTGTATCAAATCCAATCCTGTCGAATATTCTATTGTATGCCTCGTAATGAAGTTTATAACTTTTGTCAAGACCTTTATAATCTATATCGAAGGAATAAGAATCCTTCATAATAAAAGACCTTGCCCTGAGCACTGCACCCCTTGGCCTAATTTCATCCCTGTATTTAATCTGAATTTGATACCATATCTGAGGAAGGTCTCTATAAGATTTTAAATCCCTTCTCGCTAGTTCTGTGACTATCTCTTCGTGCGTAGGGGCTAAGGCATACTCTCTCATTTTTCTATCCTTTAATCTGAACATCTCACTTCCGTATGATTCCCACCTCCCTGTTTCTTCCCAAATGGAAGCGGGGGTCAATGCAGGAAGAAGAAGCTCCTGAGCGCCAATCCTGTCCATTTCCTCCCTTACAATACGCATAATTTTTTTCAGGACCTTCCACCCTAATGGAAGATAGGCGTACACTCCACTGGTAAGTAGTTTAATAAATCCTCCTCTCAAAAGAAGTATGTGACTGACATTCACAGCCTCTTTGGGAACTTCTTTTAATGTCGGTATATATGCCTCATTCCATCTCATAGGTCTATAATTACCAAAAAGATGCATAAAGTCAACAGTTAATTTTAGGATTATGACTATTCTTTAAAAAATCATCCCCATTCCAAAGAAAACGAGGTCCTCTGGGGATCTTAGCGGATCTTTGATTTTATAGAAATACTTCATAAATAGATACAATTCTCCACTTTTTCTTGAAACAGCATAAAATATTTCTGGTTCGATTCCATAGTATGTTATTGGAGGATTATCGTTGCTTCTTGTATACTCAAGGTTCAAACCCCCAAAAAACCCTTTATAGATATTTTTCTTACAATCAAAAATAAATCTATGTCTGTAATAGGGCCTTGAATTTAACCAATCAACAATGATGGCTTGGGGATAAAACATATATCTGAAACTAAAATAATAATCTCTATTGAAGGATAATCTTTCCAGATTAGAGACCTCAAATATCTCAGCATTGAATACAACCTTTCCCCTTTGAAGGTCTATATCTATTAAGTGTCTACAATAATGATCAAAATAGTAAGCCCAGTATAATTTGTTAAAATACCTTATACCTCCGATAATTGAATATGTGGCATATTTTGGGTCGAGGATAACCTTCCCCTTTTGTTCTGCCATCTCAAGATAAGAGGAATACTTTATGAAGAATTTACAATCCCTCCATTGAAGAAGATTTACATCAATAAATATTGACGCATCTGAATTAAAAAGCGTATCCCTTCCAGAATACATCCCATAAAAAATCCCACCATGCGGTACAGGATTATAAAAATCAAGCAGAATAATAAAAAGCATATGGGAATAATAGATTAAAATTAATAAATGTCAATTTAGTTATTACCATTTAGAGGAAAGACAAGTAGAAAAAGACAGGATATAGGGGAAGACAAGGAAGAAAAAATGTATATATCTTATATATTAATATCAAATTTATCTGATCAGAATTAACTTCCTTGTCCCCAGCCTGTTATCCCCTTTATTTATCTTTACAAAGTAAATGCCATTCATTAATTTCGTAATATCTATATCCATTCTATATCTTGACGCCATTGGTACCTGCCTTTTCATCTCCTTTACACACCTCCCCACAACATCATAAAACTTAATCGAGAGTACCCCAGGAGAGGATATGGAAAGATACACAGGAAGATTATTACCAGTTGTAATGGCATTCATCTTCAGGATTCTGTCCACTATAATGCCGGGCTCTCTTTTACCGCTTATGCCCTGGAATTTACCCCAATGGATGTCTTCCAATGGAGAACTGGGGTGTAAGGGGTCGCTGTGTGTTGCCCCCTCATAGTACTTTGTCATAAGATAATCGGCAATCTCCCTTGCCCCGGGCACATACCCCATACCATACACGGAATCATATCCACCATTTAACCCTATACCTATGCCTGTTCCATAAACAAAGCACAATGTCTCACCATTGGCAATGTTAAATGGACCTATACTTAATAAGAATCTATAGTCAAATACACCTGCATTTAAGTCAAAGGGGTGGGGCATAAACCTGTATCCCTGCATTGCCGGGTGTGTTCCATTCATAAAGTTATACATATTTTCATCTGTGCCAGGGTCGCTATTCCAATCCCACCAGGCATGGATTGAAGGTCTCATCAGCCGTATGGTATCATTGTGCGGTCCGATATACACAGAATCATTTTTTGTGGGCGGTGTATATATGAATGTCCCGAATATATATCCAGGTGATTTCCCACTATCCCCGGCATCCCACCCAGGTTCATCGGGGTTATCCCAGTCATACATCAAAGACATATTTCTCCAGACAAGTTCCGTATCACCGTAAATAGTATGCTCATCAGCATCATCACCAAAAAGGGTTGCCTGGTCGGGTACACCATCTGGTATGGATAGGACAGTATCCCTCAGAATGGTATATTCATCCGTTGGAGCTGGAAAATGAGTAAATCCAAGCCACTCATTCCCCGTCCATCCATCGTATAGAACAAGGTCATCTATATGAGGATCAGTTGGATCCGCCTCTGAGACATCTGCATCAAACTTGATTGCAAGATAAACGTTTTTCAAGGTGTCATACCCCCCAACACCTGATTTTGTTTTGTCGTAAGAAACATAGAATTCGTATACCTTTGCATTTTTCAACAGGGGGTCAGTATGCCATCCAATGGAAACCTGTGTAACATTGATCCCGATCTTATATTGATTGTATGGGTATGAGTAAGGACCGTAATCATTGTATCGTGAGACAATATCCAGATCACCCTTTCCAGGACCCTTATATACCCAGGATGTTTCAGCAGGTCCCCATTCATAGCCAAGTGAATAATCCGCTGCAGTAACATAGGGATGGTTCCCTATTTTTGTTCCTAACCACAGGTCACCCTCCCAGATGTAATAACTATGTGAATAGAATGGCCAATCATAGGATGGATTACCCGTATTACTTGCGTTGGGGTCACCAAAATCTCCGAAATTTGATACTACAGTCCATAAATTACCCACATCATTTGGCACATAACTGAGTTGATTTGACGGAGGGAAAATGGTATCACTATAAGCTGCCGTATCTATAAGCATTTTTGATTCCATATCTGGTGATGTATATACAGCAGTAACTCCATAGATTATGGTTGTATCAATGGTGGCATTGGAATCTATATATGCGAGGGTAGTCAATCCTGTGGCAATCTGGGTAAATGATGTTTGATTTATTCCCTTTCTGTAGAGATTATAACCTGCAAAGGAAGCCTTTTGTGGTGAAAATCTGGACCACATATCAGGCGAATACCATAATATATTTGCCTTATCTCCACTAAATTTGTATGCACGCATATATAATGGTGGTGGGAATTCTGTGGGATGGGCAACAATCGTATCTGTGGGCCCGCTCTCACCATCGTTGTAAAGGGCGGTAACATAATAGTAGTATGTAGATTCATTCTGAACGCTTGTATCTATAAAATGTGAAGAGTCCGGGGTTTCTAATATATTGAAGACACCAGATGCACTTTCTGCCCTGAAGATGTTGAAATATAAAAAATATTTACTATGCTTTGAAACAGGCGGTGTATCCCATCTCAATTCTACCTTATGATTCTGGTAATCGTGTAAAAGCTCAAGATTTGACGGGGGCTCAAATGTTCTTGGAGAGATGTCAAATTTAAAATCACATCTCTCAGACATAATCGGAAAAAATATATATAATGAATCGGTATGGTCAATATAGATGTGTGCTTCATTGTGAGAATCAACGGGTATTTCTTCTACTACTGTGTCACTTCCACATTTCATCAGCATAAGATAAGTCTCAATCCCCATATCCGAATTGAAGTATAAGGTGTCATTGGAGGATACTACATTACTGATATCAATCTGATAGCATGCAAGATAATAAGGATAATAAGAATATAAATAGGGCAAACCGTTGATAAACCTTGTATATAATCTTGTATTTGCATATTGGAAACCGTATGTAGATGGATTATCCCATTTTGACGAAACGAGAAATTTTTTCAGTACATCGTATCTCCTATCCGAATATCCATTCAATGCAAGTGTGGAATCGAGTCCTTCTAAGCCATTGTAGCTTGACTGCAGGAGGTCTCGAAGAAAATCATTGCCTCCATATTTTTCATAGAGGTAAAGGCCAAAGATAAATGCTGTAGCTTCGTTGGGATAAAGAAGATTTCTATCCACGTAATAATCTCCTGCAAAGTTCCCCTCACCTGTATATGTTACATAGGCTCCATACTGTTCCAGAACCTTCTTTATCCAGTCTTCTTCATCAGGATCATAATAATAATGTATCATATCTACGGTAGAAGCAGAGAGGGATTTTTTTGCATTTCCAAGAGAGGAAAGCAGGGGGAAATCTGTATATATAATCTCTGCCCTGTTGGAGTGTTCATTTGAGGTATCCTCATCTGCAGGATTGAAGAAAGAATAACACCAGTTCTCCAGTCCGGCGGGTGTAAGGTCTTCAATGTCGTATAACAATACCTTTATTTTTCCATCATTATTAACATCGGGAAGATTGCCTAGCCTATTTTTTAACATATCAATAATCCCCGTATCAGGTACAGGAGGTGTTTTTTCAGTAAGCCATACAAAAACAGAATCTATATTTTCCTGTGATGGTTCAATTTGAATCCCATTAATTTTTTTCTCCCAGTCTCCTTGACTGTAACTGACAAATGGTCCATTGGGTGTTAGTATAACAACCGTATCCGGGTTTACTGAAGCAATGCCTTTGATCTGGTAGATATATGGTTCTGGACCAATCTCTGCAAGATTTCTATTGATACTTAAAAAAATACTACCACCATTATTGGATTGGTATATCCCCTGATTATTCCCTGCAAAGACATAATTCTCATTCTCAGACGGAACTGTAATCACAAGTATGGAATCATTAATATTAGAATTATTCCATGTATTGCCCCTGTTATTTGTATAGAACAGACCGGATGGAGTACCAACCCAGATATTGCTATCTGTTTGCATTGATACAGCGATTGATATGATATTACTGTCAGGTAGGTTGGACGAGATGTTTATCAATGATGAATCAGGTCCTGACCAGAGGTATACACCCTTTGTGGTTGCAATAAACATAGAATCATCACCACCATTGCTCGAGGCAAGCCCTGTTATAAATCCATTTGAAGTATCATAAGGAATAGACTGCCAATGTATCCATCCTGCCATAGCCTTTGCATATATTCTTTTTCTGTTTGCAATATAATACTTTCTTTGTGTTATGGATGCAACATAAAAAGTAGGAGAGATAATACAGGAGATAAATCCTGAATCAGAAAAGTCATTGGGCCTCTGTATTACCCAGCTGGCTCCACTATTTGTACTCGTGTAAAGGTTATTATCTGTAATACCTGCGAAAATTTGACCGTTATTGTACGAGTACATATCGTTAAACTGCAAATAGTCGGATACCTGCCAGTTAAAGGAAGTATCAGACCGCAAAACTGCTGAATCACTTGCAATGAAATAATAACCATCCCCTTGAATGAAATCGAAGTAGTTATTTATTGGTGCGATAGAATAAATCTGAACATTAGCACTATCGCGATTTAAAACAAAAGATTTTTGGTGGAAGATTTTGAATGCCCCTTGGTCTTGTATCCAGAAGTTGGAAGTAATTAAAGAGAAAAGAAGGAATAACATAATCGCCTCCTTTATAGGCTGTGACTAATATATTTTATTTTAACTCAGGAAAATTTTTTGTCAAGATTTATTTTTATGTGGTTGTTATCATAGGTATCGCAAAAGAATTCAATCCATCTTACCTTTTCCAGTGTCCTGCTTTATGTGTCATTATGAGTCCAGCCCTCCTGCACCTCTCAGGCGTGATAATCTCGT
>CAZQRW010000019.1:0-33676 GCA_964596115.1 uncultured bacterium
TCTATATATTAAAGATGAGATACAACTCAAGGGATGTGGGAACAGGTAAGGTAATTTTGGTGAGGTAAAAAGAGAAAGGGTGATTTGAAGGGTGATCAAATCTATTTTTTCCCTTGTAATTAACTTAATAAAGAATCTATTTATAATCGCACTCTGATAACTGCTTGATTTTCAAGAGCTTATATATCTAAATTTTTTTAAAAAAAATACTTGACAGGTATTGCCAAAAGTTGTAAACTGTGGGTAAAAGTGGAGGATAGTGGGGAATGAACTTTATTGGTCAGGCAGTACATAACATAGATCATAAGGGTAGGGTATTTGTCCCTGTAAAATTTAGAAAATTGTTATTACCAGAGGATAATCTTACGTTTATACTGACAAGAGGCCTTGAAAATTATCTCCTGTTATTTCCTTTCACTATCTGGGAAAAATATGCAGGGAAAATGGCGTCCTTGCCCTATAGTAACAAGGATGTGAGAGACAAGCTGAGGTTGATAACCCGTTCGGCTGAAGAGCTGACGATTGATTCACAGGGCAGAGTAATGCTCCCCAAGAATCTAATAGAGTACGGTGGAATAGAGAAGGATGTGATGTTCATCGGAATGTTGGATAAGATAGAATTATGGAATCCTAAAATTTATGAGGAATTTGAGAAAACATCGGGAGAATTTACAGAGGGATTTGAAATATTAGGGATTTAGTATGCATAGACCTGTAATGGTGAATGAAGTGGTCAGGAATTTAAACCTGGAAAAGGGAGGTGTTTATATTGATTGCACACTTGGTACCGGTGGTCATTCATTAGAAATTATGAAAAATACTAATGGGATACTTATTGGTATGGACCTTGATTTAGAGCAGGTTAAAATAGCGAGGGATAGGATAAACGGCAAAGAGGGAAGGTTTTTTCCTGTTGTTGCAAATTATAGGTATCTAAATAAACTAATAAAGGTAAAAGTGAATGGTATCCTGATTGATTCCGGGCTCTCTTCTTATCAGCTTGAAGATAAAGGTAGAGGGTTTTCATTTCGCTCGAACGGTCCTCTTGATATGAGATTCAGTCACTCTGGTATGACTGCCAAAGAAGTTATTGAGAAGAAATCAACTGAGGAATTGGCAAGTATCCTCAGGAATTATGGTAATCTGAGGAGTGCATTTGGAATCGCTAAAATAATAAAAAAAGCTGACCCTGAAGACGTTGAATCTTTGGTTCATTTGCTCAGAAGGACCTTCAGAAAGGAAAAAGCCCACAAAGAGATTGCAAAGGTCTTCCAGGCACTCAGGATATATGTAAATAAGGAATTAGATAATCTCTCGGAGGTTATGAATGCAGCCTATAGTATCCTTTCGCCAGGTGGGAGACTTGTAATAATTATCTATCATTCGGGAGAAGGAAAGGTTGTAGTAAAGAGAGCGAGAGAGCTGGGAATAAAATTCGTATACAAGAAGTCTCTTAAGCCTACCAAAGAAGAATTTATGGAGAACCCCAGGTCAAGAAGTGCAAGGTTGAGGGTATTTGAGAAATGAAATATATAAAAAGTATTTTCATTATTGTATTGATATCTCTTCCTCTTATTTTCCATGTCTGGAGAAAAAATCAATATTTTAGTCTTAGCGCGAGGGTAACAAGATTAAGGGGGGATATTGCTAAGAGGGAGGAAGAAATAGCAAAAATACAGAAAGTCTACTATCAGGTAACGAGCCCAGTATATATAGAATCCCTTGCAGTCCTTATGGGTTTCAAGTACCCAAAGGAGAACGAAAAAATTATTCTAAGGATAAAAGATGCAAAGTAGATTAAAGATAAGAAGGAAAATAATAAAGTTAATTTTTATCCTGGTCTGGATTGTTGCATTTATAAGGGTAACACAGCTCCAGGTAGTTAAAGGTGAAAGGTTCTACAAAAGATATAATAGTAATAATTTTATAAGGACAATTATCCCAGCAAAAAGAGGAACTATTAAAGATAGGAATGGGAGAATTCTTGCCAGGGATGTTGAGGAATTCACACTTTATGCGGACAGAAGGATTATAAAAGACTATAGCAAAATAGGGAAATTACTTCAGAAAAAGGGTATAACTAGCAAAGACGATTTTGTGAGAAGGATGGAAAGCACAAAGTCGAAAATTGTAACAATTACCAGGGGATTGGATAACAATGAATATAATGAAATAAAGGATATAAAGGGATTGTTCGGCACAAAGGGCTGGAGAAGATTTTACCCCAATGGTTACATCGCGAGAACAATTATTGGTGGCATTGATTACAATAGGAGAGGAATTTCAGGGATAGAGAAGACCTTTGATAAGTATCTGAGAGGTAAAGATGGTTATGGCACATATATAGTGAACCTTAGGAATAAATTTAAGTATATTAAATATCCTAATAGAAAGGATTGCGATCCAATAAATGGCATGGACATTGTCTTAACTATTGATATGAATATTCAGTATATTTTAGATGATGTTCTGAGGAAAACGCTGAAAAAGACAAATGCAGATCGAATCCTTGGTGTTGTAATGGATGGCGAAACCGGGGAGATCCTAGCCTCGGTCAATTTACCAGAATTAGGAGAGAATAAGGTATGGCAAAAGGACCTTCTTATTCAGTGGGCATTTGAACCCGGGTCTATTTTTAAGGTTGTTCCCGCATTAGCATATATAAAGGCAGGATATTCCCTTAATAAAATAGTTGAGTCTGGAAAAGGGAAAATAAAAGTTGGTAATAAAATATTTAAGGATTTGAAAAAACATCCCCCATATACATTTAGAGATGCACTGGCATTCTCAAGCAATGTAGGATTTGTGAAAATAGGAGAGATGGTAGGGGCAAAACAAATATACAATTACTCAAGACGATTAGGATTGGGTACGCTAACAGGTATATCAATTGATGGAGAGGTTGCTGGTGAGGGCCCAAAAAATTACTATAAAAACAAAGTGGATTTTGCTAACCTTTCATTTGGTCAGGGTATTCTTGTAACACCTTTGCAACTTATGGTTGCCTATCAATCTATAGGTAATAAAGGTATTATGATGAAACCATTAATCATTAAAAAAATTATCAATAGTGATGAAGAGGTCTATGTGGCAAAACAAAAGAAAATAAGGAGAGTAGTAGACAGTAGTTCTGATAGTGTATTAGTGGATTTGCTTCGAGAGGTAGTTAAAAAGGGAACTGGAAAAGAGGCATCGGTAAATGAGGTTGACATTATTGGGAAAACTGGAACAGCACAACAATATGTAAATGAAAAATACAGTGATTACTATGTTTCTTCATTTATTGGAATCGTTGAACCTAATAGAATGCCATTAATAATCGGTATTTTTGTTGATAACCCAAAGAGATGGCATGAGGCAAGTATAGTTGCCTGTCCTTCATTTCGACGAATAGTGAAGAGAATTTTGAATCTTCCCGAATATAGAAGTAACTTTATAAAGGAGTTGGCTCGTGGAGATTGATAGATTTTTAAGTGGTGTAGATATAATTGAAACGAAGGGTGAGTTGCCCCTTGAGATATACGGAATCTCAGATAATTCAAGGGAGATAGGTGAAGGTTACTGTTTTGTTGCTTTAGAGGGAGAGATACACGACGGGCATAATTTTATAAATGAGGCTGTAAAGAATGGTGCTTCTCTTGTCGTTTCTGAAAAAGAAGTTAATTTTAAGCCAAATATTCTTGTCCCGGATGGAAGATTTGCGCTATCGATATTGGCTTCAAATTTTTACGGACATCCAGATGAAAACATGAAGGTTATTGGAATTACTGGAACAAATGGCAAAACGACCACTGCTTTTCTTTTAAGGGGTATATATAAAAATTCTCTTCTTTGCAGTACAATTTACTATGAATTTGGAAATAAAAAAATTAATGTACCAAACACCACGGCAAATCCGATTCTCCTTGCCAAAATAATGAGAGATTCCTCTCATATGGGTGTAGATACTGTAATTATGGAGGTTTCTTCGCACTCACTTGCTCAACATAGGGTAGACGGCATTAGGTTTAATTATGCGGTTTTCACGAATCTTACAAGGGAACACCTTGAATACCATAAAGACATTTTTCATTATAGAGAATCTAAGGGGAGGCTTTTTGGTCTGCTGAAAGATGGAGGTTATAGCATCATAAATCAAGATGACCCCAATGCACCGTACTTTATTGAGAGAACAAATAATCATGTTATTACCTATGGATTTAATGGTGGAAATATAAGGGGAAGAATTATTAATTCAAGTTTAGAAGGTTTAAAGCTACTGGTTAAGGGGATGGGTAGGAGTATAGAGATTGAAACACCTCTCATTGGAAGCCACAATGGCTTCAACATTCTTGCAGCTGTTACTTTGGCAATAGTTGATAACATTAGCGATGATACAATAGTAGATGGAATAAAGAATGTGAAAATAGTAGAGGGAAGAATGGAAAGGATAAGACAAGGGCAACCTTTTGACATTTTTATTGATTATGCACATTCTCCAGATAGCGTTGCGAAAGCCCTATCTTCAGTAAAAGAGTTCGTTAACGGCAGAATTATTGTAGTCTTTGGTGCAGGAGGAAACAGGGATATAGGGAAAAGAGAACTTATGGGTAGGGCAGCTGATGAACTTGCTGATAGAATAATTGTTACGAGTGACAATCCGAGAAAGGAAGATGCCCTTGAAATTGCTAAGATGGTTGCATCAGGTATCAGGTCCAAAAAATACGATATTATAATTGATAGAGAAAAGGCAATAAGGGAAGCGATTAGTATTGTGAAGCCAGGAGATGTAATAATGATATTGGGTAAGGGGCATGAAGATTATCAAATTATTGGCGATAGGAAAATACATTTTAATGATAAAGAAGTTGTGATGAAGATCTTGAAGGAATTAAAATATGAAAATAAATGATATAATTGGTGTCTTAAAAGGTAAAGTTATAAATATTGAACCAAGAGAAATTTCTGGTGTGTCTATAGATACGAGAACTATTAAAAGTGGTAATATCTTTTTTGCCTTGCGGGGACCACATTTTGATGGGCATAATTTTGTGAAGGAAGCCTTTAAAAAGGGTGCATCTTTCTCGGTAGTTGAGCATTATGTTACAGGGAAGAACGAAATTATTGTTTCAGATCCATTATATGCATTAGGACAGCTTGCAAGATACCATAGGCAATCAATTAAGGGAAAAATTATAGGGATAACCGGATCAGTGGGTAAGACGACCACAAAAGAATTTCTTGCAAGTATTTTGTCCAGAAACCACTTGAGTATAAAAAGTGAAAAAAATTATAATAACCTCATAGGTGTGCCTCTCTCCTTGCTTAAGGCTAAGGATGAAGAGTTTGTAGTAATAGAAATGGGAAGTAATAAAAAGGGAGAAATAGATAGACTTTCTTATATTGTAGAACCAGACATAGGTATAATAACCGAAATTTCTGCAGTACATACAGAATTCTTGGGTGACATAAGAGGTGTATTTGAGGAAAAAAAATCAATGCTGGAATATCTGAGAGGGGAATTGATAGTTAATGGAGATAATTCTTTTCTTAATGCCCTGAAATATAAGAATAAAACAACAATTGGATTTAGAAAAAACAATGATTTCATTGTAAGTATTGTAGGGATGGATGAGGGGGAGTCTATTTTTTCCATAAATGGAGAGGTATATAAAATCTCTATTCCAGGAAAGGGTTCCATAGTTAATGCTGCAATTTCAGCAGTAACTGCAATTAAATTGGGAATTGGTAATGAAGACATAAGAATTGGTTTGTATGAAACGAAGGGACCACCTCACAGAATGGAGATGGTTACCATTGATGGTGTCCAATTTATCGATGATACCTATAACGCAAATCCTCTGGCAATGAAGAATGCCATTGATTTTCTCGCAGGGAGGACAGGTAAGAAATTGGCAATTTTAGGTGATATGCTGGAGTTAGGTGATGAAGCAAACGATTTTCACAGAGAGATAGGGAAGTATCTTAGAGGAAAAGTAGATCAAATTTTTGTAGTTGGGGAGAAGGCGAAATTCTATATTGAAGGTTTTGAAGGTGGTATAATATATAAAGACGTATCAGAAATTATAAGTGCTATTGTAAATGACTTTAAATACTGGGAGTGGATTCTTGTTAAAGGCTCCAGGAAATTAGAACTAGATAGAATAATTTCAACAATCTGGGAGAAGGAATGCTCTACTACCTCTATAACTTAAAGGAACATTTTTTCATTTTTAATGTCTTGAGGTATATTACCTTCAGGGCTGCCTATGCTTCTATTACATCTTTGTTAATAACATTTTTCTTTGGACGAAAATTCATAAATTATTTAAAGAGGAAGAAATTTTCTGAAAGAATCTCCCCCTTCTTGAAAGAAACCCACAGTAATAAAGAAGGGACACCTTCATTTGGAGGCATTATTCTTTTAGTGTCAGTTATTATATCTGTGCTTCTCTGGTCGGATTTGAACAATAGATTTATACGATATATGCTTTTTGTAACTATTTTTATGGGTGGTTTGGGGATATGGGATGATTATAGGAAATATGTTAAAGGAGAGGGATTAAGGCCTTTCTTAAAGATATTAATGCAGGCAATTCCCTGTGTAATAATTGGTACGTTACTTCTTATCTATCCTGTAAAAGAAGGCTATACTACACTTACCAGTGTATTGTTTTTCAAAAACACATTTATAAATCTTGGATGGTTTTATCTTCCCTTTATAATTTTAGTCGTTGTTGCCACCAGTAATTCAGTAAACCTCTCTGATGGTCTCGATGGGCTTGCAATTGGCCTTTCCAGTATTATTGCAGTGGCATTTGTCGTAATAACATATATTGCGGGTAATATAAAAATTAGCAATTATTTGAACATCCTGTATATTGAGGGGTCGGGTGAGCTTGCAGTTTATTTGGCTGCCTTTCTTGGTTCAGCAATAGGCTTTTTGTGGTTCAATTCGTTTCCAGCAGAGATATTTATGGGCGATACGGGTTCACTTATGATCGGGGGCATTTTAGGGATGACCAGTGTACTTGTAAAGCAAGAGATACTTTTTTTCATTGTATCAGGGGTTTTTGTTATTGAAGCCTTATCGGTTATTTTGCAGGTTTTTACATTTAAGACAAGAAAAAAGAGGCTGTTTTTAATGGCACCCATACATCACCATTTCCAGAAAAGAGGATGGTCTGAGCCAAAGGTTGTGATACGATTCTGGATTCTCGGAATACTTTTTGCCCTGTTAGGACTGAGTACATTGAAGATAAGATGAAGATAGGAATTTTGGGTTTTGGCAGGAGTGGAAAAGCAGTAGCTAAATTAGCTATAGAGAAGGGGTATAATATTTTTGTAAGTGAAATAAATCCTAAAATTGAAATACCATATCCGAATGAGAAGGGAAAGCATTCTGAAAAATTACTTGATGTGGATTTGGTTGTTGTAAGTCCTGGTGTAAGGGATAATGACATCATAAAAAAAGCCAGAGAGAAAAATATTCCAGTGATAGGCGAGATGGAGTTTGCCTCGAGATTTTTAAAGGGAAAAATAGTGGCTATAACTGGCACAAATGGCAAAACTACAACTGTTGGGATGGTATATAACATTCTGAAGAAATTCGGAGTTGAAGTTTTTTATGGAGGAAATATATTACCAGGTGTTCCATTAAGCGAAATTGCAACGAAAACCTCAAATGATTCTGTTGTTGTAGTTGAAGTCAGTTCTTTTCAGCTTGAAAGGATTGATAAATTTCATCCACAAATAGCTGTGATTACGAATGTCACTCCTGACCATATGGACAGATACAGTAGTTTCGAATCATACCTAAATGCAAAGTTGAGACTATTTATCAACCAAACATTCGAAGATACTGCGATTATTAATATGGACTGCCTTATTTTGAGAGATATTCCAATATCATCAAAAATTCAATATTTTTCCACCAATTCACAGAGTGATATGTACCTAAGTGGTGATGCTGTTCTGGATCGAGATGGGAACGAAGTCTTTAAAAAAGAGGATATTTCTCTCATAGGGGATTTTTTTGTAGAGGATGCAATGGCTGCCGCCCTTGTATGTAAATTAATTGGGGTTGATTATAACCACATTAGAGATGGTTTAAGGAGCTTTAGAGGTATCCCGCATAGGATGGAGGTAGTTAAAAAATTCCCATTAATCATAAATAATTCAATGTGTACAAATCCTGCCGCTTTCACGAAATCCATAAGTAATGTTAAAGGAGCAGTGGTAATAGCAGGGGGTAGAATGAAGGGGCTTAATATCAAGGAGATCGCCTCTGCTATAAAAAAATTTGCAGGATTTGTGATACTTATTGGAGAATCGAGAGAACAAATAAGTAAAGAATTGAGAGATATAGGATATTTAGATTTTAGACTTGCAGATACCCTTGAAGAGGCTGTAAAGGTTTCCAGAGAGCTTACTCCAAAAATTTTAATACTCTCTCCTGGAGGAGCCAGTCAGGATATGTTTCGTGATTTCACAGAGAGAGGGGAGTTATTTAAAAAATTTGTGGAGAAATATTATGGGTAAAAAGTTTCCATTTGCTGTTGTGTTTATACCTATATTTCTTGGAATACTTGGGGTTGCAATGGTCCTTTCTACTTCAATCGGCTGGGAAATAGGAAAGGCAGGTATAACTATAGCATTCTTGAAACAGTTTTTGTTTTTCGTACTTTCCTTACTACTTTATTTTTTTGTTTCAAGAATCAGGCCTAATTTTTGGAAGGCACTGTCAGTGATTTTATTATATCTTTCAATACTTGCACTCCTATATACGGTTCTTAGAGGGACAACGATTAACAGTGCAAAAAGATGGATCAGCGTTGCAGGAATTACTATTCAACCCTCACTTTTTGCACAAGTTTTCCTCGTTATGTATATAGCAAAGGAGAGAAGTCTATTGAAAGGAACAATAGCAGCATTAATTACATCCCTTTTAATTATGCTTGAACCAGATATATCTGCAGCAGGTGTAACCATTATGACGGCAACTATTATTCTTTACCTTAAAGGGATGAAAATAAAAAACATTGTCTTGCCTATAGTAGCAGTTTTTGTAATTATTGCTGTATATGGAAAGACAAAAGGTTATCCTCTTGGAAGGTTGAAGGGTTTTGTGGACGAAAAAAACACCAGTAAAAGCTCTGTTATAGCAGTTGCAAAAGGTCGCATCCTTGGATATGGAATTGCTGAAGGTGTTGATAAATTCTCTACACTTCCTTTACCATTTTCCGATTATATATTTGCCTCAATTTCTCAAGAAATGGGATTTATAGGCTCATTGACGGTTTTGACATTATTTTTGTTGTACTTTTTGAAAGGAATGAAGGAAATGGAAAAAGTCACCGATAGATCAGGAAAGATGATGGGAATGGGTCTTTTGATCCTTACAATGACAACTGCGATGATACATATTCTAATCTGTATTGGACTATTCCCTGATGCAGGGGAACCACTTCCCTTTATTAGCAAGGGAGGTAGTGGACTAATTTCTTATTACTTTGCAGCAGGGGTAGTAACGGCATTGGCAAATGAAAATTATATTGACAGGTGGCGGAACAGGCGGACACATAGTTCCCATTATTAATATTGGGAAAGAATTGGAACGAATGGGAGATACCGTACTCTATGTAGGGAGTAAGTATGGTATTGAGAAAAGAATAGGAATCCCATTTAAGAGATTACTTCTTCCAATGAGTGGATGGGTAAGAAGAAATCTTATACAAAAGATAGTTTTCTTTCCGAAAGCCTTTTTCAGTAAAGTAATAAGTTTATTGGTAATCTGGGAGTTTCACCCTGATATAGTTCTTACCACTGGGGGCTTTGCATCGATACCCATTGTTTTCGGTTCTTTTTTGCTTGGTAAGAAGATTTATCTTATTGAATTGAATAGTATACCTGGGCTTGGGGCATTAGTTTTTTCAAGGATTTCGAAACTTATTCTTTTACCTATGCATACAGCTCAAAGATATTTTAAAAAGCAGAAAGTTATTTTAATACCTCCACCTATTAATCTGAAGGTAAAGGAAGGTAACAAAAAAGAAGGGATAAAATATTTTAACCTTGATTCCAATAAGAAAACCATCTTTATCTTTGGTGGTTCAAGAGGGGCAAAATATCTTATAGAACTTGGTGAGAACTTAGCCCAACGATTAAGGAGTAAAGATTTTCAATTTATCATTCAAGGAAAAGCCCAGCAGTCCGAAGGAAACGTTAAATATGTAAAATTTATAGAAAGAATGGATCTTGCATATAGTGTAAGTGATGTGGTGATTTCCCGTGCTGGCGCTATGACGATATTTGAGTTGATGGTAGTGGGACTGCCGGCAATTCTGATCCCCTATCCTTATTCATATATGGACCATCAGTACCATAATGCAGAATATCTAAAAAACATGCGAAAAAATATATATGTTTTACGTGAAAAAGATGTAGATGTAGATACAATTCTCAGCATTATACAGAAAATTGCTGGAAGAAGGCAGAAGGTTAAAATTTCTAACCCTGTGCAGGGGATAGTAAAGGAGATAAGAAATTATGTTTGGTGAAATAAAAAGGATACATTTCGTAGGTATAGGTGGAATAGGAATGAGTGGTATTGCAGAGGTTCTTAATTCTATGGGATATTCTATTACTGGCAGTGATTTAAAGGAGTCATCAGTAACGAAATACCTTAAAGATTTGGGGATAAAGATAACTATAGGACATTCTAAAAAGAATGTATATAATGCGGATGTACTTGTATACTCGTCTGCAGTTAGACCAGATAATGTTGAAATTCTCGAAGCAAGGCGAAGAAAAATACCTGTAATTCCAAGGGCTGAAATGCTTGCTGAATTAATGAGAATGAAGTTTTCGATAGCAATCGCTGGGAGTCACGGAAAGACAACTACGACTTCAATGGTTGGACAAATATTACTTGAATGCGGGGCAGATCCTACAATTATAGTTGGTGGGAAATTACGAATTATCGGAACAAATGCGAGATTGGGAAAAGGAAAATACCTGGTTGCTGAAGCAGACGAGAGCGATAGAACATTCCTTAAGTTGTTTCCAACTATCTCTATAATTACGAGTATAGATGAAGAGCATCTTGATAGATATATTGATATTAAGGATATAAAAAATGCATTTATTGATTTTGCTAATAGGGTACCTTTCTTTGGAACTGTTTATCTCTGTTATGAGGATAAAAACGCAATATTTATCAGGAATTTAATTGAGAAAAGAGTGGTTACGTATGGTCTTTCGCTTGAGGCAGATATAAAAGGCTTGGAGCTAAAAAGAGACGGATTTTATTATTCCTTTCTTTTTCAGGGAAATGGTACAAAGTTTGGTAGAGTAAAGCTGAATGTTCCGGGTATACATAATGTGTTAAATGCTGTGGCAGCCATAGGTGTGGGTTTAGAATTAGGTTTTTCCTTTGATAAAGTAAAGAATGCTATAGAACACTTTGAAGGAGTGATAAGGAGATTTGAAATAAAGGCTAAAACAGAGGAATTTTTAATCGTAGATGATTATGCTCACCATCCCAGAGAAATTGAGAGCGTACTCAAGACTGCAAGGGAAGGATGGAAAGGAAGGATAATTGCAATATTTCAGCCTCATTTATTCTCCAGGACAATTTTATTGAAAGATAGATTTGGTAAGGCGTTTTTTGATGCAGATCTTGTGTATATAACAGATATATATCCCTCGAGAGAGGAAAGGATACCAGGTATTACTGGTAAGATAATTTCAGATGCAATAAAGGGATACGGTCATAAAAATGTTCGTTACATTGAGAATATGGATGATATCTATAAAGAATTGGCAGATGAACTAAAGCCAGGCGATATGATAATAACTATGGGTGCAGGGAACATTAATAGAGTAGGGGAGAAAATCGCAGATTATGTTAAAAATAAAAGGTGAGATTTTGAAAAATGAAAAAATGAGAAAATGGACTACTATGGGAGTTGGTGGCCCTGTGGATGCATTGATGTTTCCAAAGGACAAAGAAGATCTACAAAAAATTATCACCTACATAAAAGAGAAAGATATCCCTTATCTTATTATGGGGAAGGGTAGTAATATTATATTTTCTGAGAGAGGTTTTAGAGGTATTGTAGTAAGAATGGATAGGTTAACAAATATTTCAATAAAAACGGAAAAAATTGAGGTAGAGGCGGGATATTTGCTTAATAACCTCATAAAAGTTTCCCAGGAAAGAGGATTGGGTGGTATTGAGAAATTGTATGGTATACCAGGCACAGTGGGTGGAGCTTTGGCAATGAATGCGGGTGCATATGGCCAGGAAATTGGTGATGTCGTTGAAAGGGTTGAGGTTCAGGGTGAAGATGGTTTTGAGTATAGTTTTGGGTACAGATGGAGTAATGTAGAGAAGAGGTTTATATACGCTGCAATAATAAGGCTCAGAAAAATGGATGGGTTAATTATAAAAAAAAATATGGAGGAAGCCCTTAAAAAAAGGAAAGAATCACAACCTATGAATTTTAGATCTTCAGGTTCAATTTTTAAGAATTATGGAGATATTAAGGCGTGGAAGCTAATAAAGAAGTGCGGACTTGTAGGAACAAAAATCGGTGGTGCTCTTGTTAGCAAGAAGCACGCAAATTTCATAGTGAATGATGGAAGTGCTACAGGGGATGATGTCATCTCACTGATAGAATTAATAAAGAAAAGGGTTTATGAAGAGACGGGTGTTGATTTAAAACTGGAGGTTAAGATTGTCAAATAAAAAGAGGTTTAGATTTAGGTATGTATTATTATTATTGGTAATTGTAGGTGCATTGGTCTCATCAAATTATATTCCCCTAAAAGAGGTGGTTGTTCTTGGCACCAATCGAAAGAAAGAGGTCTTGAAGAAGGCAGGTATAAAATCAAAAAAGTTATACAGATGTAAATCTTCAGAAATAGCCAAAAGAATAAGAAAACTCAATTGGGTATATAGGATAGGTATTAGAAAATTGCCCTGGGGAGTGCTAGCGATATCCATAATCGAAAGGAAGCCAGTTGGTTATTTAGTTGAGAATAACCGCATATATGGAGTTGATTTGGAGTGTAAATTCTTTCCTATCTCTGATACAGTAGGGATACAGAAATTTTTAGGAGATAGAGATTATGTAATGAACGGAGTAAGGCTTTTAGAAATATTAAGAAATTTTAAAGGTACACTGATTCTTTCAAAAATGGGACCAATAACTAGTACTGGTCGTTTAAAGGTTCTCTGGGGAGTTGATAATTATAGAAAAAAATTAAAAATCCTAAAGGACTTAAAGGCTTTAGGTTATACAAAAGGTCAAATAGATATGAGGTTTAAGGGATTGGTAGTTTATAGAGAGGAGGTGAAAATTGATAAAGGATAGGGATTATATTGTAGGTCTTGACATAGGTACGACAAAAATCGCTACTGTGATCGCCAGGGAGGGAAGTATTGGAAATATTGAAATTAAAGGAGTGGGAACATCCCGATCCTCTGGGCTAAAAAATGGAATCGTTGTTAATATGGATGAAACAACAGAGTCAATAAAAAGAGCAATGGAAGAGGCAGAAAGAATAGCTGGTGTACAGCCCAATGAGGTAATTGTAGGTATTTCCGGGGGCCATATTAAAACGATTGAATCAACAGGCATTGTTGCTGTTACAGGTGATGATAATGTGATTCAGAAGTCAGATGTCGATAGAGTAATTGCTCAGGCAGAATCAATTTCTCTCCCATCCGATAGAGAAATAATTCATACAATTTCGCGAGAGTTTATTGTTGATCATCAAGTTAGAACGAGTAATCCTGTCGGTATGTTTGGGAAAAAATTAGAGGCTAAAGTTAACATAGTGACAGCTGCTTTAAATTCAGCCAAAAATATTATTAAATGCGTTGAGAAGGCGGGTTACAGGGTATGCGACATAGTACTTCAATCATTAGCCTCTTCCTATGCCATTCTGGAATCCGATGAGAAAGAAATGGGTGTAGTATTAGTAGATATGGGGGGAGGAACGACGGATCTGGCAGTCTTTTCAAATGGAACTCTGAGTGGAACAAGTATTATTGGTCTTGGGGGGGAAAATATAACTTCTGATCTATCAAGAGGTTTAAAGACGTCCAAAAACGTAGCAGAAGAAATAAAACTAAAATATGGTGTAGCTTCATCGAAACTTCTCAAGGATAAGAATTTTCTTGTACCTGTACGTGGTGCAGCAGGGTGGAAGGAAAAACAGGTCTCTATACAGATTGTGACAAATATTATAGAGATGCGCACAAGAGAAATTCTTGAGTTCGCTTATAATGAGCTAAAGAGAAATTTTAACACTGAGATGATATCTTCGGGCGTTGTTCTTACTGGGGGAACAGCAAAGTTAAAAGGAATACAGGAAGTTACAGAAGAAATGTTTAACCTTCCTGTAAAAGTAGGATCACCTGAAAAAGGTATCGAAGGTCTTAGAGATATTGTTCAGGATCCAGCTTTCTCTACATCTGTTGGATTGGTGAAATATGGCATTGAGCATAAAGGGGAAGTATCTTCAACAAAAGTAGCAGGTGAGAGATTTTTTCAGAGGATACTTGAAAGAATGAAAAAGTGGTTTAACGAACAATTTTGAAAGGAGGATTATATGTTCAGAATTTCAAATTCAGATAAGTTGCCTGCGAAGATTAAAGTTTTTGGAATTGGTGGATGCGGAGGAAATGTTGTTAACCAGATGATGGATATGGGTGTAGCAGGTGTTGATTACTGGGCGATAAATACTGATGCACAGGCTCTTAGTATAGCAAAGGCAAGAGAGAAAATACAGATAGGGAAAAACTTAACAGGAGGCCAGGGTGCAGGAGGTGATCCTGAAATAGGAAAGAAGGCTGCAGAAGAAGATGTTGATAGTCTACGGGATGCAATTGATGGTGCACATATGCTTTTTATAGTTGCAGGAATGGGTGGAGGAACAGGAACAGGTGCTTCCCCTATCATTGCTTCCCTGGCTAGAGAAAAGGATATTTTGACTGTTGCAGTTGTTACAAAACCGTTTTTATTTGAAGGTAAACCAAGAATGAAAACTGCAGAAAAGGGTATAGAAGAGTTAAAAAGAGTTGTAGATACAATCTTGATATTGCCAAATCAGAAGCTAAGTGCAAATAAGAATATGTCTGTTTTTCACAGTTTGTCAGCTCTTTCCGCTGAAATACCTGCAAATGCAGTTCAGGGTATATCCGATCTCATCATAAGGCCAGGATTTATTAACAGAGATTTCAGGGACTTAAAGAAGGTTATGGTCAGGAGGGGTAAAGCATTAATGGGAATTGGAGAAGCTGAAGGAGAGAATAGAGCATTGGAAGCAGTTCAGAGTGCGATTCGCTCACCTCTATTGGAGGAAGTGGACGTAAGTCTTGCCAGGGCTGCCCTTGTCAACATTACTGCTGATACCGATACCTTCGTTATGCAGGAACTTGACGAAATAATGGATGTAATTAACCATTCTATGAGGGAAGATGTTGAACTGTTGTTTGGTGTTGTTTTTGACAAGAATATGAATGGGAAAATAAAAGTAACATTGGTAGCTACCGGTATTGAAGACGAATCAGAGGTAAGAGATTTTAGAGTATTTTCGAGTGATTTTAGATTGGAGACAGATATTAAAAAACTCAGAGAATTCGATGAGGGGGAGGAAGAATCCTCTCTGGCAAATAAAAGAAAGGAAGATCTTGACATACCAACGTTCCTGAGGAGGCAGATGGACTGATGTAAAATTGGAGAGAGCAATGATACCTGAAGGTATAAGAAAAGAGATTGAAAGGCTAAGAGAAGAAATTAGATATCATGACTATAGGTATTATGTATTAAATAATCCAGTAATATCCGACTATGAATATGATCAGTTGGTAAAGAAGCTGGAAAAATTAGAAAAAGAATATCCAGAACTTATAACCCCTGATTCACCGACACAAAGAGTCGGTGAAGCCTATACGGGAGAATTTCCCCCAGTTGAACATAGGATTAAGATGCTATCGCTTGAAAATACATACAGCGAGGATGAACTGAAGGATTTTGATAGGAAAGTAAAGAAATTTCTTGGAAGTGATGAGGAAGTTGAGTATGCAGTAGAGTTGAAAATTGATGGAGTGGCTGTTAGCCTTGAGTATAGGAAAGGGAAATTTTTTAGGGGCTCAACAAGGGGAAATGGGATCGTAGGTGACGAGATAACGAACAACCTTAGGGCAATTAAAAGTATTCCTCTTAAATTACTAACGGATGAAAAAGAATTGTTTGATATTGAAGTAAGAGGTGAAGTTTTTATGCCGAGGCCCTCGTTTGAAAAATTGAACAAAGAGAGAGAAAAAAGGGGAGAACCTCTTTTCGCCAACCCTAGAAATGCTTCAGCAGGTTCCCTTAAGAATCTTGACCCGAGGATAGTAGAAAAAAGAGGTTTGGATATCTTTGTCCATACAATTGCAGAAATACCCAAAAAATATAAAACTCACTTTGAGGCACTTAGTAAACTAAGAGAGATAGGATTTAAAATTAGCCCATTTATAAAGGTCGTTAGGGGAATAGAGAAGGCTTTTCCCCTTATTGATGAATGGCAAGAAAAGAAAAAGGAACTCGATTTTGATATTGATGGGATGGTACTTAAAGTAAACTCTTTTGAACTCCAGAGAAAGTTGGGTTACACTGAAAAAGCCCCAAGATGGGCAATTGCGTATAAATTTCCTGCAGAACAACGAGTAACGAAGATAATTAATATAGAAGTAAATATAGGTAGAACTGGTACCGCCACCCCTGTGGCAATTCTTGAGCCCGTTTTTCTTTCTGGAACAACAGTATCAAGAGCAACACTACATAATTTAGACGAAATTGAAAGAAAAGATATCAGGATTGGCGATTGGGTTATGGTAGAAAAGGCTGGGGAGATTATCCCACAGGTAGTGAAGGTCGTTAAAGAAAAGAGGAATGGTAAAGAAAAGAAATTTGTTATGCCCAAGGATTGTCCTGTATGTGGAGCCAAACTTGTTAGGGAAGAAGGTGAGGTTGCGTATAGGTGCATAAACGTTTCCTGTCCGGCACAGGTAAAGGGAAGAATTATCCACTTTGCTAGCAGGAACGCAATGGATATTGAAGGGATGGGGGATGTGCTGGTAGATGTTCTTGTTAATAGGGGATTACTAAAAGATTATGGTGACATATATTACCTTAATAGAACAGACCTTATAAAGCTTGAAAGAATGGGAGAGAAGTCTGTTGATAATTTGATGAATGCCATTGAGGATAGTAAGAATAGACCTCTTGAAAGGCTGATATATGGTCTTGGTATTAGACATGTTGGCATTCACAATGCCAGAATAATTTCGAACATTTTTCATTCAATTGATTCCATTAGAAAGGCGTCTTATGAGGAACTTGCAAGTATAGATGATATTGGGCCTGTAAGAGCAAGAAGTATTGTGGAATTTTTTAACGAAAAAAGCAATGTTAATGTTCTTGATAAATTAAGAAAAGCGGGTGTGAAGATAGAAGAGAAAGTGAAAGAGGGAGCCAAACCCCTTGCAGGGAAAAAATTTGTTTTTACAGGGGCATTGTCCACAATGACACGAGAGGAAGCACAAGATCTTGTTATTAGTTTGGGTGGCTCAGTTTCAAATTCTGTGAGTAAAAAAACAGATTATACAGTAGTTGGTGAAAATCCTGGTTCAAAGTATGATAAGGCAAAAAGTTTAGGAGTAAAAACAATTAGCGAAAAAGAATTTCTAAAATTAATTCAGGATATAAAAAATGCGGAAGAGGGGACTTGAACCCCTATGGTCCGAAGACCACTAGACCCTGAATCTAGCGCGTCTGCCAATTCCGCCACTTCCGCGTGATAATTTTATTATAGGAAAATTTTCACCCCCGTCAACCCCCTCGGTGTCAGTCTCTAAATTTTAAGTTTTCCCTACAAATTCTTGACTTTATTGTTGACATTCCCGAATAATCTGATAAGTTGTTTTTATGGGAAGGCCATTAAGAATTGATTTTAAGGGTGCTGTTCATCATGTTATTGCTAAGGGAAATAGAGGTAACCTAATATTCGAAAATAATTATGACAGAAGAAAGTTTTTGTTCATACTTTCTGATTTAATTAAAAAATATAAATTTGTTCTTTATGCCTATTGCCTTATGGATAACCATTTTCATTTACTTGTAGAAACAGGTCATTATTCCCTTTCAGAAATGATGAGACAATTGTTAACCAGATATGCTGTGTACTATAATAAAAAAAAGAATACAAGTGGACATCTTTTTGGAGATAGATATAAAAGTATCCTTGTTGATAAGGACAATTATTTTATTACTGTTTTAAGATATATTCACAGAAATCCTACAAAAGCTCATTTGGTAAAAGATATTGCTAATTATAGATGGTCAAGTTACAAAGATTATATTAAAATGAATAATGATATAGTGGATATCTCGTTTGGAATGTCATATTTTAATGGAGATTTAGGTGAGTTCATTAAATATATGAACGAAGAAAGTGACTTCAAATATGTAAGGGTTAAATCACATAATATATACGGGGATAATCAATTTATTCAGAGAACACTTGAATCAATGAAGAAAAATGACAGAAAGGAAGCAAGGGCAAAAGGGGTATATAATAGTATAGATATTGAAACGATAAATTATTTTTTGATAGAAAAATATGGCGTGAAAATTGAGGAAATTAAAAAGTATGCGCATGATTCACTAAAAAAAATTATAATAGTGTTAATGAGGTACAGAGCTCATTATAATTATGATTTGATAGGGAAATTGATGAATATTTCTGCTTCCTGTGCCAGTATGCATATAAAAAATTACCAGAAGAGAGTGGAAAAGGATCTTAAGGAATTTGATGAATGGATGGAAAAGAGAAAATTAGAGAAAATTTAAAATTTAGAGACTGACACCATGGGGTTTTAAAAACTTTTAATGAGGAGGATATATGGAGATTGAAAAAAGAGCTATACTAAGTGGCAATGAAGCAATTGCAAGGGGGGCTTATGAGGGTGGGTGTCATGTTGCAACTGCATATCCCGGTACACCAAGTACAGAAATACTGGAGAATATTGCCCAATATAGGGAAATTCATTCAGAATGGTGTACCAATGAAAAGGTAGCACTTGAAGTTGCTATAGGTGCCAGTTTTGGTGGTGCAAGGGCGATAGTCGCTATGAAACATGTTGGGCTTAATGTTGCTGCTGACCCTTTGTTTTCTCTCTCCTATATAGGGGCTACAGGTGGTATAATAATAGTATCAGCAGATGATCCGGGTATGCATTCTTCGCAGGATGAACAGGATAATAGAAATTATGCGAAATTTTCAAAGATACCCCTTCTTGAACCATCTGATTCCCAGGAGGCAAAAGATCTTGTATTGGAAGGATTCAAAATAAGCGAAAAATATGACACCCCAGTTTTGCTCCGCTCCACAACGAGGATCAGTCATTCAAAGAGCATCGTTAAATTAGGTGCAAGAGAGGAAGTCCCTATTAAATCATATCATAAAGATATGCTCAAAAGAGTAATTCTACCTGCCCATGCAAGAAAAAAGCATATATTTGTAGAGGAAAGACTCAAAAGCTTAAAGAAATTCTCTGAAAGGTTTCCATACAATCGGATAGAGAAAGGAGATAATTCTATTGGTATAATTACCGATTCAGTATCTTATCAGTATGCAAAGGAAATTTTCCCCGATGCAACTATACTGAAGCTTACAATGACCTGGCCTATGCCCGATGAACTTATAAAAACTTTTGCCAGCATGGTAAGAAAAATTTATGTTATAGAGGAGAATGATCCTTTTATAGAAGAATATTTAAAAGTAATGGGGATACCTGTTGTGGGGAAGGATAAAATCCCACTATGCCTCGAATTAAATCCATATATTGTAGGTGTAAGCCTTGGTAAGATTAAAGAAAGGAAGCCCATAGATAAGGGGGATATCCCTCCAAGACCACCAGCATTATGTCCTGGCTGTCCTCATACAGGTGTCTTTAACGTGATAAGAAAGCTTAAACTAATAGCTACAGGGGATATAGGTTGCTATACACTTGGTGCGTTGCCTCCATTAAATGCACTCGACACCTGTGTGGAAATGGGTGCAAGTGTCGGCAATGCCTATGGTATGCAGCTTGCAATGAAAGATGACAAAAATAGGAAGAAAATAATTGGCGTTATTGGAGATTCAACCTTTTTCCATTCTGGAATCACCAGTTTGATTAACATTTATTATAACAATGGAATTACAACAATTGTTATACTCGATAATAGAACGACAGCAATGACCGGGCATCAAGGATATCCTGGAACGGGTAAGACTCTTATGGGAATCCCTGGAAGAGAAGTTGATCTTGAAAAGTTTATAAAAGGAATTGGAATTGAAAATGTATACGTTGTTGATCCTTACAATTTGAAAGAAGTTACTGTGGTTATGAAGAGGGAGATTGAAAGAGATGACCTCTCTGTTATTATTGCTCGTGCACCTTGTGCCCTTCTTCCTGACGGGATAAAGGAAAAACCTTATTATGTCCTTGCTGATAAATGTACAGGTTGTAAGGTCTGTTTGAAAGTTGGGTGTCCAGCAATATCAATGAGTGGAAATGTTGCTACGATAAATAAATTTTTCTGTGTGGGATGTAGCCTATGTGCTCAAATATGTCCATTCGACGCAATCAAACAAGTAAATTGAGGAGGATGATAATGAATAATAATAATGTAATTAGTGTATTATTAACAGGGATAGGTGGGCAGGGTATACTTCTTGCATCTGATTTACTTACTATGGTTGCTATGGAAGAGGGCTACGATGTAAAAAAAAGTGAAGTCCATGGGATGTCCCAGAGGGGTGGCTCAGTAGAAAGTGCGGTGAGATTTGGTAAGAAGGTGTATTCTCCAATTTTGGCGCCAGGGATGGCGGATTTTTTGCTTTCTTTTGAGAAACTTGAAGCCCTGAGGACACTTGATTATTTAAATGATAATGGTTTAATTGTTGTAAATGATTATAAATTTGATCCTCTACCTGTAGCGGCAGGATTAGCAGAATACCCAGGAGATATAATTGATAGAATTAAAAAATATGCAAAGAAGGTTTTTGTCGTTGATGGCATGAGTGTTGCATTGAGGGCAGGTAGTATGAAGGTGATGAATGTAGTACTTATTGGGGCTATTTCAAAGTTTTTGCCTTTCAAGAACGATGCATGGTTAAAGGTAATAAAGAAAAGAGTTCCAGAAAAATATGTTGAGTTGAATATTAAAGCCTTTAAACTTGGCTCTGAATTAGTATGACTCTTTGCATAATTTTTGAAAAAAGAAGATGGGCTCGCTCATATCTGAAACAGTTGATTAAGGATGGTTATACCAACAGAGGAGAGATATTTAAGATTGATTCAGTTGCTGGTTCTCCCTATGAGATAACTGAACGGCAAGGCTATGCAGCGATCTTTAGGACAGAGAAAAAGTTGGAAGAAATAAAAGGAATGTTCGACAGAATTTTTCCGCAATCCTGTTTTAACTATTATATAATTGAAAAATGAAATTTTTTCCCCTCATTTCTTTCCTTGTTTCTTTGTCGCTTGTTCCCCTTGCGATAAAAATGGCGAAGAAGTTCAAAATTATGGATATCCCCGGGGGATTAAAATCCCACGAGAATCCAATTCCTTATCTTGGTGGACTTCCAATTGTTATTGGCTTTTTAATAAATCCCATTCTCTATAAAGAGGGTATTCTTTTTCCCCTATCTGTTTTCCTCATTTTCTTACTTGGATTTTTTGATGATATTAAACCACTTTCTCCTTACTCTAAGCTTATAGTGGAGACGATCTTTGCCACACTGCTTGTTTTTTCTGGAATAAGAACAAGAATCATCTTTTTTTCATTTACCGCTAATGTTATTATTAGCATAATCTGGATTGTTGGTATTACGAACAGTTTTAATATCATAGATGTTATGGATGGAATTGCTGGGGGAGTCGGTTTTATTGCTGCTACTACACTGACGTTTATAACTCTGACTGGTGGAGATATTAATGAAGCACTCGTGGCTGCTGCCCTTGCTGGGAGTATTGCTGGCTTTATTCCATTCAATCTTCCGAAGGCTAAGATATTTCTTGGTGATGCAGGAAGTTTGACGATAGGGTTCACTCTTTCAGTCATTGCTCTAAGAACATCTTACTCTTTTGCGAATCCAGTAGCAATTGTTGTTCCTTTATTTATACTCTTTTTCCCAATTTATGATACGTTTTATGTATTTATACAAAGGATCGTAAAGGGGAAAAATCCCCTTAAAGGTTCGCCAGATCATTTTGTTCTTAAACTAAGAGGGAAAAATTTACCTGTAATAGTGATAGACGCTATCATATATCTTATATCAATTTCACTTTGTGAGGCTTCGTATATAATCACTAAGGTTGGTTTTAAAGGTGCATTGATTATTCTCTTCATCATTATTGGGATATTTGTAATCGTGGGCACGATACTAAGGGGGGCAACATAAACATAATTATTGGAGCTGGTATTACAGGACTAAGTATTGCATTTCATTTGAAAAGAAGAGGCAAAAGATTTTTACTTTTTGAGAGAAATGTTCCTGGTGGTTTATGTAGAACAAACGAAATAGATGGATTCAGGTTTGATAGAGGTGGACACTTTATCCATTCAAAATCTGATTATGTAAGAAATTTTGTAAGATATATTTTACCCGATATAGAAGAGCATAAGAGAAAGGCATATATATATTTTAGAAATAGATTGATACCTTATCCCATTCAGTCCAATCTTCCAGGAATGAGATTTGAAGAAAGGTTATTTTCAACCTTTTCCTATATGTTTAGGGGGGGAGAAAAAAAATTAAACCTCGAATCGAGTTTTTATAAGACATTTGGACGATTTCTTTCAGAAAAATTTTTCATTCCCTACAACTCAAAATTGTGGCAGTATCCTCTAAATTATATGACAACAAATGGAATAGGCAGATATATCCCTAAACCAAATCTGTTTGGTTTTCATAGTGATTCAGGATATAATCCTGTATTTTTATTCCCAAGGAGAGGGATTGGGGAATTAACAGAGAAGCTTTCTAATGATATAAAATGGAATAAGGGCGAGTTGAGAGAGATCAGAAAAGGAAAAGTCAAGATTGGAAATAATACATATAAATATAAGAAGTTGGTATTAACAATACCCCTTCCTGATGTAATTAAACTCTTAGCGAAGGAGGATTCTGGAGGCATTAAGGAAAAATTGAGGTATGTATCAATAATGGTGATAAATATTGGATTTGATGGATATACACCAGTTCCATTTCATTGGGTTTATTTTCCTGATGAAAGATTCCCATTTATAAGGGCAGGGTCATTTTCAAATATTTCGTCCTCTATGGCTCCAGATGGGTATTCCTCTTTATGGCTTGAAGTTCCTTTTACTGGTAGGAAGCCAATAAACATAATAGATGACGCCATAGATATGTTGATTTCTACAGGTATTGTTAAGGGTAAGGTGATATTCTCCAGCTATGATATATTGGAGTATGCATATGTAATTTTTGATAGAGAAAGGGAGGGAATTCTTAAAAAGATAAAGATGATTCTTGATAAGTATAACATAATTCTCGCAGGAAGGTTTGCAGAATGGGAGTATACTACAATGGGTTATTCAATCCAAAGGGGGAAGGAATTAGCAGAAAAAATATAGCTTCTATACAGATGATGGCTAAACTTGAACTTGGTGGAGCACAGAAGGTACTTCTCGATTATGCCAGGAGGTTACCCTATATGAACTACATAATTTCAGGCTCTGGAGGGATACTATTTGAAGAGGCAGAACGGACGCACAATCATTTTGTTATAGAAGAGTTAAAAAGGGAAATTTTGCCATTGTATGATCTAATCGCTGTAAAAAAAGTCAGAGCATTACTAAGAGCATTTCTTAATAAATTTGATTATACATTTTTACATACCCATGGCTCTAAGGCAGGAATAATTGGTAGATTGGCATCAGCAAATCTCTCACGCAGGCTTATAGTTTTTCACACTGTTCATGGTTTTGCAATAACGCCTTTCAAACCTGTATTAGAAAATTTCATCTATGTAAATGCCGAGAGAATAGCTGCAAGATTTTGTGATAAAATAATATTCCCTGCAAAAAACCTTATAACCAAGGCGAGAAAATGGAGGATTGGAAAGGAATCTCAATACATATATATTCCGTATGGTATAATCGTTCCAGAAAAGGTAAAAAAAGAGAGAGGGAATCGGATAAGGATCGGTACTGTTGGAAATTTTAAGCCTCAAAAAAACCCGCTTGTATGGGCATTTGTTGCGAAAGAATTGGTAAGAAAATTTAGGAATGTAGAATTTCATTATTTAGGGGATGGGGTTTTAAGGAGTAAAGTTGAGGAAATTATAGGCAATTCGCCGCGCATATACCTGCATGGATGGTTAAAAAATTCGTATCGATGGTATAAAAAATTTGATGTCTATTTCCTCCCGTCTAGATGGGAAGGGCTTCCTCTCACAATACTTGAAGCAATGGCACATAAACTTCCTGTTGTTTCAAGTAACGTAGATGGTAATACTGAGGTAGTAATTAATGATTTAACAGGTTATTCCTGTAGTCCTGATAATATTGAATGTTATATATATTATTTGTCAAAATTAATCAACAACGATAAGAAGAGAGAAAAAATGGGGGAGAACGGAAGAGAAGTAGTCAGAGAGAATTTTAGCAGGAGCAAAATGATTAAAAATACATCGAATTTATATCGGACTTTTTTGTCAGAATTATGAAACCGGAAAGAATCGGAAGGATAACACTACCTATCTTTATATTTTTTATGTATTCACTATTTATGAATTATTCTGTCCCTCCTGGGGTGGATGGTTATCTTCCTTCCATATTTTATCGACCTGGTGTTCCTTTTTTCCCGGGTTTTGCTCTTTATATTCTAATAGGAAGAATTTTTACAATTATTTTTTCTAATGTTGCTATTGGTGCAAACATTCTTTCAATGTTTTTGGGTACATTCTCAAGCGTTATATTTTACAGTCTCTTGCGGCTGAAATATAAAGGTATTTTACCCCTTTTGTGGACACTTATATTTTCTTTTCACCCTGTTATTTTTTATTCATCTACAAATGCAACAATTATTACGCCTTCGATCTTTCTTTTTCTTCTTATGCTTTACTTTTATGAAACAAAAAGAGAAAGGTTGCTATACTATACAGCTGGTCTATCACTTACCTTTCACCCCATATTATATATACCCATTGTTTTTTTCTTGCTCAATACAAGAAGAAATTTAAAAAAAAATATTATTTTTCTGGTTGTTGGTTTTTCTTCCTGCCTTTATCTGCTTATAATGACTTTTTATGATCCATTAATTGATTGGGGCAATCTTTATAATCTCAAACATTTTGGCAGGATGGTGTTAAATACCCTTTCCCTTAATTTTATTCATCCATTCAGGGATTTTCCTTCCAGCCTCTACGGTACACTATTAGTTGCAGTCAAATATTTTGGTATATTTGTACCATTTATGTTCTTCTTGAAAGATAAAAAAAATCCAATAATTTATTTATTCTTAATACAATTTATTTTGATCCCCTTTGTTTCTAAGGGTAATTCTATCTATATAGGGTATGTATTTTTTGTTGCAATTATTTTAAGTATATATCTTGCATCTCAAGGCGTTATGATGCTAAAGCCTCATTATAGATTAGTCATTCTTGCCTTTCTTCTATCACTTATGTTTTTGCAGAGTTATAAAGAAAACATTATGAGGGAAGAGCATTTTGGCAATTATTTAGTACAGGAGTTCAATTCCCAGATAAAAAGTGGTGATTGCATACTGGGGGACAGGCTTTTTTTGCCCTACTTAATCTATCTTTATACTGTAAGAGGGAATTTTAGTTTAGAGATTGAGAATAATAATTTCTTGCATACAGGTTTTTGTGAACCCAATCTATGCCTATGGAAAAAGAAGCCATTTATATATTCCTACGGCCTATTTTTTTCAAAGTCCAGGCACAGGATAAAATGGGGCATTAAAACGCCGAATAATATAAGCCTATATGAAGGTGAGGAAGAGGCTTATGGACTTTTCCTTGTTAGGAGGGCTGCGTATTTAACAGGCCAAGGGAGATATATTGAAGGACTTAAGTACGCATATAGGGCAGAGAAATTAATCGGATTCAAGAGCGTTCGTTACGATCTTATCAACCTTTATAAAAGATTAGGATTAGAAGAAAGGATAAAATTATTGGAGTATGGTAAAAAGAGACATATAAGGGAAAGGAGAAAAAAATGATAGATAAGAATAGAAAAGGTTTTACATTGATAGAATTATTTGTTGTTATTGTAATAATTGGAGTTCTTGTTGCTATTTCTATACCAAATTATATTAGGTTTGTAGATAAGGCAAAGATAGCAAGTCTTATATCGAATATGCGTTCCGTTCAACTTACCGTGGAAATTACATCTATAAATGAAGGGAAATATCCAGAAGATGTAGCACATTTTATTGACAGTGTGCCAGGTAATATTAAGAACCCATTTAACCCAACTGGGCCCTTTCTTCAGGATGAGGCAGCTGAGAATACGCCAGGAGTGGTTGAATACCAAGCTGCTATTAAAGGAGATTATTATACCATCTGGGGTGTTGGAAAGGACAACAGACCGATAGATTTGATAATAAATCCCTCCAGTCAATAGTTTGCAAATAGAGAAAATTCGCAATTTGCAAATGAAATTTCTTCAAAATTTGTTATTATTTCTTAAAAATTTTTTGGAATAGAAATTGTAGCTAATTAATAAAATAATACAAAAAGGAGGTATTATGAAAAAGAAGGGTTTTACGTTGATTGAGTTGATGGTTGTGGTTGTCATTATCGGTATTCTTGCAGCAATAGCGATTCCAAACTTTGTCAGGGTTATTTCCAGGGCAAAGGCTGCATCTGTTAAGGCAAACGAGCATACCTTCCAGGTGGCTGTTGAAACCTACAGTGTAGACCATAATGGCGTTTACCCAACCTCTAATGATGTCAGCTGGGCTGCACCATCAGTAGGCTACCTTCCCAAGAATTTCAAGAATCCATTTAATAACCAAACAGGTACAGCTGCTTATACCGGGATGGCTTATAGTACAGCAACAGCATCCGCCAATCAAGGAAAGGTTGGCTTTGCCAGTGACGCAAGTGGTGTAGTTTATTCAATCTGGGGTTGGGGACAGTATGGCGTCTATGTAGGCCTGACACTAAACCCTGGTCAATAACCAGTACTATCTATATTCCCCTGCCTCTGGCAGGGGAATTTTTTTACCATTTTCTATTTCTTTTAAATATTGGTCCATATATACCTCTTCCAGAAATCTTCTGTTTATGTGGAGGAATTTAATGTAATCCCTTAGAAGTGTTTTATCAAACGGGTTGAGGTTTATTGCTATGATTACATTCTTCTCCATTGTTTTATTCATTCCAGTAAAATATCTCATATTTCTATATATTAGATTTGAAACTGCAAGATAGCTTTTGTAATCAAGGGGATCAATTTTTACAGAAGTCGCTATCATTCTATAAGAAAAGAATAGATTGGATAGGTCATTTGTTTTATGAAAGATTTTCTCATAGATTAATCCTATCTCCTTTGCTCTGAATGCCTCGGGATACAGAGAATAGGCAATATTTTCGAATAGGGCAGATTGAGAGAGGTTGTCATTCTTTGATGCTCTAATTGATAATGTATCAAATACGCCTCCAGCGATGGGTAGTAGGTAAAGAATGATAGGAATAGCAAAGGATAGAGAGGTTACTTTACTTATTTTTAGTTGGACCGTAACTTTTTCCCTCGAGATAAGGTAGAGAAGCATCAAGAAAATAAGAAAATTGCCCGGGAGATAGAAGGGATTATCTACAAAGGAATGCAGAAAATATACGAGGACAGAAAGTCTGAGTGGAATAGAATAATTTGAAAAACCTTTAAAAAAGATAAAGAACAAAAATAAGAAAGCAAAAAGACCGAAAATGCCCATTGTTGCAAAGTAATGAATAAACTGATTGTGAGCAATTCTGGCATATCTATACACAATCCTCTTTTTTTCCTTAACCGGGAATGTATTTTTTTTTGCTGCATTTTCATAATTTCTCTGTCCCCATCCAGTGTAAGGTCTTTCCAGGCTGGTCTTTATTCCCTGTTTCCATAACTTTGGTCTCTGGAATGAAAAGACATCACTTTTTCTCTTTAAACGCTTTCCAACAGGATTGGGAATCGCCAAAATTAAAATTGAAGCAATTAAAAGTACTGATAGGGGAAGATACCATTTTTTAAACAAGAAGGGAATTAAGAAAAAAAGCAGGATTCCTACCCTTGAACCAGAAAGGATAATACAGACGATGAAGATGGAATATAAGGAGAATTTTGCTATTTTGTTTTTGATATATGCTGAAAGAAAGAAACCTACAAAGAGAGGCTCAATAATATATGTGGCATACCTATAGCTTCCAGAGAATCTCTGATGGATCTGGAATGGAAGGAACATAACCTGTATAATCCCAAGGCAGATAAGGCCATAAATCAATATTTTCTTCTCAGGTTTCAGTAAAAGCAGGAGTAAGAAAAAGAGAAGGTAGGAAAATGTTTCCAAAAAGCCACCAGTTGACCTCAGAAAAGCAGGGGAGAATAAGGCAGAAATAAATGAGGCGCCAGATAGAAATATTAGGGGAAGGAGAAATTCATTTCTTTGAATTTCTTTCTTCCTTATAAGAAAAATCGCTATGGCGATAAAAAAGCCAAAGAAAAAGGGTTTGTAATAACCTTCTCCACCTTTGAATAATACCATACCTAAAAGTGGTAAGAAAACAAGAAGAGCGTTCATTTTGTCCAGTAATGGGTAACTAAGTAATTTCCTTCTACATTGACTTTATTAATTCCCTTCTTTCTTAAAGGAATTTTTATGACAGTAAAGGTATTTTTGACGGATAAGGTTGTATCAAGCACCTGGGCGCTATCAATGATAATCTTTAATTTCTGGGGATCAGGATGATAATTAATTATTTCTGATATATCAGGATACTTTAGGACAAATCCTCTAAGTTTTTTAGTCAATCGGATAAAGAGGTAAGAATGGGCATCCTTACTTTTTATCTGGAAACTTTCGAATCCATTAATATATCTTCCTGCATCGGAATCTAAAGGGTATGCTCTGAAGGGGATAGGTAATGAGGTAAAATATCTATAATTATGTTTTTTTTCAGAGATGGGGTCGCATACATCAACCTCGTCAAAAAAAGTGGTTGTATCAGTGGTGGGTGTTAAATCAGCCAGTGCTAAAGTAATGGGCCCTCCAATATAATTTATTTGTGTATGCAGAAGTGTATCTATATATTTTGAATAAAATTCACTCTCAAAGGAATTTATACCTTTTTCGTTAATTATATAGATTTTTTTACCAAGTACCCTTTGTAACACCTCAAAGGTTTCAGAGGGGCAGAGATAATACTTCACACATTTTGCAAGAAGCGGATTTAATACGGGTGAGGAATGAATAACTTCTCTGTTTTCTGGAGAAAGTAAGTAATGAATCCTCATTGCCTGTGTTAGACTGAATATACGCTTGATTTGAGCTTGTTTTTTGATATATTCCGTCAGTTGGAAGTATTTTTTGTTTCCGATAGCGGTGTTATTGTAACCAGCAAATGAACCTACAGTGGAAAAGATCAGGAGGAAAGACCAGATATATAAGATCCATTTTCTTATACTTTCAGAAGAAAATAAGGAGTATACGGCTATAATGGAGAAAAAGAATACAAAAGGATAAGAAGGAATAATTCTTCTATTCATTTGAACACCGGAAAAAAAGGTAATGCTATCTTCTAATATCAGGGCTAAAAAGAATGTAAGAGCAAGAATAGAAAATTTCTTATTTTTGTTTATAATTATTCCTATAAAGAAGAAAAAGCCCATAAAAATAGGGAAACTAATATTGACCGATTTGCCGAACAAACCGATACCATTCATACTGGGGAAAAAGGAGAGGAGGGTACCTTTTATCTGGTCAAAAAAAGTAATGGTTGCATTCTGTATAAATACGGAGAAGGATGAATAATGATAAAGTCCCTGGGCTAAAGCCCCCGAGGGGAAAAGAGAACCATTTATTATAATGTTGGGTATATATTGGAGTAATGTAGCGAAAAATAACGGGATAGATAACTTAAAGGATAATTTTTTTGTTATTATCCACCTGAAGAGTATAAGAAATACGAAAAACATAGGTCCCTCTGGCCTTGTAAATCCTGTAAGGGTTGCAAAGGTAAAGAAAAATGCGGGCCTATCCATTAAAGACATTGCCCCCCAGAAAAGAAACATAAAGAAGGCAAGATCGTTCCCAATGAAGAAATTCATAAAAAAACTTGGGAAAAGGAGCAATAAGATGGAAACAAAGAACGCTACCTTTTTATTAAATCTCGAAAAAAAATTATAAATGAAAAAGATAGTAAACAGAAGAAAAATAAAGTTTATTATATAAACGAAAAGCACAGAGAGACTTGGGGATTTAAATCCTGTAAAAAATCCAACGCTTTCAAGAAATGGGAAAATATTATTTGTGGCTGCAGTTGTTCTCAAAGAATCTGTAGGATACATTTTGAATATAGCACCCTGGGATATATTTTTTGCTACGGTGAGAAATATATATCCATCATCTGTAGGGAAATCAAATCGATAACCTGAAGCAATATAATTTATGTCTATCAGGGCAATAAAGAGTACAAAGGGGAGAAGAAAAAGAAAGAGTTTATCTCTATCCTCTCCTTTAATTTCCTTTGAGAATTTCAGCAATTTTTTCTATTTCCTCCTTTGTTCTCTTCTCGGTAACGGAGACCAATAGATTATTTTCCCATTCGGGTCTAAATTTCCCAAGATCAATGCCAGCAAGAAATCCTCTTTCGGCTGCTTTTTTAATTATCTTATCTACATTATTTATCTTGATAACAAATTCTCTAAAAAATTTTCCTTTATATGGGATTTCTAATCCATAATCTATAAGTAATTTATATAAATAGTGTGATTTTTGAGTGGTCTGGTACGCAACTTCCCTTAAACCAGATTTTCCAAGAAGAGATAGATATACGGCTGCAGCGAGGGCACACAATTGTTGGTTCGTACAAATATTTGAAGTTGCCCTCTCTCTTCTGATGTGCTGTTCCCTTGTCTGAAGGGTCATCACAAACCCTCTTTTTCCTTCCGAGTCAACGGTTTTGCCTATTATTCTCCCAGGCATATGTCGTATATAATCCTTTTTTGATGTAAATATACCAAGATAAGGACCGCCGAAGTTCATCGGAAGCCCAAGGGATTGCCCTTCAGCAGTGGCAATGTCAGCGTTATAATCGCCTGGTGCCTTCAGTATAGCAAGGGAGATAGGATCGAACGATACAATAAAAATAGCATCTTTGGAATGTATTATTTTTTCTATTTCAAAAACATCTTCAAGTATACCTAAAAAATTGGGATGTTGAACAACTATGGCAGCAGTGTCATTATCTACACTTATCTTATTGATTTCAGTTTCTCCATTTTTGTTTATAGGGATAAACTTGAGGGTAAAAGAGTCAGCAATATATGATTTTATTACCTCTTTATATAATGGATTGATAGCGTCACTAATAAGAATTTTTCTTTTTCCATTTATACCTGCTGCCATAAAGATCGCTTCAGCAAGTGCAGTGGCTCCATCATACATAGAGGCATTGGAAACCTCCATCTCGGTTAAGTCACATATCATTGATTGGTATTCATATATTGCCTGAAGCGTTCCCTGACTTACCTCTGGTTGGTAGGGTGTATATGCAGTATAGAATTCTGGCTTTGATAGGATATGGTCTACAACTGAAGGTATATAATGGTCATATACTCCTCCCCCAGCAAAGCAAATCAGGGACCTGTTTTTTTGCGAGATTTCCTTTAGTAACTTATATACCTCGAGTTCTGATAGCGGAGGAGGGAGATTTATTTCACCGCGAAATCTTATATTTTCAGGTATTGTTGAGAAGATTTCATCAATCCCTGCTCCAATCTTTTGGAGCATCTCTTCCCTTTCCCTTTTAGTGATAGGGATGAAAGGCATTACCCTTCCTCCTTTATGAAATTCTCGTATGCAGCAGAATCCATAAAATCGTTTAGTTCATTGGGATCATTAACCTCTATTTTAACCATCCATCCCTTTCCATAAGGGTCTTGATTCACAAGTTCCGGGTGATTTTTCAGTTCCTCATTTACTGCCGCTATTTTTCCGCTTGCCATAGAGATAAGATCCGCAACTGTCTTTACAGCTTCTATTGTAGCTATAGCGCTACCTTTCCGTACCTCATTGCCGACCTTTGGCAACTCAACATATACGATATCAGATAATTCATGTTGTGCATAATCAGTTATACCTTCGGTAACAATATTCCCTTCAATATCAGCCCACTCATGATCCCTTGAATACTTTAGGCCTTCCTTTACTTTCATCTTTCCTCCTATTTATGGGTTCCGTTTTTATAAAAAGGTGGTCTGACTACAATGCCTTTTTCCTTTCTTCCCCTAATGTCAACAAGAATTTCATTCCCTATTTTTGAATGTTCAATACCCACATACCCAAGACCGATAGTTTTTTCAATACTTGGAGACCATGCCCCACTTGTAACAAATCCAATCTCTGTGCCAGAGCGGGATAAGATCTTAAAGTTATGTCTTGGTATTAATCTGCCTTCCATTTCAAAGGCAACAAGTTTTCTTTTGATGCCTTCATGTTTTTGTTTCATAATGGCATCTCTTCCTATAAATTCACCTTTATCGAGTTTTACTACCCAACCAAGGCCAGCTTCAAGAGGGGTAGTGTTCTTGTCAATATCGTTACCATATAGACAGTATCTCATTTCAAGTCTTAGAATGTCTCTCGCGCCGAGACCTATGGGCGCAATTCCAAGGTCTTTACCCGCATCAAAAACAATATCCCAAATTTCTGGACCAAGGGGTGTATCTCCGTATATTTCAAAACCATCTTCACCAGTATACCCGGTTCTTGAAATGAGAAAATTTTTGTTTTTTATTTTACAGCTGGAAGCCCAGTAAAATGAAATTGTTGATAGGTCAATATCTACTATCTTTTGAACAACACTTTCACTTAAAGGACCCTGAACGGCAAGCTGGAAATATTGATCACTCTTATTTTCTAACCTTATATTCCATCTTTTGTTTTTGACTATCCACTCGAAGTCCTTATCAGTATTAGAGGCATTTACTACAAGAAGAATTTTATCTGGAAGTTTATAAACCAGGAGATCATCTACAATCCCTCCATCTGGATAAGGCATAGTTGAGTATTGAACCTGAAACAGGCTAAGTTTTGATACATCGTTTGTTGTAATGTAATTAGCAAAATTTTCAGCATCGGGGCCAGTAATTTCAATTTCGCCCATATGAGAAACATCAAACACACCCACCTTTTTTCTTACCTGGAGCGTTTCAGAAATAATAGAGGAGTATTGCACAGGCATTTCGAATCCTGCAAAAGGAACAATTTTAGCTCCCATCTCAATATGTTTTTCATAAAATGGAGTCTTCTTAAGCATATCACAATCTCCTTTTTTTTGTTAGTATAAGAATAAGATAAGGGTTGTCAAGAAAGTTTTTTGAGTATTTGTATTCTG
>CAZQRW010000020.1:0-1318 GCA_964596115.1 uncultured bacterium
ACATTGACATGGGGCTTCTTCCTCTCAAACTTCGCCTTCGCCATTAATACCTCCTTCAATCTTAGCCCATGACCGGATTTGAACCGGTGACCTCTTCCTTACCAAGGAAGTGCTCTACCAACTGAGCTACATGGGCAGTTAACCCTCAATTTAAGCGGGAGACGGGGTTCGAACCCGCGACCATCGGCTTGGAAGGCCGATGCTCTTCCAACTGAGCTACTCCCGCACTGGGGAGGGAAGGATTCGAACCTTCGAAGGACCTCGCCAACAGATTTACAGTCTGCCCCCTTTGACCGCTCGGGAACCTCCCCGGTTTCTCATTCACAAGCTGGCGGAGGGACTTGAACCCCCGACAGGCTGATTACAAATCAGCTACTCTACCACTGAGTTACGCCAGCGTTTATTTAATTAAATATATATAAATACCTCAAAAGTCAAGACTCCAACAGCCTTTTCTTACGATTTTATTTTATCCATTTACAGATGGAGCAGAGCGGATTTGAACCGCCGACCTGTGCGTTGCGAACGCACCGCTCTCCCATCTGAGCTACTGCCCCTTTTTTTTATATATTACCAATAAAAAAATGAATGTCAAGATGATTTAAAAGATTTTTTGTCAATTTAATAATATCATAGCTATTATCAAAAATTTTATACTATTAGGCATTAAATCAATCTTACTCTTCTTATTTTCTGTAACCTGTTTCTTAGATCATATCTCCTTTAAGTGTCTTTTGTGTAAAAAGTGGATTGAAAGATGTTAAATTGATTTCTTGAAACAGTAAACATCATCATATTTTTTTGAAAGAATTATCATCCTTTTTGATTCTGTCCTATATGGTTCTCCTTGCCTTGAACCAAACGTATCGATATACTCAAATCCAGCATTTTGTAACATCTCCACCATTTCAGGATGAACGTACATCCTCTCAATGAACTCTTTTTCCGCAAAACCTCCCTTTTTATCCACTATATATCGTTTGTTTCTGCTTGTCATCTTTATCGGGTCAATTATTATTTCTTCTATTACAAAGGTATCTGGGTCTGGCTGGAACTACGTCCTTTTCGGAATATTTTTGATCACATTTAGGGGATTAAAAACATCTACAAGAAATCTTCCGCCAGGTTTCAGCGCCTTGTTGATTTCTTTTAACGTCCTAAGATTCTCTTTATCGGAAAAGTATCCAAAAGAAGTAAAAAATGAATAGGTAGCATCAAAGTATCTAACAAATGGGATATTCTTCATATCTGCCCTTACAAGATTTATGTTTGTTCTTATCCCTTTAGCCTTTTTTAATGCAACCTCAAAATAAACTCA
>CAZQRW010000020.1:1418-33065 GCA_964596115.1 uncultured bacterium
AATAAACTCAACCTCGATTCTTGCCGTCTTCTTATGCGTTAACAGGGGTTTATAAATCCTATAATACTCCTCATCAAAATAATCCTTCTACCAATTTTTATTCACATCTTATATTAGGAGAAAAAAACAATCTTTGTCAAGAAAAAAGCGGGCAGAGCCCGCTTTTTATTAACCACCTATTAAGCTATCAATCTTATGGGATAGTATTGCTGGAAGTGAGCTATTAAATCCCACCTGGGCATATACAATTTTACCCCTTTTATCCAGAAGAAATGTTGTAGGAATTGCCCTTATCCTGAATGCCTGTGCAATTTCCTGTGTTCCTTGAAGAACAGGATAATTTATTTTCAATACCTTTGATGCCCTTATAAGATTTTGCGCATTCTCTAATCCAATTCCAAATACAATAAATCCTTCATCTTTATATTGGCTGTAAAGTTTCTCAAAATGGGGAATAGAAATCTTACAGGGTCCACACCAGCTCGCCCAGAAATCAAGCAAAACAACCTTACCTCTGAAATTCTTCATATTGTATGTTTTCCCATCTATTCCCATTAATGTAAAGTCGACTCCGGTATCCTCTTCCTCGATACTTGAATCATTATGTATATTTACCTCTTCTGAACTACTCTTTTTTCCTGCACTACCCTCAGAATTTTTTTTGCAGCCTGATCCTACAAAAACAGCCATAACTATTAGAATTATGAGTAGCCTTCTCACACAACCTCCTTTATTGCCCGATTTGCCGAAATCAACAATGCATCCCAAACGGTAGCAAATGGAGGAGAATATGCAAAATCAATCCTTCGTATGTCTTCTATCGTAAAATTACCCTGGATGGCAGCTGCTATAACATTTATTCTTTCTACACCTCTCCCTATCATTTGCGCCCCAAAAATCTTTCCTTTATTTTTGTCAAATACAAGCTTAATTGTCAACTTTTCTTTATCAGGCATATAGTGTGCCTTATTTAAACCAGTTATAGTACTGGATATTGCATTTAACCCTTCTCCCTTTGCCCATCTCTCCGTTAACCCTGTAACAGACATATCAAAACCTATACTTCTGAATATACCCGTCCCTGCTATGCCTGAAAAATTATCATTTCCGCCTGCCGCATTTTCTCCAGCAATCCTTCCTGTTTTATTTGCAGTTGTACCAAGTGGAATATAAACATTCTTTCTGGTTAAAATATGTTTAACCTCAATGCAATCACCCGCAGCGAAAATACCAAATTGATCCGTCTCCATCTTGTTGTTTGTAAGCACACCCCCGAATTTGCCCAAAGGAATTTTTGATTTTTTCGCGAGTTCAGATGAAGGTTTAACGCCCGCTGAAACAATTACAAAATCACAATCAATATGATTGTTTTCTGTGTATACCCTTTTGCCTGCTGGGGAAGTTTCAACCCCTTCGACTGATGTACCTGTCATAATTTCAACACCACTATCCAAAAGCCTGCTCTCTGCAATTTCTACCATATCTATGTCAAAATTTGGTAGAATATGATCCATTTTTTCAATTACTCTAACCTTTATCCCCAAAGAATTAAGTGCATCTGCCATCTCAAGGCCTATATATCCACCACCAACAATACAGGCGGTTTTTGGATTTTCGCTTGCTATAAATTCTCGCAGTCTATAGCCGTCATCAAGTGTATGAAGGTAAAAAATACCATCCCCAGTGAATCCTTCCAATTTAATAGCCTCACTACCAGAGGCAATAATAAGCCTATCAAAATGCTCTTCCACTACCTCACTGGACTTTATATCTCTGACCTTTATATATTTTTTATGGGGGTATATTTCAAGAACATTATGAAATGGTAATGCCTCAATCCCTCTTTTGCTAATTTGCTCTGGTTTAAGAGCAATGAGGTCTTCAAGATGACTAACCTTTCCAGCAACATAATATGGAATACCACATAAACCAAAAGAAAAATATTTATCTTTTTCATACACAATAACCTCGGCATCTGGATTTTCTCTTTTTGCCTTGGAGGCTGCAGACATACCTGCTGCCCCACCACCTATAACTATTATTTTCATTGGTCACCCGGGTTTTATTTTTAATAGTTTATCAATAAGCGGCTTATTGAAACCAACTATAGGCCTGCTGCCAATAAGTACTACAGGAACCCCTGTTTGGCCGGTCATACGCACTACATCCCTTGCCGCAGAATGATTTGAGACGACATTAACTTCCTTAAATTTTATATTCTTTCTCCTTAAGTATTCCTTAGTTCGTCTGCACCATGGACAGGTAGGAGTAGTAAATATAATAACCCTTGGTTGTTTTCTTTCAGCTACCATTATTTTCCTCCAACATATCTGCAAGTAACTTTGCAGCAAGCGCACCATCTCCTATAGCTGTTGCAACCTGCCGTAGCATAGTCGTTCTTACATCCCCTGCTGCAAATATTCCTTTTACGGAAGTCTCTAATCTTTCATCTGTTTTGATAAATCCATATTTATCCATTTCTATCCTTCCATTTGCAAATGCTGTGTTTGCCGCAAGACCCACATAAATAAATGCACCATCTATTGGAACAACCCTTTCTTCACCTGTTTTCCTATTGCTTACTTTCACCCCAGTAATCTTATCATTTCCCAAAAATTCTGTCACCTGGTGATTCAATAGAAATTCAACATTATCCATATTGCGAATTCTATCCTGTAAAACTTTCTCAGCCGTCATATGGGGTAAAAATTCAACAAAAGTTATCTTATTTACAAACTTTTTTAAATATATCCCCTCCTGAATTCCAGAATTGCCAGTGCCCACTACAACAATATTTTTGTCTTTAAAGAATGGAGCATCACAGGTAGCACAGTATGAAATCCCTCTTCCCCGGAATCTGTCTTCACCGGGCACATTCAATTTTTTAGGTGTTGTTCCTGTTGCAATGATTATTCCTTTAGCCTTATATTCACCTTCGTTTGTCTTAATGACAAATGGCCTTGAGTCTGTAATAATATCCTCAACTTCTTCCATTAGTATTTTTACATTGAAGTTTATAACCTGTTTCTCCATTCGAGATGTTAATTCTTCTCCACTTATGCCATCTGGAAATCCAGGATAGTTTTCAATATAATCTGTAGTAGCTGCAAGTCCCCCTGGAACAAGTTTCTCAATGATAAGTGTTGATAGCTTTGCCCTCGCTAGATATATAGAAGCAGTAAGCCCGGCAGGTCCGCCACCAATAACAATTGCATCAAATTCTTTCTTCTCTACTTTTTTTGATGTACCCCCAAAGAATATTTCCATTCCTATCCTACTTATTCAATGCATTCAGGACATTTACAAGGAATTGATCCTCGGGAAGGGCCCCTTCAAAGTATCCGTCATCATTTATAACAATCCTTGGTACAGCATACACATTGTAGCTCTGGGATAGTTCTGGATACTCATTTGCTTCAATCATATCCGATTTTATCTTCTCATTCTCTATAGCAAATTTATGTGCTGTTCTAACTGCATGAGGACAATATGGGCATGAGGGCGTAACAAAAACTTTAAGATGAACATCGGTTTTAATCTCCCTTAATTTTTGTCTTGTTTCCTCTTTAAGATCGGTTGATTTTCTTCCCACATCTGCTATATCCTCAATAAGAGAGCTAAATTCATAGCCTGCAGGTATACCATAAAACTTAATCCCATAATCCCTCTCCCCCTCAATTACTGTAGCAGGATACCTCTCGATACCGTATTTCTCTACTATGTCTTTATCCTTGTCAAAATCGTATAAATAAAGTGAGATGTTATCATTCAATTCCTCTACTTCTTTAAGAATTTCTATGCTTTCTTTACAGTACATACAATTTTTATCTTCCGATGTAAAGTGAATTAACTTTACAGGATTTTTTACGTTTTTCTCAAATTCCTCAATAAGATATTTCTTATCCTCATCCTTCAAAAGTCCCATTAAAATAATCCTCCTCTTTATTTAGGGTTTTTCTGAGAAATGTAATTAATCTATCATTTATGCATTCTTCAAAACACTCTACACTTCCCAACTCTCTACAAAGCTTTATTGATTCAATGTATGTCTTATAAATAACTTTGCACTCTTCACACTCAGAAATCTGTTTATTTAAGCTCTCACAAACAATATCTGATAAATCCTTATCTACGAGCTCTCCAAGGAGCTCAACTATTTCTCTACATCCCATCAAATATATAGATAAAAAAATATAAGTTTAGTTACAAATTTTTTAAAAAAAATGAAGAAAATAATTAAATATCAAAAAATCTCTGTTATATCATTAAACTCCTCAATCTTATAATCTGGCGATATAATCTTTTCTGTTTCTCTTCCATGACCTGTTAAGACAAGCACCCCAATGCCACCTATCCTTCTTGCAAGTTCTATATCTTCTTCTTTATCTCCAACTACGACCATTCTTCCTCTATCGATAGGAAACATATTTAATGCCTGATCTACCATTCCTGTTGCAGGCTTTCGTGAAAGTGAACCACTATTAGGGAGGTCAGGAGAATAATATATGCCATCAAGTTTTATACCCTTATTTTTAAGCAATTCTTCTAATTTTTTATTTACCTTAACAACATCATCCTCTCGTGTTATACCCCTTTTTATACCCGATTGATTAGTGGTAACAATCAACAAAAATTTCTTCTTATGTAAATATTTCAGACCTTCTACGATACCTGGCAAAAGTTCTACTTCGTCTGGATTCCTTATATACCCCTTTTCTTTATTCAAGGTGCCATCCCTATCAAGAAATGCCACTGGTCTCAAATTTTCCGTATTCTTAATTAACCTTCTGGCACTTGCAATTATACTCTCAGTGGGTATCTCCCTGCACCTATAATTTCCATAGGGGCATTTTCTCTTGTAGCAGGGTGAACAGTCTACCCCATTTCTTAACACAATACTGTATGGATTAAGAGGTCCAGTCCATTCTGGAGATGTGGAAGTAAAGATAGCAATCTGTGGTATCCTCAAAGCAGATGCGATATGCATAGAACCTGTATCACCTGAAATAAAAATCTGTAAGGTAGAAATAACGTCTATCAATTCTTCTAATTTTGTTTCACCTGAAAGATTTTCGACCATTTTGCTATCTACAAGTTTTTTTCTTCTTTCCCTCCCAATTTGTACTACTCTATATCCCATCTCAACGAAGTATTCTGATACTTTTTTATATCTATCAAAATCCCAATTCTTTGCCTCTCCAAATATACTACCAGTATCAATACCTATAGTTCCCATTAGTGGTTTTTTAAAATAGCCTTTAATAAAAATTGGATAGGGATATTTATTTTCAACATATGGAAGAATTAATTTTCTATACTCCTCTACAATATGAAGTTCGCCTTTTTTGAATGGCTTCTTTGCATCTGAAAGTAGTAATCTTCTGAAATCAGTGGCATAGCCTACCCTTTTTTTAACACCACCAAGGAAAAATTCAAGTGCACTTGAAAAAGATGGTGTAAATAGAAACCCTATTTCTGCTTTCAATCTTCTTATGTACTTAATATCCTCAGATATACGTTCTGAAAGGACAATTTTCCTTACGCCATCTATATGTTTGAATATGGGAAAAACGTATCTCTTCATAAGAAGGGTAACCTCATTTTTATTATCCATTAGATTATACAATATGGAAGTGGAGTTTACAGCATCACCAAGCCAATTTGGGATTCGCAGAATAATCATAAAAACGCCCTTAGTTTTTTGTAAACCTCATTAACTCCTATACTTCTCAAACAAGCATACCCAAATGGACAAAAATTTACGCCATGAAGGGAACAGGGTTTACATGGTAAGTTCTTTGAAATATATACCGAATTCCCAAGCGGGTAAAAACCAGATTCAGGAATAGAGGAACCATAAATTTGTATTGTATTCGTTCCTACCGAATAAGAAATATGTGTAAGACCTGTATCTCCCCCAATAGATACATCCATCTCTGCAATAAGAGCTGAAACCAATCCAAGGTCTGCCCCCCAAAAACCACCTGAAGATGGTATACTTGAGAACCTCTTTTTATCGTCTTTATCCCCAAAAAGAAAGACACTTCCTCTGTCAATTTTAGCTGCCAGAACGCTGTAAAATGGCCACTCTCTGGACCTTCTGCCTGCACCAGGGAAAAGAGCAATAAATGGTCTTTTAAATGCCTTCAGTATCTTCTTTGCTTTGATTTTATCTTCTTCACATAAGTGGATTTCAGGTAGATATTTTTTATATTTTATGCCCAACTCAGATAAAACCCTTGAATATCTCTCTGTGACATGTGGTATTTTTAATCTGATCTTTGTCAAAACCATAGTTACTCTCTTCAGGTCTTCCTTATTTATATTAAAAAAGCGTTCTGCCTGTGTCTTCTTTATAATCCTGCTGGATTTCTTTGTCCTGTGTAAATCAAAAAATATATCAAATATTTTTTCGGGTATAATATCTGTTACATCATTGACCCTCTTATCGCATCTAAAAAGTGAGTGATATTTCTCTTCGGTTAAAAGTGTAATATTCGCTTCCGGGAAACTCTCTCTGAGATTCCTAAGAAAGGGTGTCAATAATACTACATCACCCATCGATGATAATCTTAAAACCCCGATTTCCATAATAAAAATGGAGGCGAGCGGACTCGAACCGCTTACCTCCTGCGTGCAAGGCAGGTGCTCTACCAAATGAGCTACGCCCCCGAAAAATCATCATCTTTGAATCTCTGTAATTTATTATTAATATTAACCCCAATGTCAATACCAACAAAAAAATTATCTTTAATACACTGTCTGGATACGATAAATAAATTAACATATCTGGATTTTTTTATATAATTTGTATCCATTATTCCTCCAAAAAATGGGCCCAAGTGGACTCGAACCACCCACCTCTCGCTTATCAGGCGAGCGCTCTAACCAACTGAGCTATGGGCCCAGAAAAGATACCTATCTGCAATAGTATAAATAATAAATTTATAACACTTTGTCAAGAATAAAATTTTTGTATGGGAATTTATAACACTGCGATTCTAACATATGATGCTGCGAATGGAATATAGCGAAAGACATACCCAAAAAGGATTTCGTAAAGCATTAGGGAAAACAGAGGGCTTGTAAAAAATTTTTCTCTTAGTACATTATACATATGCAAAGATATAGAACAGTTTCAGAATACTGGAAGAAGAAATTCAAGGAAAGGGTTTATAGAATCAGTATTGATGCAGGTTTTACCTGTCCAAACAGAGATGGAACAAAAGGTTGTGGCGGATGTATCTTCTGTGATGAGGCAGGTGCAAGACCTCACTACGTTGAACCTGAACTATCTGTGAGAGAACAGGTGAAACAAGGTATTGTAAGGCTGAAAGGAAGAGGTATAGAGAAATTTATCGCATATTTTCAGGCATATACAAATACCTATGCACCTGTGGAAATCCTAAAACAAAAATATAATGAAGCTCTGTCATTCCCAGAAGTTGTGGGTATTTCAATTTCCACAAGACCAGATTGTATTGACGAAGATATTATAGATCTATTATCTGAAATCTCTAAACACCATTATACCATTGTTGAAGTAGGAGTCCAATCAATTCATCAGAAATCCCTGGATTTTCTTAAACGGATGCATACAGTGGAAGAGAGTGAAAAAAATATAAAACAATTTAAAGCCAAAAAAGGAATTGAAGTTGTTGCTCATTTAATTATTGGGATACCCGGGGAAACAGATGATGATATTATAGAGACGATGGAGAAAATTTCCAGTTGGGGTGTGGATGGCGTGAAACTTCACCATCTCTATGTAGTAAAGGGCACAATTCTTGAGAAAATGTATAGAAAGGATCAGATAAAGGTGTATGAAACACCAGAGGAATACGCAAAAATCGCTATAAAATCAATACTACATCTTTCCCCTGAAGTTGTTATTCATAGATTAGCAGGTTACGCTACGAAGGACATCCTTATTGCGCCTGAATGGACATCAAATAGGTTCATTGCAAAACAAATAATAGATAGAATAATGGATAGATACGATCTTTATCAGGGGGGATTGTATGGAGGCAGTAGAAGAACAACAAAGATAAAAAAACACCACAAATAAATACAAAAATGGAAGAATAGCCCATTATAATAATGCGATGGTATATATGTCGTTTTCAATAAAACATCAGAGATGAATTTATTGTATTCACAAGGTCACAAAATATTGTTGACATTTCACATAAATTCTATATTATTCACATATGTTTATAGGAAAGGTTGTTGGTTCTGTATGGGCAACAAAGAAAGAAGAAAAACTTAAGGGAATGAAGTTATTAATCGTTCAACATTACAATGTGGATATGACCCCCCTACAAGACTTTCATATTTGTGTTGATCTTGTAGATGCCGGCTTAAATGATACAGTTATTGTAGCACGAGGAAGCTCGGCAAGGCAAACAGTCCAAACAGATAAAAAACCTGTAGATGCTCTTATAGTTGGTGTTGTCGATAGGATTGATCTTAATAAATGAAGATTGGTAGAGTAATTGGTTCTATTCATTCGACTAAAAAATATCCTACACTTAAAGGGTATAAACTATTAATAGTTCAACCTATAAAAAGTAATATGATTCCTAAAGGAATCCCAATTGTATGTGTGGATACAGTTGACGCAGGTAGAGAAGAGATAGTTTATTATGTTGAGGCAAAGGATGCATCTCTTCCCCTCAAAGAACCACTGACACCATCAGATGCGACGATCACAGGAATTGTTGAACGAATTGATACACTCAAGGAAAATTTATATAAAAAATGAGATTTGGAATAATCAAAGCAAATATAACCTCAACAGTAAAAAATAAAGAATTACTTAGTGAGAAACTTTTTATAGTAGAGTATTCTGGGCCTGATAAAAAACCGACAGGAACAGAGGTAGTTGCTATTGATAGAGTAAATGCTGGAATTGGTGACTTTGTTATAGTGGCAGATGAAGGTGGCTCTGCCAGAATAATTCTCGGCAAGAAAAATGCACCGGTAAGAGTGGTCATTGTCGGTGTAATCGATAACGTAGATTACAAAAAATAAGGGGGATTCATGCTCTTTCTCTTAATCTTTTCAATGCCATTTATTATTTCGGTATCGGGAAATAATGTCTCTATTACTTACTCAAAGGATGGAAAATTGTATAATCATAGGGATCTCAAAATCTTTTATCAGATCTCTACACCTGATACAGTATACTCGGACGTCAAAAATCTCCAGAGAGAAAGGGTTAAATTATCAGTACCCAGCAATACTAATTACCTCAGGTTCCTGATTGAGGACAAAGATGGGGATCAGGACCTCTCCAAGGGAGACAGACCCTACGTCTACGTATTTAAAGAAGAGGGTTCATATCTTGCACTAGCAAGACATTTTCTGTCATCAAGGGTAAGAAACGTTGAACAGGCAAAGGAATACATTAATAAAGAAGAAGAAAACTATCCGGAAAACAGATGGACTACCTTTTATAAATGGTGGACATACTACATTGAAGGCAAAACAGACCAAATAACCCTTACATTGCCCAAAAATTCCAGTGAAAATGAAGTGAACTATGCACTTAAAGCAGGCTTTAAAATATTCCAGGAAATGGATCCTTCAGATGACATCGTCAAACTTCTTACAATCAATCCTAACTCACCATATATGAGTGATCTTACAATAATTTTATCGGGTCTTACACTCGAGAGCGTGATAACCAAGTTAAAAAACAACAACATAAAAACAAAATATCTCCCAATATTGGAAATAAATTATTTGTTTCAGAACTATGATTATAGGACAGATGCATGGACAAAAAAGGCAAAAGAAATTGTAAACACCTACAAGTCCTTTAACAATCGTCCGCTTATGCTATACTATATCGCAAGAAAACTTAAACCTGAGGAAGGTGCAAAGTACTACAAGCAAATAATAAGGGTTTACAAAGATCCCTCTGTTTTCAACGAATATGGGTATAGCCTTATAAGTTCTGGCACAAATATAAAGGGCGGAATAAATATCTGTTTTAAGGGAATAAAGCTCATCAAATCAGGATACTTAGATAAAAAGTATTGGTTATATCCAAAGAAAAAGAGAAGGGATATTTCAAATGAGTATCTCGCATATCTATATAATACTATCGCATTAGGTTACCATAAACTCAATAAAAATAAAGCTGCATTAAAGTATGAAAATTTGGCCCTCGGCACGCTCCCTAAGGGAGAAGAAGACCCTGCATTTTATAGCCTTTTAGGGGATATTTACATTTCTTTAAATGACACAACCTCAGCCCTTTCAACATATCTTGATGGATTATACTATAATAAAAATCCAGAACTATTAAAAAAGGTACAATCACTATTTAAGGGCAATAATTTCGAGGCGTATTATAAAAAAGAAATGGAGAAAAGAAGAAAGGGAAATAAATTAAACATACCTGCCCCTGATTTTACATTAAGAACACTAAGCGGGAAAGAAATGAAACTCTCGAGTTTCAGAGGAAAGGTCGTAGAGCTTAACTTCTGGGCAACGTGGTGCGGCCCCTGTAAAATAGAAATCCCACACTTAAACAAACTTGTGGAGCATTTTAAGGATGATAAAAACGTTGTCTGTATTGCCGTATCCAACGAATCGCCTGAGAGAATAAAGTTATTCTTAAAGAAACAACCTTATAATTTTCTACAGTTTACCGCTGATGCCCTTAATTTATATGGGGTATCAGGTATTCCTACTCACTTTATAATTGATAAAAAGGGTAACATACAGTATAAACACGTGGGATATATTCCAGGTCTACCAGAAAAATTACAGGAGGAGATTGAGGATCTACTTAAGGAGAATTGAGTTATTTAAATTGTATATTCAAAAATTGAACAATTATTGACATATGTATAGTAGGAATATATTAAAATTTGGAAAGTTAATATTAGCATTTCTTCTATTCACCTTTAAAGAAATACTGACTCCTTCTATTATTGAGGAAAAGATTATAGAGAAGAATTTTATCAAGATGAATGGAGGTAAGGAAAAAAAATGGAATTAAGAGAAATCGTTTTGTCTCAGAAAATTGGTGAAGTGAAGGTTGCAGTAAAAGAAGATGGAGAACTTGTTGAATATTACGTTGAAAGAGAAGATCTGAAAAATACTGTAGGGAACATATACAGAGGTAAAATAACAGCTGTAAAAAAAACACTTCAAGCAATATTTGTAAATATTGGACACAATATTGATGGCTTTTTACCAATCAGTGATTACAATTATACACATCCACGAATGCCACCAAAGGTTGGAGATCCCCTCATAGTACAGATTACAAAGGAACCATATGGCACAAAGGGTGCAAGGCTGACAACTGTAATCACCATCCCTGGCAGATATCTTGTGCTTATGCCAATGGTGAAAACTGTAGGTGTTTCAAAGAAAATAAGCGATAGGATAGAACGAAAAAGACTTATTTCTATAGCAAAGAAAGCTGTACCAAGGGGAACTGGCGCCATTTTGAGAACTTCAGCCAAAAATGTAGACATTAAGAAAGTAAGATCAGAGGCGAATAAGCTAGTAAAAGAATGGAAAAATATTAAAAAAATATACGATGAAGGCAAGGGAACAATGCTTCTGAGAAGTGAACAAGAACTTGTAATAAAGGTCACGAGGGACCTTTTTGACCAAAATTATTCAAAAGTGATTGTTGATTCAAAAGGGGCATATAATAAGATAGTCAGATATATGAAGGAAAAAAACATTAAGTATAGAGGAAGAGTTAATCTCTATCAAGGAGAAAAAAGTATCTTTGAACATTATAAAATAAATAGTGAATTATCAAATATATACAGAAGAAAAGTATGGCTCAAAAATGGTGGGTATATCGTTATTGATCACCCAGAAGCGATGCACGTGATAGATGTTAATAGCGGCAAGTATGCTGGAAAGAAAAAACAAGAGGATATGGTATATGAAACTAATCTGTTGGCAGCAAAGGAAATAGCCCGACAACTCAGACTAAGGGATCTTGGAGGAATAATCATTGTTGATTTTATTGATATGGTAAATGAAGAACATAAGGAAAATCTGTTAAACACTTTAAAGAGCTATTTCTCAACAGATAGGACAAAAGTAGATGTAATAGATATAACATCCCTTGGTCTTGTAGAAATAACGAGGGAGAGAATAAGAAGAACCCTTTCAATGGCATTTACAGAACCCTGCCCAGTATGCCAGGGCAAGGGAGTTGTTTTTTCAAAACCTTATCTTCTTTCTCTTGCAGAAGACTACATTGAAAGGGAAAGGGGCCAATTAAGGGGGAAAGAGGTTTATATTTTTGTAAATCCTGGATTGATGGACTATTTTGAAGAAAAGGCAAAGGAAAAGATTGAAAGTATTGCTCGAGAATACAAAATTCACATAAACATTCAACCAGATTATACATTGCCCTTTGAAAAAATAAAGATTTTGAGAAGGATAAAAGACTCTGTAATAGAAGAAGAAATCTAATTTAATCAGCATAAAATTTTCTACATCTCCTGGAAAAAATATATAAACCTGAAAGTTGAGCTTTGCGTCTCGTCTTTTGTCTTTTGCCTTTGAGACTGTGATTTTTAAGTTTTTTAAAATCCCGGTCTCCTGTAAAGAAAAGCCTCACGGTCTTTGTGTCTTTCTTTTTCCCTCGCTTTTTGTTCTATACCTTCCCTACCTCGCTATTCTTTCCATCTCGGCTCTTACCTTGCTTCTCTTTCTACTTCTCTCCTACCTTGCTCTTCGTTCTATACTTCTCCTACCTCGCTTCTCTTTCTACTCTACTCCTACCTCGCTCTTCTTTCTATACCTCTCCTACCTTGTCTTATGTGGCATTCTTTCTTGATAAAACTTCAACATTATTTTATAATTACTCCTGCATCAAAGAAAGTCTGTTGACACAAAATTTAATTATAGTAAAATAAAAAAAATAAGGGGGTGTTTATGATTATTCTAATATTTTTGTCTTTGAATGTCAGTATTGAAAAGTTACCATTTGACTCTCAGGGCAAGATTTATAAATGGAATTCAACACTTGAAACAAAGATACCCATCTTTCCTGAATATCATAGTCTGGTAAGTGCAGAAATTCTTAAATACTCTGATGGTAGAATTACCATTAGGATCACATACGAAGAACAGGGAAAACTAAAAGAAAGTAAAACCCCCATTATGGAAAAAGAGTATAAGGCCCTTGTCAAAAAAGTAGATGATTATTTCGAAAGTCATATAGAAAAAAATCGGGATGGATGGGGTTTATTCCTATTATCTACACTTCAGACTGGCTTATCAGAATGGTCTTCACTGGCTACGATAATTGTTGATAACGGAAAGGCTTACCCCCTATTTGCAGGGGGCAGTTTCTTTATTCCAATGCTTCTTACAATGAATTCTAATATCACATTAGGACAGGCATGGATGTCCTGGCATATGAGCCATCACAGCTATGTCCTTGGACTATCAATTAATGGATTTATCAAACCAACATGGAACTGGGGAGACGACAAAACCTATCTCATGATACCACTGGCTACAAGTATACTTGGCGATTATGCAGGCTTCCAGTATGCAGGTAAAAATAATCTTTCCCCGGGAAGGGCAGAAATGTTCAGCCATACAATGCTCTATTCAGAGGCATATAGTGGACTACTTGGGACAATACTTTTACCTTCTAATTTTGATTCATTGTCCAACCCTCTCTTACTGAGGGTACCATATATAGGACTTATTGCAGGCTATCTTGGTGGATTTTATCTCTGGCACAGACACAAAGAGGATGACTTTACCATCGGGGATGCCTTTTCATACGATACATATTCATTATTAGGAGCCCTTTCTGATTTTACCCTTCTTTCATATTTTCCCGATAGACCCGAGTATAAGGATTACTGGAAGGTAAAAACACTTATTGGGATAGGCATACATTCTGTCTTCAATTATTATGGTGCAAGGTTTTTTAAAGATAAAAACGTCCCGTTTCTGGGAGGCATAGCTGTAACTGGTGGCACATTTGCTGGAGCCCTAATGGGAATAGGTATAACTTCTCTAACGAACACAGAGGATTATCACAATTATTTGTTATCTTCTTCTATAGGTGGTTGGGTAGGGTTCCTCTTAACCTATCAATCTGCAAGAAAAATGGGTAAAGGCAAATCAGGTTTTGGATTAAATATAGGAATAAACCCTTTACCAATATTATACTCAAAATTGTATAAAGGGACTCCAATCGTAAGTATTAGTTTTTGACATTACATATACAATCAGTCCTTGTCAAAAATAAAATGGATTATATATTTATCCTATGGTGATTATTTTTTTGATTTCCTGCGCTCATATGGTAAAACCACCGGAGATATCGGATATTAATGTTAATGCACTGATCGATTCCCTCGAAAATGGTTTCACATTTACACTTAACATAACGAAAAAAAATTATAGGTTATCTGCAAAGGGGAAATATCTCTCCCCAGAGAAATATACATTTAACGGATCCTTCTCTTCTGGGGGAAAAACGGATTCTATAAATGGAATAAACCCAATGGAAACGATCAGAATGGTAACAGGGGAGAAGGACTTTAAACCCCTTGGGGAAAAAGAGGGCTCTTACTTGTTTAAGTTCACGGCAAATCTTTTTCTTGTAGATCCAGTCAACGGTATAGGCAAAGGAGAAATAGAGATAAAGCATAACAGGATTATATCAATAAAGGGAAAAACTGAAAATGGAGTGCTCAGCATTTTTTTAACACCGCTAAAATTCAATGCAACATCTAAATATTCCATTAGAGTCAATGGGAGTCCTTCAGAATTGGTAAAAAGGTTAAAAATCTTTGGAGAAAAAGATATAACAAAAGAGTTTAACACTATTAATTTTATAGAATCCAGAACATTTGATAAAAGACTTCTGCAAAAGGGTAATCTATCATTTATATCTATGAATCCTGATCCCCAGGGACTATACTCTACTATCGGACATTCTATTTTACGATTCAGTAAGAAAAGTGAAATTACTTTTAGGATTGAAGGCGTTGAACGCGGATATGACAGCAGAGGAAGGCCCTCTTTAATAGTGCGTACAGAAAATGCCCCAGATACATTTATAGGAGTATTTGTGGACGGGAAATTTTACTCCCTCTCTTACGGCAATACAATTATGTATTTCCCTTACAAGGATACATTGACAAGGGATATAATTTATGCAATAATTAAATCTGGACCATTAAGATGTAAAATAAAAGAAATAAAAAGGAGGAATTTATGATTGACAAAAAATTACTTGAAATCCTTGCCTGTCCAAAATGTAAAGGTGATCTTGAATATGACGAAAAAAAGGACAGACTAATATGCAAAAAATGCAAACTCGCATATCCAATAAAGGATGGTATTCCTATTATGTTAATTGAAGAAGCAGAGAAGATATGATTTTTATTTTCATCTCTATTTTTTCCTTAATATCAGATTCAAGGGATTCGCTTGTATTTATGTATAAACCCGATTACAGTCTTCAGAATAACGGTAAATACATAAGTATCTCGTTGCGCGGAGGAAAATATGTTTCTAAGCCTTACACCCCTGCTCTTCCATTTTCAACAAAGAGGATTTTCCTAACCGAAAAAAATACCTTCTTTTCATACAAAATACTAAAGGAAAAAACCATCGTAGCAAGGCCAGAACCTTTTGCAGATTATTATGGAAAAATGGAGGAAGTGAAGGACTACAAATACGATACTCCTCCAGTAAGGCTAATACAGAACGATGACAGAACAACAGGTGAAGTACAAATTTTCCCCTTTTCGTATGATGGTTCCAAGCTCACTATAAGAGAAAAAATTTTGATTAAAATCAAATTCAGAGACAAATGGAAACATCCACCGAGATATCTATTCTTCAATCATAGAGACTTCCTGAATAAACCGCACTCCCTCCCATTAACAATTAAGCGACTAGCTCCATCAAAAGGTGGAATCTGGGTAAAAATAAAGATTGTAAAAAATGGTATATATAAAGTTACCCCAGCTCAACTTAAATCCATAGGTTTAAATCCAGAAGCAATTGACCCCAAAAAAATTGAAGTGAGAAATGGATACAGGGGTGTATTCAAATATAATCTTGATTCCCTTATCAGCCTTGATACAATGCCAGAACTTATAGGTTCCAAATTTGTTGGGAATAGGGATGATAAATTCGAAACCGGCGAGTATATTTTGTTCTATGGTCAATCGCTTAATGGCTTTAAAAAGAACACATTTGAAAAATACAACGACCCACATCCCGATAGTACAACTGACCCATATATGGATTTTTATCAGAACCCTTTTACCGATACTGCAGTCTACTGGTTGAGAACGAATGGTTCTCCTCTAACATGGTCTGAGTATAATGGTTCTGGTGGAAAAGTGGAATCGACATATACTGAAACCCTGCATTTTGAGAGGGATCTATTGAATCCTGCTCGATCAGGTCTGGGATGGGTATGGCAGATGCTTTTAATCCCATCATCTAATTCTACATTTTCTGATACCTTCACAGCACAGGGTGTTGCCAGTAACAATTTTGTATGTAGAGTAGGCTTATATACCCCTGTTTGGTTATATCCCCATAGAGTAAAAATTGAAATAAATAATGCGGAAAAAGAACTCTCCTTTAATACCCCCATTTATCCAACAAAGGAAAGGGTGAACATCTCTGTTACAATGGGCAATCTCAGAAATGGAGTAAATTATATAAACATAACTCCTATCAGTAATAATGAGAAAATGTATATAGACTATTATGAAATCATTTATGAGAAAAAAATCGAGAAAAATAATATGCTTATCACATTTCCAGATTCACTAAACAGAAAACTCATACTTTCCAGTATTGGAACGACTCCCACCGTTTTAGGAATTGATAATCCGTACAAACCTGTCGAAATTAAAGAGGATACATCGATGGGAAATTCTTTTTCATATACAGGTAAAAAAATCTACCTGGCAAAGGATATATATACGCCCATATCTCTTTCAGTTGCAAATCCGCTCTCTTTATGGAATAGCAATGCCGATTGGATTGCAATAACTTCTAAGAAATTGCTACCAAGGGCGGAAGAATTGAGCGAATGGAGAAAGCAACATATTGTTGGCATTGAAAACCCTGTAACGAAAGCTATAACAGTAGATGAAATATTCGATAATTTTTCGTATGGAGTAAGAGATCCTTCAGCAATAAAAAGATTTCTTTATTATGCCCTTAATAATTGGCCTATCTATCCAAAATACATCCTTCTCCTGGGTAATGGAACCTATGACTATAAAAACAATTTTGGATTATCACAATCTGAAAATATTGTTCCAATACATACAGAAGGAACGGCAATAAATGAATATTCTCTACTTAGCATAAATCCTACATATGATGGTTGGTTCGTAGATTTCAACGGTGACAAAAAACCTGATATACCTATTGGTAGAGTGACAGTAAATACAGAGGAGGAGGCTTATCAGTTCATTCAGAAATTAACAGGATTTGAGACTTCCTCAGGTTTTTGGAGAATGAGGGCACTTATACTTGCTGATGACGAACACACTACCTCCTCAAACTCTGAAATTATACATACTCAACAGGCAGAGGGTATTGCTTCACTTTTACCAAGTTATTTTGAAAAAGAGAAGGTGTATATGATCTATTACCCATTTGAGGGTAGCGAGAAACCTCTTGCAAGGAATGATTTTATTAATGAATTTAACAAGGGGACAATCTTTGGATATTTTATAGGCCATGGGAATATACACCAGCTTACCCATGAAGAAGTCTTTATGTACGATGATATAACTCTTTTAAGTAATTGGAGAAAAACACCATTCTTCTATATTGGTTCCTGTAATGTTGGCTATTTTGAGAGACCTCAAGAACGTTCTATTGCTGATTATCTGGTCGATTATCCAGCGGGAGGTGCAATCGCATCTTTAGCAGCAACAAGGGCAACATATCCCTCAAACAATTATTCTCTTGGACAACAACTTGCTATTGCACTCTCAACCTATAAAACCATTGGAGATATCTATTATTTTGGGATGAATAATTCTTCCGGTAACAAATCATATACTTTATTTGGTGATCCTGCAACCCCTCTTGTATATGACACCTTGAGTGGGGTATATTTTAATATACCCGATACTATATTTGGTGGCGACACAACCTTTATTTCAAAGAATACAAATCTGGAATATACATATATTATTTTTAAAGAACCATTCATCGACTCACCATATATAAGTAACAGCGGGAATAATTACATATATAAGTTTGATGGAAGAACGGTATATAGAGGAAGGTATAATTTAGAAAACAAGGATTCTCTTAGATTTGTCGTTCCATATGATGTAAAAACAGGGAATGGATTTATCTCAATATTTGGAGAAAATGAAGGAAAAAATGTCTTAAAGGCTTACTTCCCTTATATTGTCTATGGGCATTCTATTGATAACGTACCTCCAACAATCCAATTCAAGTTTAACGGAAAAATATTAAAGGATAAGGATAAAATTCCTGCTGAGGGGAAACTTTCTGTTGAAATAGATGATGCTAGTGGAGTAGATCTGAGGAATAAAAAAAATATGGTTTTTTTTATTAACACTATAGAGAATCCCATATACTTTGGGGATAAATTCAGTTATTATTCTAATTCCTTTACAACAGGTAGTGCAGTAATACCTTACAGTATTGACAACAATAGTGATTCTGCATTTTTTGAGGTATACGCAAAAGACAACGCTGGTAACATAGGAAGAAACAAAATTTCGTTATGCATCATTCGTGGCCAAATGATATGGGGAGTCTACAATTATCCAAATCCTATGAAGAATAAAACAACATTTATTTTCCACACTACCTTGGAGAAACCCGCAGAATTATCCATATACACAGAGTATGGAAGGCTGGTTTGGAAAAAAGAAATACCTCTATCAAACATTGGTATAAATTATATTAAGTGGGATGGAAAAGATTTTTACGGCAGAAAGCTTTCAAATGGTGTGTACTTCTACAGAATAAAAATTAGCAACGAAAAATTCATTGGAAAGGTTGCCATATTTAGATGAAAATAATCGGAATAATTGGAGGACATACAGTTAATAAGAGAATCTATGATATCGCATATGAAACTGGAAAATTAATAGCAGAAAATGGTTTTGCCCTGGTAAGTGGTGGATTAGGCGGTGTTATGGAAGCAGCTTCAAAGGGTGCAAAAGAAAAAGGTGGAATCGTATTGGGAATCCTTCCAGGCGTTTCTAAAAGCTCTGCTAATGCCTTTGTTGACATTCCCATCCCTACAGGTATGTCGGAAATGAGAAATATATTAATAGTTAGAACAGCAGATGCAATTATTGCGATTGATGGTAAAAAGGGCACCCAAAGTGAAATTGCATTTGCTCTTGTACTGGAGAAAAAAGTAATTGGGATAGAATGCAATCTTCCATTTAATATTGATAGGGTTAATACACCAGAGGAGGCAATTGAAATTATCAAAAAAAACTTTAAGGAGGAACAATGAAAAAGGTAATTATATTGATCGCCCTAATGCTTTCTTCATACGGTTGTAAAAAAGAATTCGACCAGATAAAGTATGCGGAAAATCAAAAAACAAAAATGGTTATTAAGACCGACTTAGGCACTATAACAATAGCCCTATTTACAAGAGATGCACCTAAAAATACCTCCAACGTTATAAAACTTGCCGACAAAAAATTCTACGATGGCACAACATTTCACAGGGTAATTCCAAACTTTGTAATACAAGGAGGAGACCCAAATTCAAGAGATGATGATCCGAACAATGACGGATATGGTGGCCCAGGATATACAGTTCCGGATGAAATAAGTCCCAGGCTAAAATTTCTCGAAGGAACTGTTGGCATGGCAAATGCTGGTCCAAACACAAATGGAAGTCAGTTTTTCATTTGTCTCTCAAGGGTGTCTCACCTTGATGGAAAATATACAATAATAGGCCAGGTTATCGATGGAATGAATACAGTACAGAAAATAGCAACTGTAAAGACTGACGATAGGGACAGGCCTATTAAAAATGTAACAATGAAAAGTGTATATGTAACGGGCAAATGAATAAAGAAATCTACACTGTGAGAATAGGCAATAAAAAGATAACTATCGTTCATGGGGATATTACAGAGGAAAATGTAGATGCCATAGTTAATGCAGCGAATTCCTACTTGAAGCATGGCGGTGGGGTCGCAGGCGCAATCATTAAGAAGGGTGGAAGGGTTATTCAGGAAGAGAGTGAACGTATAGGTTTTGTTCCTGTTGGTAAAGCAGCCATCACTTCTGCTGGGGATCTTCCATCTAAATATGTAATCCATTCAGTTGGACCAAGATGGGGAGAAGGAAATGAAGAAAATAAGCTTCGTTCTGCCGTAACAAGTGCCCTCAAAATTGCAACTGCCAAGCAGGTTAAAACTCTTTCTATTCCCGCAATTTCTACTGGAATTTTTGGTTTTCCAAAAGATAAAGGAACAAAAATAATATTTGAGACGATAAAAAATTTTCTTAAGAATGAAAATACCAGTTTAGAGGTAGTTAGAATTTGTAATATTGACAAAGAGACAACCGATTTTTTTATAAATTTAGCAAAAGAAACTTAAAATTTTAATATTGACACTTTCATAATTTAGGTTAAGTTAAATAAAATGTATGGAGGAAAATATGATTGTAGAGTGCCCTAAATGTAAAAAGAAATATAGGGTTAAAGAAGAGGATATTCCAACTGGTGGGTGTCCTGTTAAATGCCCAAATTGTGGTAATATATTTACTATTTATAGGGCTCCTCTTAATATCCAACTTGAGCCTGTTGTTGAGCATCCTCAAGAAACAGAGCCATTCGTCTCACAACAGATCCCTACTAAAACCACTCCGCCTATAGCTGAATCGCAGCCATCTTTCATAAAAACACCTGAGGAGGCCATTTCTAAAAAACCACCTACAGTGGAAAAAGAAGGAGATAAGACTACACTTTCAGGTGCTGAAAGACTAAAAGCAGCTCTTGGCTTGGGTGGAGCAAAAGATGAATTTCCTGCTGAATGGTCGGAGGAGAAAAAAAGAAAGCATAGAAGTGCAAAAAGACTTGCAAAATCTCTTGCGAAGGATCTCCTATTATACCATAAGGACAAAGTTGAACAGGGATTAAGGGAAGGAAACCTTGCTAAACTCCTTGGAGAAGAAATAAAAAAATCCTGGAGTTTTTATAAAAAAAGCGTTGATCCAGAAATACTTTCAACAAGTAATTACTTCAAAGATGCCTTAAATGAAATCATCGGTAAGGGAAGAAAAATCTTTGTATAAACTACAACAACAAAAAGGAGGAAATGCATGCGCAGTTTGAAGTGGAAATGGATAATTATCATTATTATTACAGGACTAGCACTTTATCAGCTCTCATATACTTACAGATTTTATAAACTTACTCCAGAGCAAAAAACAACAATGGATCCTGACCAACTTAAAAAACTTGAATCCAGAGCCCTTCACCTTGGACTTGATCTAAAGGGGGGTATGCACATTGTACTACAAATTGATAAATCTCATCTGAAACCAGAAGAACAGAAGGGTGCAATTGATAGGGCATTACAAATCATACGTAACAGGGTAGACCAATTTGGAGTTTCAGAACCCCTGATACAAAAACAAGGAACAGATAGAATCCTCGTGCAATTACCAGGCGTTGTAAATAAAAATAGAGCAGAGGAAATTATAGGTAAAACAGCACTTCTTGAGTTCAAACTTGTGGCGAATAATGAACTATTTAGAAAAACAATAAGTAGTATTGACGACTATTTGAAAAAAAATTATGGTGATACACTAACGATATCGGGTTATTTCATTGGATATAATAATGGAATCCAATTAGAGTACAAGAAAAAAATCCAGCGTATATTAGATGAGCCCGCAGTAAAAAAGCTTATCCCCTTTGGTTATACATTTTTGTGGGGTAAGCCTGTAACAAAAGAAGGATATACTTATGCGTCACTTTATTTGGTAAAAAAGGACGCACTTCTTACAGGAGATGCAATTCTTGATGCAGTTCCTGGCATTGGCACTTCAAATAATCCAATGGGTGTAAAAGTAGATCTAACAATGACAAGAAAAGCAAGAGGGAAATGGGCTATGATAACAGGGGCAAATATTGGTAGACAGATTGCAATCGTCCTTGATGGGGTAGTTCAATCTGCACCTGTTGTAAGGGAAAGAATACCAAGTGGAAGAAGTGAAATTGAAATGGGAAACTCCACAATGGAAGAAGCAAAGACCCTTGCAATTGTTTTAAAGGCAGGTGCGTTACCCGCACCACTTAATATCATTGAGGAAAGATCTATTGGACCAAGTCTTGGCATGGACTCCATAAAGGCAGGAACAAGGTCTTTTGTAATTGGCTCTATCATCGTTTTACTGTTTATGATTTTCTACTATCTCATCGCAGGAGGAATTGCTGATATTGCTTTGATCTTTAATGTTATTTATGTTCTTGCCATCCTTTCTGCTTTCAGGGCAACACTTACGATGCCTGGTATCGCTGGTATAATATTGACAGTCGGTATGGCCGTCGATGCAAATGTGCTTATCTTTGAAAGACTCAGGGAAGAGATGAAGAGTGGAAAGACAATTAGAACGGCCATCGAGACTGCATATGGAAGGGTTTTCACCACAATTCTTGATGCAAATATGACAACTTTTATATCTGCGATAATACTTTACTGGTTTGGAACGGGACCTATAAAGGGATTTGCAGTAACTCTATCAATAGGTTTAATCGCCAGTTTCTTTACTGCCATTTTTGTAACACGAACAGTATTTGAATCTCTTTCTTTGAAGGGTCTAAGTAAAATCAAAATGTTCTCCATTTTTCACAATCCTAACTATAGGTTTGTTGGGACAAGAAAAATAGCATATATTATTTCAATTTCTCTCATCGTTATTGGGATTGGTTCCCTTATTGCCCATAAAGGACCAAAATATGGTGTAGATTTTACCGGTGGATATCTGATAGAATCCAAATTTGAGAAACCAGTGAATACAGAAGAAGTAAGAAAAACAATTGTTCAGTTGGGCTTCAACGATGCATCCATTCAGAGAGAAGTAGAGGGAAATATTTTTCTTATCAGATTAAAGGAAACAAACCCTGAAAATATGGCAAAAGTGAAAAAAGGCTTAATAAATCATTTCAAGGATAACTCTATAACATTCCCCAGGGAAGAACTTGTGGGACCTGCAATTAGTAAGGGTTTGCAAACACGGGCAATCTGGGTCGTCCTCCTTGGTATGATTGGTATATTGATATATGTGAGTTTCAGGTTTACATATAGAATTGGTATCGCCTCGGTGGTGGCACTTTTCCATGATGTTATCATTACTATTGGAATCCTTTCACTCACAAATAAAGAGTTCACCATTCCAGTAATTGCAGCACTTCTGACTATACTAGGGTATTCTATCAATGATTCAATCGTTATATCGGACAGAATAAGAGAAAACCTTAAGTTGCTCAGAAGAGAGGATTTTAATACAATAATAAATAAAAGTCTTAATGATACCATCGCAAGAACAATTATAACATCTCTTACAACAATTTTCGTACTTCTTGCCTTGTTCTTCTTTGGAGGAAGGGTAATCCATGATTTCTCCTTTACACTTTTAATAGGTGTTATGGTAGGTACTTATTCTTCCATATATGTGGTAGCCTCGATTGTTGTCGATTGGCAGAGGAAATATCCTTCAAGGAGAAGATAATGGGTTTAGAACAAAAATATGCACCAGGGGATGTCTTATTCAAGGAAGGCGAACCTTCAACGGATGTATTCCTTATTAAATCAGGTAAAGTTCGCATAATAAAAAATGGGATTACAATTGCTCAACTTGGCCCAGGAGAATTTCTTGGTGAGATGGGGGTCATAGATAGAAGACCACGTTCTGCTACCGCTGAAGCGATGGAAGAAACCTACGTCCATAAGATTGACGCAGACACTCTAAGAGAAAAAATGGAAGCAGAACCCATCATTGGGACTCTAATAATGACCCTTGTTAAACGTTTAAGAGATGCAGATAGGAGGTTAACTGAACTATGAGATTAGGAGTAAATATAGATCATATTGCAACATTAAGAGAAGCAAGAGGTATAGCTTATCCTGATCCAGTTGAAGCAGCATTCATCGCAGAATCAGCTGGTGCTGATGGAATTACCGTCCACCTTAGAGTAGATAGAAGACATATTAAGGAAAGAGATGTAAATATTTTGAAGGAGACTGTAAAAACGTACCTAAATGTTGAAGCATCTCTCGATGAGGGTATACAAAATTTTCTCTGTAAGGTTCAGCCTCAATGGGTATGTATCGTTCCAGAAAACCCCGAAGAAAGAACTACCAGTGGTGGTATTAATCTTAAAAAGATGAAGGAACAGGTAAAAAATGCCGTTGAAAAACTTAAATCTAACGAAATCAAAGTATCTCTGTTTATTGAACCAGAAATTGAAGCTATTCAGGCCTCCCGAGACATCGGAGCGGATGCAATAGAATTAAATACTGGAAGGTATGCCGACTCACCTAATCCAATAAATGAATTAAGCAAAATCGAGGAAGCAGCGAGGGCTGGAATCAACTTTGGGCTGGAAGTCCATGCAGGGCATGGTTTAAACTTGAGAAATGTTAAACACATTGCACGAATAAAGGAAATAGTAGAATTAAATATTGGCCACTCAATAATATCAAGGGCAGTTATCGTCGGGCTTGATAAAGCTGTAATAGAAATGAAGGAAGCAATAAAAAACGCTGAATAAGACACTTATGGAAAGAAGGCTTCAGTACCTCAATTACAAAGAGATTGCCAAAATTGTTCCTCAAGAGATAGATAGCGTTTTTCTACCTATTGGGACAATAGAGGCACACGGTGTTACTCCTCTTGGAACTGATAATATTATACCTGAATATCTTTCGCTTACTCTGTCAGAACGGTTAAATTTTCTGGTGGCACCGACAATAAGCTACGGTCTGACACATTCTCTACTTCCTTACCCAGGTTCAATTACGGTTAAAGAGAAATCTTTTTATAATTATGTTCTCGAAGTTATGATAAGCCTATCAAGGATTGGGTTTACTAAAATTATAGTAATCAATGGGCATGGCGGAAATAATGCTGTACTAAAGAATGTATTGTATGAGTTTTACGAACGCACTGGCAAATATGCTGCTGTCATTCATTGGTGGATACTAACTTACGATCTTACAGAGGAATTTTTTGGTGAACATGGGGCGCATGCAGGGATAGACGAAAATGGTATGATCCTTGCAATTGATCCATCGCTTGTAAAAAAAGAACTTTATAGCGACGATGACGTCTATCTCTACAATAGGGGCATAAATTCTATACCTATTCCTGGTTCCATAATTACATATAAAAATGGTGAGGGTAAACCAAGATTTAATATAAAAGAGGCAAAAGAATTTAAAGAAAATGTTTTAAATTATCTGGAGAATGTATTAAAGGAACTCCTGCGCCGTTGGAATAGAGTGAGTGAATTATAAGGAAGCATTAGATTTTATCAATAGCCTCTACGACCGGGAAAAAATAGTAAAGCCTGTATATCCTCAGAGTTTATCGGGCTATAGAAGATACCTGAAGGCTCTGGATTCTCCACATAAAAACATAAAGACAATCCTCATCACAGGGACAAAGGGAAAAGGGAGCACCTCCTACTTACTGTCAAAAATTTTTATTCAGAATGGCTACAAAACGGGACTCTTTATTTCTCCTCATCTTATAAATATAAGGGAACGAATCCGTATAAATAACAAATGGATAAGTAAAAAGGACTTTGCTGATATAATAGGAATTATATCAAAAAATCCTTTAAGAACAGGTGGGTATAGAAGTGTTTTTGAAACCCTGACGACACTTGCTTTCTTATATTTCAAAATGAAAAATACAGATATAGTTGTATTAGAAGTCGGTCTTGGAGGGAGATTAGATGCCACCAATGTTGTAGATCCAATCCTCAGCATTATAACAGATATCTCATATGATCATACCCATGTTTTGGGAAAAAGGCTCATTGATATTGCAAGAGAAAAAGCAGGAATAACAAGAAAAGGGAAACCTACTATTTCAGCAAAGCAGAGCCCCGTCGTAAGAAATTCATTGAAACATTCCTCCAAAGGGAAAATAACCTTCGTAGGCATCGATTATCCATATAGTGTTTTGTCTGTATCTCAGAAGGGGACAAAATTTCTATTTGAGAACGAAGAATGGGAAACAGGACTAATAGGGAGACACCAGGCCGAAAATACCATCCTTGCTATTCTTGGTGCAAGATTATCTGGTATAAAAACAAACAAGAAAAAGACAAAAAATGCCCTGAAGAATGCCCACTGGGAAGGGAGATTCCAAATAATTTCAAATGAGCCTCCAATTGTTCTCGACGGGGCACACAATTATAAATCGATCAAAGCGCTCGTATCTACATACAAAGAAGTATTTCCTGATGTAAAACCAATTATTATCTTTTCTTGTCTCAAAAGAAAACCATATGGGAAAATGTTGAAGGAGTTAAAATCACTTTCGAACGATTATATCATTACAGAAATTGAATCAGGAAGGGCACAAGTGCCTGAGAAAATTCTAAAAAAAGTAATTCAATTAAATGCAAGAGGAATCCTTAAGAAAAATATAAAAAATGCTCTAAATCTGGGGCTTATGAAAAACAAACCAATCCTTATTACAGGCTCCCTATATCTTATTGGTGAGGCATTAAAGTTTCTTAAGAGTTAGACCAAGGATTTATAGTCTTAATATTATTCTGTAAACATCATCTTCCACATATTCCCCTTGTAGTATCTCTCAAGCAGATCTTTATACTCCTTGTATTTATCCTTAGGAATTCTTTTTTCCTTATTTATGAATTTTGCGAAGAATTTTAGAGTATCATTCTCTTTTTTTGTTTTGAACGAAAACTCACCTTCTTCATTTTCAAGTGAATCCTGTGGAGGAGTATAATAAACCTTGAAATTCTGCGGAATCTTAACACTCAGGCTGTAACAATAACTTCCCCTGGAATTAAGAATAAGATCATATTTTCTTTCTTTCAATACAGAAAGGTTAGGAGGATTCATCCCATATATATGAAGGATAGGAATATTAACACTGAAAAAATTACCTTGTTTCGTAACATAACCAGGTGATTCAAATGAAATTTTGATCGACATATCCTTTGTTATATCATCGGGATCCGAAAAATTATAGGAGATGAGTCTGCTTCCAGACATTACTCCATTCACAATGCCTTTAAAAAATATATCGTATTCTTTCTTATTTTTTCCCCATAACTGATTTCTCAGAACATAATCCACACTTCCACTTGCATTAAGCTGAAACTCCCCTTTTAGGTTTCCATTATCATCTATTTCTCCATTAAAAAATATCTTTGATATATTTTCTGTTACTGAAAGAATAGGAAGGATTACAAGTTTAGTACTATCCTTCTTAACAATCAGACTCTTTTTCCCCTGATACATATAGGGTAACCAACCGAGTCTTCCATTCCTCTCCATAGGTGCATAATACTTTAAGGTTTTCCCATTTTCCACTGCAACCAGAATACCTGAAAATCTTGAGGGTACGGGGAGTGTAGCATTGTTATCTAAGAGCACAGAGGGAAGCCCAATAGGAGAAAAGTATCTTCTCTTTTCACCTGTAACAAGAACTGGATACGACCTTACCCCAATTGCTTTCAATAATGAAACAAGAAGAACAGCCTTATCTTGTGGATCTCCATACATATTTTTCAACACCTTTGAAGCCTTATGTGGCTTGTATCCTGCATCACCAAAATAAAGATTTACACTCCTCACCCTTTGCTTAACAAAGAGAACTATATTCTTAATTCTTTCTTCCCTTGTCCTGCCTCCGATTTCATCGACCTTTTTTTTAATATCCTTTCCGACTCCAACTGCTCCATAAAAATTCTCTCCATACCATTTGCCAAACTCGTTATATGATTTATAAAACGTATATTCCAGTCTTGGCGCTATCTCAGAAATTTCTGGCATAGATGGTTCTTTCTGAATCCGACCCACATTCCTTATACAGTAAGTATACATCACAAACCCATTTTTTCTATTTTCTTTCTTCGTAATTGAACCTGTATACCTATCACTGAAATTGGTCTCCATTTCCTCTGGAAAAATTATTGTGAATGTTTTCTGCTGTATGGGAGAAGTTCCTTGAAACAGTACCATACCAGAAAAAGGGTGCTCAGATTTCTTCTTTGATTTCACTCTATAATGATATTCAATTATCGCATTTGGCTCAAGAGCAGGAAAAGAAACAACCTTCATTAAAACGTTTGTGTATTGTGTGGCAACACCCACCTCTGGAGCACTAACATCAGATATAGCATCTTTTTCTACCTTTACAATCTTTCCAGAGGGAGAAATTGTCCTTGCAGTTATCACCTTAAATTTCTGCGTTTCTTTATCATATCTCTCCTTGATATCGCCAAAATCATCCCTCCCTTTTTCCCTCAAAATTTTTATACGTAAGAATCTTTCTTTCTCTATCTTTTTATCCTTTTGTATCTTTACGACCGTACTGTCCAGAAGAATTACACCTGATGCACCCTTGTATTGATTGATATCTGCATTAAAACTCCCCAATAAAAAAAATACTAATAAAAACATTTTTACCTCCTATCTATTTTTCCAAAACAATCTCCTGCTTACCCAATTTTGTAATCTTGTCAACTATTTGCTTCAATTTAGTATACTCTTCCTGCAGAATTAGAAATTTATTGAAATCGCTCTCTACCTTATAGCTTATGCAACCTTTTCCTTTCTTATATGAACTCATACCTGTGAAAAATCCGATATTTTCCTTATAGCCCTCCGGTAACATTTTAACCTTATAACCTTTTGGAATCTTAATACACCCTTCTGTTTCAGTTGCTATCGTAGAAAAAAGAAACAAAGGATATCTTCTTTTGTCCAGGGCAAAGGGATTTCCACCACCCATCATTGTGGTAAAACTTGCACCACCCCCCATCATAGCTGGGCGAAAACTCATCATCTTTCCTGTTATGAGTGCGTAGTCAGGTGAATGAATCCTGATGGTAATTTCCAGGGGTTTATAGAAATCCTCTGGATCCGAATAATAAAATGTATCAAGAACTGCATCATTCGAAATACTCTTGGCAATTTGCTGAAATATCTGTTTTATTCTTTCGGGTGGATAATAAGACAACATACCCCTGAATGACATATCCATAAGTCCCTTCATTCGGAATGTCATCGTTCCTTTTAAATTACCTTGATCGTCAATTTCTGATTTATTTTCTATAAATAAAAGATTATTTTTTGCTGGAATAGTGGGAAGATATTCAAGATCTTCTCCCTTTTCATCACAAACAAGGACACCCTTACCCTGTTCATAACCAGGGAGAAAGTCAACGGTGTGTTCTGCTGTGGGGTCTATAAATAGGAAACTTCCATCTTTGTTTCTCACCGCTGTAATAGCATGGTTAAACTGATCAACAGGCACATCTTTTTCTACATAAGCTATGGGGTTTGTTAACACAGTGTATGCCTCAAACCCAGCCTTCCTCAGCATAGCTGCAAGCAGGGCAGCCTTATCCCTGCACACACCATATTTATCTCTAAATGTCTTTATTGCTGGAAAAGGCTCATACCCTCCTTTTTTTCCAGACATCGTGGTAGCAACATACCGTATATTCTTCGAGACATAATAGTAGAGTGCCTTGATACTGTCTTCCCTTGATTTTTTGCCAGCAAGCACACTGTCTATTACAATGTTCATAGTATCATTTGTTGTAAATTTATCCTTACAGAGATTATAATACCACCTTGACCATACCCTCCAGGAAGGAACAGAAGAGACAAGCAATTTTTTAGCAACATCTGTTACAGGTGGCATAAGTGGTTCTCTCACAATACCCGGAACATCACTTACATACCACTTATAAACAGTATTATCCTTCTTTTTTTCCTTTGTAAATTTAACTATATTTTCATTATCGTTTTTTACCTTCCATTTCAATTCCATCGGGCTCGAAATAACATATACCTTTGATAAGATAGGATTCATATCTTCAAATAACACAATATCATCAAAGTTATTTTCCATTGGGGGATTTCTCATAATGTCTTTTATAACATATTCAACCGAACTTCCTTCCACAATGTCAGGAAAAATGATCTTCTTCATCCTCACATTTGGTAGAAAAAACTTACCAAATGCAGGAATTTTAACATCCTTGATATCATCCTGGGGTACATTTATAACCTTGCCATCAGGCGTTATCACACGTGCCAGTTCCACCATAACTGTATCATAGGAAAGATAATATCCAAAAGATGCCTCTGAATAGTCAGCCTTTCCCTTCATAGAGAGTATCTTTACAAGTTTATGCTGGCTTTTTACATAATTACCTGTTTTCTGAAGTGAAATATTCGTTGAGTCAAAGACAATAACTGCATTCGCATTTCCAAATTTCTCTCGCTGAATATTCTGAAGAAAACTGTAGTTATAGTGCTGTTTTGCACAACCAAAATAAAGAATAAAAACAAACAACGGTAAAACCAGATACCTTTTCATTTTTTCCTCCTATTGTATTGGTTTTATAGTTACATCCTGGTCAATATAAAATGTAACGTCTATGTTTCCCATAGCGCCTGAGATCTTACCTTTACCCTCCATTCCATAATGACCAGAATGAAGAGAAATCTTACCACTATCAACAGACCAGAAGATACGCGACTTTGTATTTCCAGAGAGGTTCATTTCTATATTAGCTCCGCCCTGGTTAATTTTTTTATGTATCTCTATAGTCCCCTTTCCTGTAATAACAGCAATCCTCTCATTGTTTTTATTCTTAAAGCCTTCAAATTTATATATATTATCAGCTTTTATATCATTCTCATTTTTCTTCCTCTCCCATTGGTCGCCTACATTAACAATACCCCCTGGCAAGAAATCATAAAATGACTCCACCACATTTCTCAAATTTATTCCGAAATCATCTTCTGTATTCCCATCTGTTGTCTTTTGAATCTTGCCATTCCTTGTTGTTACAATTTTTATACTCTTTCTTTCCATTTTATCCAGATTTGGGATTGGTTGAATTCCCATAGGTGTCTCTACAGTTCCCTCAATTTTTGAAATAGTAAATTTCTGGAATACCATATCTCCACTAATAGAATCAACACTATTATCAATAGTGATCATTGCTCTTGAGGTTTGAATATGACTTGTTCCTTGAATTTCCATTGTATTCTCTGTTATACTCGTTATATTATATCTTGAAATACTCCCTGCAGTAAACTGAGGAATTATTACTGCAGAGCCCTTCTTAATTACTGCTTTCCCACCACATCCCCCTAAGATTAAGACAGTAAAAAAGAGAAACTTTACTTTCATTTCTTCCTCCTCTCCGGTTTATTATAATACTAATGCCCTTCTTGATTTATTCAATACATTTTTTCATAATTTTGATAGTTCATATTTCGTCTTCATCTTTTGTTTCTTCCCTTGACAAATAAAATAAATTACTATAAAATTTTAACAATATGAATCTATAAGGAGGTTATAATGAAATTATCAAAATCTCTTTTCGTTTTT